>NZ_JBEZXU010000033.1:0-29449 GCF_040638175.1 Actinoplanes sp. NPDC026670
GCCGAGGGCCGGTCCAACTCGGCGATCGCGGCGGGCCTGTTCATCAGCGAGCCGGCGGTCGGCAAGCACCGCCCGGGCCGCCGATGCCGCCCAGGTCGCGACCGACGCGGCGACCCAGGCCGCGACCGTCGAACAACTGGCCCGCGAGGCCGACGAGGAACGCCGGACCCTGGCCAAGGAACAGAACCTGGCGGTCGCCCAGGACGCCAAGGCGGCCGAGGCGGCCCAGCCCTGGGACGTCGCCTGGAACCGGGATCTGGCCTGGGACACCGTCGAGGACGACCGGGTCGACCCGGAGACCCGGCGGCTGCTGACCGAGGCGACCGCTGCCGGGGCGTCCACCGAGGTGGTGGTCGACCGGGGCCGCCGGGCGGCGCTGCGGCTGATCCGGATCGGCGGTTCGTGGACCCGGGAGCAGGCCAAGGGCGCGCTGACCGCCGGTGAGGCGGGTCTGCGGCTGTGGCTGGCCGAGGGCCGGGCCTTCGCCGCCGCGCAGGACGACCGGGAACGCCTGGTCCGGGTGGCCGACACGGTCACCGGTGAGGAGAAGACCGCCGCCGAGGCCGCGCTGACCGGCGCCGACGCCGAGGTGCAGCGGTTCCTGCGGACCCGGGAGTACCCCGGCAAGGAGGCCGCCGACCGGGTCGCGGTCACCCAGCTGCTGTCCGGGGCGGGACCGGCGACGACCGCGGCGGCCCGGCGGGCGCTCAACGGCACGGCCGCCGACCTGCACGAGTTCCTGCGCCGGGGCCAGCACACGGCCCGCGAGGCCGATCAGCGGATCCAGATCGCGCAGAGCCTGGCCGGCGCCGGCCCGGAGCTGAAGGACGCCGCCGAGGTGGCGCTGGCCGGGCCGGGCTCCTACGTCAGCTACTTCCTGCAGGTCGGCCGGCACGAAGCGGCCCGGCGCGACGTGGAGCAGACCAGTCACGTGGCGGCGGTGCAGGCGCTGGTCGCCGAGGCACACCAGGTGGCGGCCACCGCCCGCGCCGACGCCGCCGAGGCGGCCCGGGTGGCGGCGGTGGCCCGGCAGGCGGCGGCCGAGGCGGCCGTCTACGCCCAGCAGGCCGCCGAGTCCGCCGCGCAGGCGGCCGGGTACGCCGACCAGGCCGCCCAGTCGGCGGCCGCGGCCAAGCGGTCCGCCGAGCAGGCCGCGCAGTCGGCGGCCAGCGCCAAGGCAGCCGCGGCGGCCGCCGACCGCAGCGCCGATGCGGCCGCCGGATCGGCCGCGTCCGCCGCCGCGTCGGCACAGACCGCGGCCTCGAGCGCCGCGGCGGCCGCCTGGGACGCGACCAACGCGGTGGCGTCGGCGGTCCAGGCCGGACTCGACGCGGGCAAGGCGGCCCAGGCCGGGCTGGAGGCGGCCAAGGCCGAGGCGTCGCTGCGCATGAAGGAGCTGATGGAGAGCCGCGGCACCGACGAGTACCAGCGTCTGCGCTGTCTGGGGCCGAACATCAGCCCGTACTGCCAGATGGTCCGGGCGCAGGCCATGGACGCCATCAAGAACCCGCTCAAGTGCGGCTTCAACCCGCACAGCGAGGGGTGCAAGCTGCTCGGCGAGGTCGGGCAGAAGCTGCAGGAGACGTACCAGGCCGCGGTGATCGTGCTGCAGATCGGCCTGGCGCTGTGCGGGCTCGTCCCGGCCGTCGGTGAGGTCTGCGACCTGCTCGACGGGGCGATCTCGGCGGCCCAGGGCGACTGGGTCGGCGCCGGGCTCAGCGCCACGTCGCTGATCCCCGGGCTGGGGATGGCCTCCGGTGGGGTCAAACTCGCCGACAAGCTGCGTGATCTCAAGCGGCTGTTCGACAAGGTGGGCGCGGTCTGCGGAGCGGGCAACAGCTTCACCCCGGACACCAGGGTGCTGCTCGCCGACGGCAGCGCCAGACCGATCCGGGACATCCGGGTCGGCGACCGGGTGCTGGCCACCGACCCGGTCCGTGGCGTCACCGCGGCCAAGCCGGTGACCGCGCTGATCACCGGGACCGGCGACAAGGACCTCGTCGATGTGTCGGCCGGCGACGGAACGGTGACGGCGACCGCCGCCCACCGGTTCTGGTCCGCCGAACGGCACGACTGGGTGTCCGCAAGCCGGCTCGGCAGCGGGCAGTGGCTGCGCGACGGCTCCGGCAGCTGGGTCCAGGTCGCCTCGGCCCGGCAGCACAGCCGGGCCGCGACCGTCCACAACCTCACCGTCGCCGACCTGCACACCTACTACGTGCTGGCCGGGCGCACCCCGGTGCTGGTGCACAACGACGGGGCCGGGATGTGCGACGATGCCGTCAAGCTGGCGCTCGGCGGCCTCGACCGGCTCAACCACGCCTGGCGGCACCTCCAGGAGGTGGGCATCGTGACCGGCAACTGGTCGCAGCGGACCAGCCCGGACAAGTTGCGCGCGATCCTCGGCCCGATCCTGAAGAACCCGGCCAAGCGGCTGGTCCCCACCCACACCCAGGGTGATCCGGTGGAGATCCTGGTGGGACAGCACGAGGGCCGGTGGATCGCCGTACAGGTGTGGACCGGCGGAAACCGGAAGGGTGAGATGGCCACGGCGTACGAGCCGACGCTCGACCAGCTGCGCAACTGGGGTGTCATACCGTGACCGCCCCGGCTCGCGCCGTCCTCCGGCAGCCGTTCCGCGGCGACCGGCCGGGGGTGACCCTCTACGCGCTGTACCGGCCGGGCGCGTGGATCGACGGCGACTTCCCGGACCGGCACCTGCCGGGAGTCGTCACGCCCAGCTCGTTCGTGATGGACGGTCCGGGGTGGGAGATCCGGCTGTGGGATCTCACCTTCGACGAGTTCCCGGACAGCGCGTCCTGGCGGTCCGGGATCGACGAGGTCTACGCGTGGGTGTTCCGGTCCGGTGGGCTGGTGGCGTGGATCGGTGACGGCATCGGGTACGCCGCCCCGCCGCACCTGTTCGACGCCGGGAAGATGGCCAACAGCGTGTTCGAGGGCCGCAGCCACGACGGCGTACGGGCCGGGACGCTGGATCTCGACGCGCCGGCCGTCTATCTGGATGCGGCCGGGCTGGCCGTGCTCCGGGCGGCGTCCGGCAGTTGAGTCACGTCGGGCGGCAGGTCCTCGCCGGGGCCTGCCGCTCGATCCGTTTCGGGAGTTCCCGCCGCTGATCGGCGGGCCGGGCCGGTTCCGTCGGTGATCGCGGTCGGGGCGACCAACACGTACGGCACCGCCACCACCGCCGACGACGAGCTGTCCACGTACACGAACATCGCCTCCAACGGCCGGCCGCTCGATGTGCTCGCGCCCGGAACGTCGATCCCGTCGCTGCGGGTGCCGGGGTCCAACATCGACGTGTCGTTCCCGGCCGCCCGCAACGGCGACACCCTGTTCCGTGGCTCCGGCACCTCCCAGGCGACCGCCGTGACGGCCGCGGCCGCCGCCCTGGTCCTGCAGGCCCGCCCCGGGCTGACCCCGTTGCAACTCAAGTATCTGCTGGTCAACGGCACCTACCTGAGCAAGGGGAAGGCGGCGACGCTCGGCGCCAAGGAGGTCAACGTGTCGATGGCGCTGGCCGGGACCGCGGCCACCGGCAGCGACGCCATCGGCGAGTCGACAGGCGCCGGGATGCTCGACACCACCCGCGGCAGCAGCCGGGTGTCCGCCGACGGGGTGCAGCTCAGCGGGCAGAACACCATCTTCGGCCCGTTCGACGCGGCCGGCTGGGCCACCCGGGCCAAGGCGCAGACCACCTGGTCCGGGGGCGTGTGGATGGGCTACCGGATGGCCGGCGACGGCTGGACCGGCACGTCCTACGCGTCGAAGACCTGGGCCTCGGCCACCTGGCCGGGCGGTTCCTGGGGTGGTTCGAAGAACTGGACCGACCCGGCGTGGACCGGGCGGGCCTGGAGCGGACGGGCGTGGAGCGGGGCCGCGTGGACCGCCCGGTTCTGGTCCAGCGACGACTGGTCATCCTCGCGCTGGGGCTGAGGCCCGCAGGCCCCGGACCAGCAGCGGGATCATCACCGCCGCCGCGACGAGATGCAGCCCGGCCAGGGCGGCGCTCGTCGCGGCGGCCGCGCCGGCCAGGAACGGCGGAACCAGCGAGACCACGGTCAGCGCCACCGCCGTCCAGCGGAACCGCTGGGCCGGGCGGGCGCTCCATCGCAGCAGCGCGGCGGCGATGACCACGCCGACGACCGAGAAGAACCCGGTCACCACGGCGAAGCTGGGCAGCGGGATCGTCTCGCCGCCGTCGGGGATCTCGAAGGTGACCCCGGCGGCCTGGGCGATCGCGGCCGCGATCGTGGTGACGGCCATCGCCACGGGTACGGCGACCAGGCCCCGGCCGGCGAAGCGCAGGATGCGGTGGGCGGGGCGGGTCAGGGTGTCGCTCATGGTGGTACCTCCACTGTCTGGATTGCGGGTGATCAGCCGTACCCGTGCGGTGTGCCGGCCGGGGTTGCGCAGCGCGCGGACGCCGGTGCCGCGCAGCCAGAAGCCGGCGTCGCGTTCGAGGACCGGGCCGGGCGCGCCGTCACGCAACTCCAGCTGGACCCGGCCGCAGTCGACGACGGCGAACACGTCGTGCCATGACTCGGTGAGCACGGCGACGCGTTCGCCGCCGTGCAGCGTGAGCGTCCGCACCGCGGACTACTGGCCGGCGTCCGCCGGCAGGCTCTCCGGCAGCCCGAGCCCGGCGAACCGGCTCGCGTCGAAGATCGTCACCTCGGTGACCGCGCCCGCGGTGATACGCAGGACGTCGAGGGTCAGCGGCAGGAACACGCCCGCCGTCTTGTTCCAGTGGTAGAAGGCCATGGCGGGCTGCCGGTTGACCGCGGCCGGCAGGGCACGCAGGCCGGTCATCGTGTCGAAACCGTCGGCCGTCCAGTCGGCGACCACGGCGTCCAGGCCGATCCGCAGGCCCGGGGTCGGCGGCATCGAGGAGCGCACGTCGTGGCGCAGCATCGCGGTCAGCGCCGGGATGTCGGCGGCCACGCTGGCCTCGGTGAACCGGCGCACCAGTTCCCGGGTGCCGGCGTCGCTCTCCGGGTCGCCGGTCCAGTCCTGACGCTCGGCGGGCAGGTGCTCGCGCATCCCGGCGCGGGCCCGCTGGAGAGCGCTGTTGACCGAGTTCACCGAGTCGCCGAGCAGGTCGGCGACCTCCTTCGCGGGCCAGCCCAGCACGTCCCGCAGGATCAGCACGGCCCGCGGGCGTGGCGCCAGATGCTGGACCGCCACCACGTACGCCAGCTCGATCGTCTCCCGTGCGACGGCCACCGACTCGGGGCCGTCGACCTCGTCGAGCAGCCGGTCCGGGTACGGCTGGAGCCACTGCACCTCGCCGCCGGCCGCCGGTTCGGGGCGGACCTTGGCCAGCAGGTCCAGGCACGCGTTGGTGGCGATCCGGTACAGCCAGGCCCGGAACGTCGACCGGCCCTGGAACGTGTCCCGTTTACGCCAGGCCCGCAGGAACGTCTCCTGCACGGTGTCCTCGGCGTCCTCGAACGAACCCAGCATCCGGTAGCAGTGCACGTGCAGCTCGCGCCGGTGCTGCTCGGTCAGCCCCGAGAACGCCGACTCGTCGACCTCGTTCATCATCTCGTCCCTCCGCCCGTCGAATCCGGTTGTAGGTAAGACGGGCGCAGCGACGAGAACTCATCACCCGTTATTCACTGAAGCCGGTGACCGACAGGGCCCGGTCGAGGTGGCCGGCGGCCAGGTCGTCGGCGCGGATCACGAAACTGCCGTCGTAGAGGTCGTCGGTGGTGGCGAACGTCGCCAGCGTCAGCCACTCCCCCGCGAGGCGGTACTTCTCCCGTTCCACGTGCGAGTACCAGTTCGCCACCGGAACGACGATCTCGCCGGCCTTCTCCCGGCCGGCCAGGGTCTGCTCGGCGATGCTGGTGATCACCTCGTCGGTGACGTGGCCGCCCAGACAGGCGGTGGCCAGCCCGTTGTCGCGGGGCCAGAGCACGGCGGCCAGGGCGCGCAACTCGGCGAGGTTCGGCAGGTCCTCGGCAAGCTGCTCCTGCAACGGCGACAGATCGTCCTCGTCGTCCTCGTCGTCCCCGGGGCCGAACCAGTCGGGCAGCTCCGCGATGAGCGAGGCGTGCAGGTCGTACTCCTTGGCGACCAGGCCGGGGGCCGGGGGTTGGGTGGCCGTGGTCCCGGCGCCGGCCGGAACGTGCAGGACCCGCCCGTGCGCGCCGGTCAGGTGGTCCTGCTCGTGGTCGAGGAAGAACAGCAGCGAACCGTCCGCGGGCAGGCTGGAGCCGTCGACCACCGGCAGCGCCGCGCAGTCGGCCGAGAAGACGAACGGCAGCGCGACACCCTGCTCGGCCGGCCAGTCCTGGCCGGCCGGCAGGTGTGGCAGCCCGCCGGCCCGCCCGGCCACGGCATCGCCCGAGCCGCCGGCCAGCCGGATCGTCAGGCGAAGGTGTTCGAGGAATCGGCCGACCTCGTCGTCCGGGAATCCGGCTGCGAGCGCCGCCGCACGAAACTGCCCCTGGTAATCCATGGCCGAGAATGATGCCAGGCGACCGTCAGGAGCGGGGGGCCACCAGCAGCGGCTGGCCGACCACCGCGACGAAACCCTGCGGGTCGCAGAGGTGGCCCTGTGCCACGCCGGTGCCGTGCGGCGCGATCATGGTGCGGGCGGCCAGGTGCACCCACGGGCCCTCCGGCGGGCGGGCCACGGTCATCGTCATGGTCGGCGGGATGAACAGCCAGTCGTGCAGCGGGACCTCACCTGAGACGCCGTTGGTGGAGTCGGCGAGGACGGCGAGGTGCTGGATCGGCGACGGGGACTCGCCCGCCACCAGCGGCAGCCGGACCCGGGCCCAGAGGCTGACCGGGCCGGGCTCGGCGAAGGATCCTTCGACGAAACGCCACTCGATGGCATTGCCGTATCCCCAGTCGGGGCTGATGCCGGTGAAGAACTCCTGGGACTGCGGGCCGGGCAGGAGCGGCGGCGGGGCGCTGTGGGCGTACTCCTCGGTGAGGTTCTTCTGGTTCTGGATCCGCCAGGCGGTCGCCGTGACGGCGAGGCGGTCGTTGGCGTACAGCCTGGCCTCGATCATCTCGACGCGGCGGCCGGGCCGCAGAATGCGGGCCTCGGTCCGGATGCGGCCCTTGGGGATGGCGGCGAGCATGTCGACGGTGAGCCGCGCGATCGGCATGCCGGCGTCCGGCCGGGTCATCTCGACGGCGCGGGCGAGCAGTCCGGCCGGTGGCCCGCCGTGCTGCATCCGCGGATCCCAGGGGCTGGTGGTCGCCTCGGTCGATTCGAACTCGTCGTCCCCGACCCGAACATAGAAAGAACCGTCCATCGCAAGTCAGCCTTCGATCGCGTCGACGAGGGTGGCCACGGCGGTGGTCACCTGTGGGCCCTCGGCCAGGATCAGGTCGTTGTGGTCGGCGCCGTCGACCACCTCCAGCACGGTCAGGCCGGCGGCGGCGTCGGCCACGGCCCGGCTCTGCTCCGGCGGCACCACCCGGTCGGCGGTGCCGTAGACGATCGCCGTCGGCGCTGTCACCTGCGAGATCAGCGACTCCACCGGGAAACGGTCGCGCAGCAGCAGCCCGACCGGCAGGAACGGATAATTCGCGCCGCCGGCCGCGGGCAGGTCGGTGAACGGCGAGCGCAGCAGCAGCGCCGCCGGTGGATGCCGGGTCGCCAGGGCGGTGGCCACGGCCGCGCCGAGGCTCTCGCCGAAGTACAGGATCGGCTGCCCGAGCCCGGCCAGGTAGGCCTGCGCGGCGTCGGCGTCCCGGGCCAGGCCGGACTCCGACGGGCTGCCCGGGTTGCCGCCGTAACCCCGGTAGTCCAGCAGCAGCACGGTCAGGCCCAGCGACGTCAGCGCGGCGGCCAGCGGCTCACGGCCGGCCCGGCTCCCGGCGTTTCCCGGTAGGACCAGCACTGACACGGCGCGGTCAGCCGTACCGCTGGAGGGTTTGAAAAGCCACGCGCCGAGCCGCAGCCCGTCCGCGGTGGGCAAGGTGATCTCGCTGCCGCCGGCCGGGGCCGGCGGCAGCGTCCGGTCCGGGAAGAAGATCAGCCGGCGTTGCCCGGCCCAGGCCAGGACAAGGATCAAGATCAGCAGGAGGAGTACGGCCAGAGCACCGCGCGTGACCATCCGGCGCATCCACATCCTTCCGTGGCCGTCTGTGACGCACGTCAGCCGGTCCGATGAGGGACGACGTGGCCGGTCGTCGATAGTATCCACCGACAGCCGGAAGTCTGGAGCGTCGATGACCTACCCGCCGTCCCCCGGTGAGCCGCTCCCGCCACCTGTCGATCCGTATGACACGCCGCAGCACACGGCGCCGTTGTATCACCAGCCCGATTACGGTCAGCCCACCTACGTCCAGCCGGTCTACCCGGCCACCCCGCCCCCGCTGCCTCCGCCGCCTCCTTCGCCGGTGCAGGGCACGTCCCGGCCGACGGTGATCGTGCTGCTGTCGGTGGCGATCGGGCTGGTCCTGCTGATGGGTGGCGGCGCCGCGATCTACCTGGTCGGCAAGAGCCTGTCGACCACCTCGACGAAACAGGGCGGGACCGCGAGCCCGTCGCCGGAGTCCGCGAAGGACAGCATCAGCATCGACGAACCGGACACCCTGAACGGCTACGACAAGCTCGACGCCGACGAGTTCGACTCCCTCACCGAGGACCTGGAGAAGGAGATCGAGGGCTATCCGGGCGCGGCGAACGCGTTCGGGGCCGTCTACGGTTCGGTGGCCGAGAAGAGGCTGATCGCCGCGTTCGCCGCCGAGGTCGACATCGACGACCCGCAGCTCATGCTGGACGTGGTGTTCCAGACGTTCAGCGGGTCCAACCAGCTCACCGACGTCACCCAGGCCAGTCTCGGCTCGCTCGGCGGGGTCGCGCAGTGCGGCACCACCCGCGCCGACAACACCGACATGGCGCTGTGCGGCTGGGCCGACGAGGGCAGTGTCGGCATGTTCCTGTTCTTCGACGAGACCGCGGTCGACGTGAAGGGCGACTTCCCCGACATGCGGGCGGAGATCGAGACGAAGGACTGAGCGGTGTCAGCGCCGTGTCAGAGCCGTGTCTGCGGGTGCGCCGACGCTGTTCCACATGACCGAGACAGCCACCACCACTGCCACCGCCACCCGTCCGGGCCGCTTCGTCTCGAAGCTGCTCGCTGACCGTCACTCGCTGCCGCTGTCGATCGGGTTGCATCTCGTGCCCGGGATGCTGATCGTCGCGGCGTACTTCCTGCTGGCCGAGCCGTTCGTCGAGGCGATCGGCTACCCGATCTTCATGGCCTGGGCGGTCGCCCTGGTCATCGTGCTGGTGCCACTGCTGTTCGGGCTGCTGTGGCTGGGTCGGCAACGTAACGGCCGGCTCTCGCTGCGGGGCGTGCTGCACTACGTGGACAGACCGATTCCACGAGGACGGCTCGCCGCCATGATCGCCGGCCTGATCGTCTGGATGACCGTGGTGTCGCTCGCGCTGACCCCGCTGGACAACGTGGTCTACCAGAACTTCTTCACCTGGGTGCCGTTCGAGGGCGCCGGCGGCAGCGCCACCACCTACCTCGACGGGTACGCCCACTCGCTGCTGGTGACCACGATGGTGATCTGCCTGCCGCTGACCGGGTTCGCGCTGCCGCTGATCGAGGAACTGTACTTCCGTGGTTTCCTGCTGCCCCGCATCGCCCACCTGCGGGCGGGGGCGCCGCTGCTCAACACGGTGCTGTTCTCGGTGTACCACTTCTGGGCGCCGTGGACGGTCCTGTCGAAGGTGGTCTTCCTGCTCCCGGGCGTCTGGCTGGTCTGGCGCCGGCACGACATCCGCCTGTCGATCGGCATGCACGCCGGCACGGCCCTGCTGATGGCTTCCCTGGGCACCCTGGCCCTGGCCCTGAACCTGATCTGAGACCGCGAGCCGTCGCTGAGCGCGATTTCAGGTACGGAATTCCCGCTCTGAGCGACGGCTGGCGGTCCCGGCCGTCGTTCAGAGCGGTTTCGCGTACGGAATTCCCGCCGTGAGCGACGGCTCGCGGTCCCGGCCGTCGCTCAGAGCGGTTTCACGTACGGAATTCCCGCCGTGAGCGACGGCCGGCGGTCGGTCAGGCGGGGGCCGGGGCGGCCATCGCGGCGCCGGTCAGCTCGACCGAGCGCAGCCGGTCCGGGACCGACTGGGCGTGGTGGGCGGTGATCAGCTCGTCGGCCTGCGCGGTGGCGGCGAACTCCAGCAGGTAGTCGCGGACCTCGTCGGGGGTGCCGACGGCCGTGTAGCGGGTCATCGACTTCAGGTGCTCGCCGTTGGGTGACGCCAGGAACGCGTCGATCTCGGCGTCGGTGAAGTTGCGGCCGCGGCTGCCCCGGGTGATGAACGCCCTGGTCCGGGCCCGGTAGGCGGCGGTCATCTGCGCGACGGCCTGGTCATGGTCGTCAGCGGCGACGACGTTGACACCGGCGATCACGTACGGCGAGGCGAGCTGCCCGGACGGCGTGAACGTCTCCCGGTAGACGCGTACCGCCTGGTGCAGGGCGTCCGGGGCGAAGTGTGACGCGAACGCATACGGCAGGCCGAGCCGGGCGGCCAGCTGCGCGCCGAACAGCGACGACCCGAGGATGTAGAGCGGCACCGGCTGCTCGGCCCGGGGCACCGCCTCCACCCCGGGGATCACGGACTTTCCGGCGAGGTAGCCCTGGAGCTCGACGACGTCCTGCGGGAACGTGTCGGCGGACAGGTGGTCGCGGCGCAGCGCCCGCATGGTGACCTGGTCGCTGCCGGGCGCCCGGCCGAGCCCGAGGTCGATGCGCCCCGGGTGCAGGGTCTCCAGGGTGCCGAACTGTTCGGCGATCACCAGGGGTGAGTGGTTGGGCAGCATGATGCCGCCGGCGCCGAGCCGGATCGTCGAGGTGTGTTCGGCGACGTGCCCGATGACGACGCTGGTGGCCGACGACGCGATCACTGACATGTTGTGGTGCTCGGCATACCAGACCCGCTGGTAGCCGGCCCGTTCGGCGGCCTGGGCGAGGGCCACGCTGGCGGCGAAGCTGTCACGTGCGGTCTGCCCGGCGGAGATCGGCGCCAGGTCGAGCAGGGAGAGTGCGGTGGGCATGGGATCGCCTTCCGATGTCACAGGGTGTGGTGCAGGCGTTCGGTGAAGGCGCGGATGCGTTCCTCGTCGCGGCGGTAGTAGATCCACTGGCCGCGGCGGGTGGCTCGCAGGAATCCGGCGCGCTGGAGGATCGCCAGGTGGGCGGAGACGGTGGAGACGGAGCAGCCGGCCCGCCGGTGGATCAGGCCGACGCAGACGCCGATCTCCGCCGCGTCGTCGGCGCCGGGAAAGTTCGCGGCCGGGTCCTTCAGCCACGCCAGGATGGCCAGACGTGTCTCGTTGGACAGCGCCTTGCACTCCTCGAGCATCCCGGTGCACCCTCCTTCGTCATTTCGCTGATTAACGAAATTACGTCACGCACCGTGGATCCGGCCACCGTCCGAGACCCGGGTCACTGTCCCGTCCCGTCGAACTGTCCGATGCCCGGGTCAAAGGTTCGGGGCCGGCGACCGGTCGCCTGGCTTCGCCGGTCAGTAGCCTGGCCGCATGGGAAGCCTCGACCCGGATCGAATCGACCAACGCTTCATCTTCTGGGCCACCTACCTCGGCGGTGACCCGACGGAGAGGCACAAGATGCGGCCGATCACCTTCGCCAACGGGACCGGCGGGTGCCTGCGGCACGAGGACGCCAAGCCGGAGATACTGCGTCGCTTCGACCTGGAAGCCAGTCAGCACGGGATCCACCCGGCGGGGACCGCGTTCGATCGGAGAGACGGCGTGTGGCGTGAGTCAGAGGGCGCCTACCGCAATTACTACCGCGGTGGCGACTACGGCGACGACGTTTCGACGGCTGAGGCGATCGAGATCCTGATCGGGTTCGGCTACCCGGTCGAGGCATTGACCGCCGACCCCGTACCGGAGCGCCGTTAGCCGTGCCTGCCAGCACACACGTGCAGGCCCCAGCCGCAGAGGGATCGGCTGGGGCCTGCACGATGTGACGGGGGGTCAGTAACCGAAGACCTGGGTGTAGTAGGGGGTGCCGTCGGCGGTGTCCGCCACGGCGACGCCCACGGTCTTGGACTTGCAGTTCACGATGTTGGCGCGGTGGCCGGGGCTGTTCATCCAGCCGTCGACGACCTCGGCCGCGGTGCGGTAGCCCATGGCGATGTTCTCGGCCGAGGGCTGGGCGTACCCGGCGGCCTGGGCCCGGGTGACGAAGGTGGAGCCGCCGTCGCCGGTGTGCGACAGCGTGCCGTTCTGCGCCATCCACGCGCTGTGACCGCTGGCGGCCGCGGTGAGCTGGTCGTTGACCGTCAGCGCCTCGCACTTGTTGCTCGCGCGCTGCTCGTTGATCAGCCGGTTGATCTCCGCCACGACTCCCTGGTCGGTGGCGTCCCCCGGCGCGGGGGCCGGCATCTCCGGAGCGGGCGTCGCCGGGGCAGGCATCTCCGGCGCGGGCATCTCCGGCGCGGGCATGCCGGGGAACGGCATCTCCGGCGCGGGCATCCCCGGGTACGGCATCTCCGGCGCGGGCATCCCCGGGAACGGCATCTGCGGGCCGGGCCACGCCGGGCCGCGGTGCTTCCAGCCGCCGTGGTGCCCAGGGCCGTGCTGGCCGTCCTGGCCGGGCCACGGGTGCGACTTCGCCGGGGCGGCCTCGGCCTGGCTCGCGAACATCGTGGTGACGCCGATGGCGGCCACCGGGGCGAGGACGGCGGTGACGGCGAGACGGCGAAGAAGCTGGCGCAAGAGCAGACCCTTTCGAAGTTCCGGACCCGCTGTCTGCGGGCTCACCATGGACTTCGGCGGGGTGCCGGGCCGCGATGATGGCGGGCCCGGTGCCGCTTCGTCTCCGCATGGTTGCGGCGTTCGGCTTTCCTCGAAGGGGTGCGTACCCCGAGAACAGCGCTGCTCGCCCTGACCGTCCTGCTGGCCCTGGCCGCCTGCTCAGGGGTGGAGTCGGAGACCGGCCTCTCCCCCGCCGACGAGCGCCGGCTCGTCGACCTGGGCCGGCTCCAGGACGGTGAGCACGTGTTCTTCTACACCAGCCGCGGCGAGGACCTCGAGGACGCCGGCACGTTCTTCACCGACTCGCGGCTCGTCTCGTACTGGGCGCTCGACGGCAACGGCAAGGAGGACGTCAGCATCCCGCTGAAGGACATCACCGCCCTGGACATCGACACCAACGACGACTCGTGGACCTACGCCGCCTACGTGACGGTCACGTGGGGCAAGGACGGCCGGAAGACCAAGGTGTACCTGCAATCCAGCGGCGACGAGTTCCCGCAGCACTTCTACGACGCGCTGAAGCGGCAGTGGGAGCGGCAGCGCTGAGGTCAGCTCACCCGGTCGCAGGTGATGTCGTTGACGGTGAACCAGGCCGGGTCGGCGCCGGCCGTGCCCACCGCGCGCAGCCCGAGGGAGATGCTGCCGCCGGGCGCGACGTTCGCATTCCAGCCCTTGTCCTGGGTGATCACGACGACGGTGGGGGCGATCAGTTGCGCGTTCCAGAACTCGACCACGGTCGCGGTCGTCTCCAGCGGGAACCGGAAGGTCCAGCCCCGGATGTCCTGGTCACCTGCGTTGGTCACGGTGATCTGGGCGGTGAACCCACCGGTGTACGGCGACACCTTGTATTTGACAGCGCAGGCCGCGGCGTCCGCGCGGGCTGCTCCGGCCGGTCCGAGCACTCCCGCCAGAACCGCCAGGACCCCGATCACTCGTCCGATTCGCGACATGTCCGGCTCCACTCCCATAGATAAGCTTTCGTCGATGCATTCTGGGGCACGCGACTGGACGGGGACTGGACGAGGCCGATGACGCTACGGATCCAGGTGCTCGGGCCGATGCGCGCCTGGCACGACGACGAGCCGATCCTGCTCGGCCCGCCCGCGCAGCGGACCGTGCTGGGCCTGCTGGTGCTGGCCGGTGGGCAGCCGGTCGGCCTGCCCGCCCTGATCGACACGATCTGGGGCGACGATCCGCCGGCCAGCGCGGTCAACGTCATCCAGACCCACGTCAAACGGCTGCGCCGGATCCTCGAACCGGCCCGTGCCCCGCACTCCCGCAGCGAGCTGATCCCCTATCTCGGCGACGGCTACCACCTGGGTGTGCCCGCCGATCAGATCGACATCCTGCGGTTCCGGCAGCTGCTGCGCCGGGCCGCCGACACCCGGGCGGTCGAGCCGCTCAGCGAGGCGCTCGCGCTGTGGCAGGGGCAGCCGTTCGCCGACCTGCCGCAGCTGGCCGAGCATCCGAAGGTCCGGCCGATCGTCGCCGAGCACCGGGCCGCGCTGTCCCGGCTGGGTGCGGCGCTGCTGGCCACCGGGCAGGCCGGGCGGGCGATCGCCGCGTTCGAGGAGGTCACCGCGGCCGATCCGCTGGACGAGGCGGGTCAGGCCGGGCTGGTGCGGGCACTGGCCGCGGCGGGGCGGCGGGCACAGGCGTTCGCCACCTACCACGAGGTGCGGCGGCGGCTGGCCGACGAACTCGGCGTCGACCCGGGCGCCGACCTGGCGGCGGCACATCAAGACCTTCTGGACGAGGATGTACGGGCGACCGCACCGGCCCGCCCGCAGGTGGCGGCCGGCCGTCCGGTGCCCGCGGAGCTGCCCGCCGACGTGCCCGGGTTCACCGGACGCGCGTACGAGATCGACGCCCTGGACCGGCTGACCGGCGCCGCCGACCCGGCCACCGTGATGATCGCGATCGTGTCCGGCACCGCCGGGGTCGGCAAGACCGCCCTGGCCACCCGGTGGGCGCACCGGGTCCGGGACCGTTTCCCGGACGGTCAGCTCTACGTCGACCTGCGCGGCTACGACCCGGAGCAGCCGGTGACGCCGGACGCCGCGCTGGCCAGGTTCCTGCGCTCGCTGGGGCTGCCGGGTGAGCAGATGCCCGCCGACACCGACGAGCGGGCCGCCCTCTACCGCAGCCTGCTCGACCGGCGGAGGGTGCTGATCCTGCTGGACAACGCGGCGTCGGTCGACCAGGTCCGGCCACTGCTGCCGGCCGCCGCCAGCAGCGCCGTGCTGGTCACCAGCCGCGACAATCTTCCGGGCCTGGTGGTACGGCACGGCGCGCGCCGCCTCGACCTGGACGTGCTGCGCCCGGAGGACGCACTGGCCCTGCTGACCCGCCTGGCCGGGGACAGTGTCACCGGCGATCCGGAGGCCGCCGAGGAGCTGGCCGCGCACTGCGCCCGGCTGCCGCTGGCGCTGCGGATCGCCGCCGAGCTGGTGCACCGGCGTGCCCCGGCCACGCTGGCGTCGGTGGTCGGTGAGCTGGCCGATCACCGGGGGCGGCTCGGGCTGCTGTCGACGGGTGACCCGCACTCCGACATCGCCGTGGTGTTCTCCTGGTCCTACCGGGATCTGCCGGCCGGGGTGGCGCGGACGTTCCGGCTGCTCGGGCACCATCCCGGCACCGAGGTCGACAGCCACGCGGTGGCCGCGCTCACCGGCGGCACCGAGGCGCAGGCCCGCCAGCACCTCGACCTGCTCACCGCGAGTCACCTGGTGCAGCGCACAGGTGACCGGTACGGCATGCACGACCTGCTCCGCACGTACGCCAGAGATCTTGCTCTGCGCACCGGCGAAGCCGGTCTGCCCCGCGCGGTGCTGGACTTCTATCTGCGGACCGCGGCCACCGCGATGGATCTGCTGTTCCCGGCCGAACGCGGCCGCCGGCCGCCGGTGCCGGACGCGGACGCGCCGCTCCCGGCGCTGGACGAGGGCACCGCCCTGGCCTGGCTGGACGCCGAGCGGGCGAACCTGGTGGCGACCGCGGTGCACGCGGTGGCGCACGGCCCGGAGTGGTACGCGGTGCTGCTGGCGCAGGTGCTGCTGCGTTATCTGGAGAGCGGCGGGCACTATCCGGACGCGGTGGCGCTGCACGAGCACGCGCTGCGGGCCGCCGAGCGGCTGCCGGACCGGCACAGTGCGGCGCAGCTGCGGATCAATCTCGGGGTGCTGCACGTTCAGCAGGCCCGGTACGCCGAGGCCGGTGCCGAACTCCAGCGGGCCGTCGATCTGGCGTCGGAGGTCGGCGACACCCTGGTCCGGGTGCGGGCGCTGGGCAATCTCGGTCATCTCTACCTGTGGCAGGGCCGGTATGCGGACTCGGCGCGGTACCTCGGCGAGGTGGTCGCGGTGGCCCGGCACTCCGGGGACCGGGCCGGGGAGGCGCGCGGGCTGGGCAATCTCGGTCAGGTCCGGCTGCGGCAGGGCCGGCATCCGGAGGCGGCGCGTGACCTGCGGGCGGCGGTGGCGATCTGTCAGGACATCGGCGACGCGATCGGGGAGGCGTACGCGCTGCTGTTCCTGGGTCATGTCGAGTCGTCCTCGGGCCGGTCCGCGGAGGCGGCGGAACTCTACGAGCGGGCGCTGCTGATCTTCTCCGGCACGACTGAGCTCGCCGGTCGCGCGTACGCGCTGGATGGTCTCGGTCTTGTCGATGTGCTGCGTGGTGACCATGGGCAGGCCGGGACGCGGCTCGGTGAGGCGCTGTCGCTGTTCCGGCGGATCGGTGAGCGGGCCGGTGAGGCCCGGGTCAGCAACAGTCTCGGGGCGGCGGCGGCCGCAACCGGCCGGGCGGCCGACGCCCGGACCCACCACCTCGCTGCGCTGCGGATCGCCGGTGAGATCGGCTACCGGTACGAGCAGACGCGCGCTGAGGAGGGTTTGGCCCGGTTGTCGGCCGCCGGCCGGTACGAGATGCCCGCGTAGCCCTACTTGTCCAGGGCGACCGCCACGTCGGTGACGTCCAGCGGGAACGTCCCGACCAGCGTCGTCGTCGCGGTGAGCAGGTCGATGGTGTAGAAGTTCTGCAGCGGGACCTGGTCGGCCGGAACCACCGGGGTGAGAGTGGCGTAGGCCATCAGCGCGGTCGTCTTGCCGTTGGTCAGGTCGCTGAAGATGTCGAACCCGGCGTTGGCGTCGGCGTCGAAGCCGAGGTTGCCGGTCGCCACCAGCAGGCCGTTGTTGGCCGGCGACTGGATGACCACCTGGTCGGTGGTGGTGTTGATGTCGAACAGGGTGGTGTTGTTTGTCGCGTTCAGGTCGTTGTTGGTGTAGGCGGCGGCGGTCACGCCACGGGCTGGGCCGGTCGCCGGCGGGGTGGTCAGAGTGGTGTCCTCGATCGTGGTGTGGTCGTTCAGGTTGTGCCGCAGGTTCTGGCCGTTGTCGCTGATCACCCGCAGCCGGTCGGCGGCCGGGTTGAAGTCGACGCCGAAGTTCGTGCCGTACAGGGCGACCTGCAACTGCGACACCTTGGTGGCGAGCGCGCTGGGGATGCCGATGGTGTAGATGCCGCCCTTGTTGCCGACCGCGTACAGCTTGCCGTCCTGCACCCGGAAGTCGATCCCGATGACGGAGGTGTCGCCGCTGAGGCCGGTGATGCGGCGTACCCAGTCGTTCTGCTCGGGCGTGCCGGTCCAGAACTGCAGCATCAGCGTCCCGTTGCCCGCGATCCCGTAGGCGAGCAGGCTCGACGCGGCGGCGCTGGCCCCGCCCCCGGCGACGCCGACGATGACAGCGGTGGTCGCGGTGACGACGGCGGCGGCCGCGGCGAGCGTCTTCTTGATCCGTGCCCTCATGACTTGTCCCTCTGCTTCCAGATGTCGGTTGAACTGCTGCGACCGAAGCTAGGCAGCCCCTCTGGACACGAACTGGACATCACCTGGAATCCGCTGCCTCTGGTAGAACGTAAGTCATGACTATGGTGGGCACTCGTTACCTGGTGCGGCCTGGGCGAGCCGGGGACGCCGATGATCTCGCCGCGCTGCAGGCCGCCACGCAGTTGCAGCCGGTCACCGGCGGTGAGCCGGATCCGGCCATCGAGGCCTGGGTTCGCGACCTGATGGACGGCCATCCGTCGGTCACGCCTGACGACTTCCTGGTCGTCGAGGACACAGCCACCGGACGGCCGGCAGCCAGCCTGGTCGGGCTGCGCCAGGACTGGTATCTGGGCGGGGCCCGGCTGCCGGTGGGCCAGGTGGAGCTGGTCGCGACCGCGCCCGGGCACCGCGGGAACCGGCTCACCGAGATGCTGTTCGCCGCCCTGCACGACAGGTACCGGGCCGGCGGCGTCACCCTCCAGATGATCGAGGGGATCCCGTACTTCTACCGGCGGCTGGGCTACGACTACGCGCTCGCCGACGACGGCGCTCCCAGCGTGCCGGCCGCATCCCTGCCGGCTGACGGCGACGACGGCTCGGGCGCCGGCCTGACCGTCCGGGCGGCCACCGTCGACGACGCGGACGCCCTCGCCGCCATCGACCGGCGTCTCACCGGTGATCAGGTGCTCAGCTGCCCCCGCGATGCCGGCGTGTGGCGGTACGAGATCGCCGGCCGCCGGGCCGCCGACATCGCCCGCAACGCGGTCGCCGTGCTCGTGGACGGCGCCGAGGTCGTCGGCTATCTGGTGCACAGCGTGCAGTTGTACGGCGCCGGCGAGTTGGTGCTGTTCGCCGCGGCCTGCGACCGGCCGGCCGACTGGACCCGGGCCGCCCCGGCCATGCTGGCCCACCTGGGTGTGGCCGGCCGGCAGCACACGGTGGCGGGGCAGTCGTTCAACCTGCTGCGCCAGCGCCTGAACCCGCAGCACCCGCTGGTCCGGCTCGGCCCGCCCGGGGTGCCGAAACGGCAGCGCGGCTGGTACCTGCGCACCACCGACCCGGTCGAACTGCTCGCTCACCTGACGCCGGTGCTGCGCGCCCGCTGGGCCGGCGCGGGTCTGCGCTGGCCGGCCTCGTCGATGACGATCGACACGTACGGCCGCGCCGCCCGCCTGGAGTTCACCGACGGTGAGCTGACCGCGGTGACCGCGGGCGTCCGCTCGCCGAATCCGGCCGTCGACCCGGGCACGCACGCCGCGATCCCGCCGGGCGCACTGCTGCAGCTGGCCCTCGGCTACCGCACCCTGCCCGAGGTACTGGCCGCCTGGCCGGACTGCGTGCCACGCGACCGCCGCACCGAGCAGTTCCTGACCGCCGCGTTCCCGCCGGTCGAGGCCCGGCTGTGGCCACGCGCCTGAAGGCTGATCTTCCGGGCCTTGCGCGATCCGGCGGCGGTGCGGGCGTGTTAGCGTCGCCGGGGTGAAATTCCTGCTGACCGATTCCGGCGTGCGGAACTCGAGCATGGTCCTGAGGGCCGGCGCTCTCGCGACGGTGCTGCTCGCGGCCGGGGCCTGGTTTGCGCCGATGCCGTATCTCGTGGAGAAGCCGGGGCCGGCGATCGACGTGCTCGGGCCGGACGTGATCGCCGTGACCGGCGCCGACGTCTCCACGTCGACCGGGCGGCTGCTGCTCACCACGGTTGAGGTCGTCGACGTGGACGGTGTCGGCGGTGCGGCACGGGCCTGGTTCGACGATCGTGCGGCGCTGGTCCCGCGGGAGGCGGTCTTCCCGGCCGGGCAGAGCGACGAGCAGGCGCAGCGGGCGAACGAGGCGCTTTTCGCGGAGTCGGAGAGCACCGCGATCACCGTGGCCCTGACCTCGCTGGGACAGCCGGCCGGGGTGCGGGTGAGCATCGGCCTGCGGGACATCGGCGGGCCGAGCGCCGGGCTCATGATCATGCTCGGGATCGTCGACAAGCTCACCCCGGCCGACCTCACCGGTGGCCGGGTCATCGCCGGGACCGGAGCGCTCCGCGCGGACGGCACGGTCGGCCCGATCGGCGGCATCCCGCAGAAGCTGCACGGCGCCCGGGCCGCCGGCGCCGAATACTTTCTGGTGCCGGAAGGAAACTGCGCGGAGGCGGCACGGAATCCGGTGCCCGGCCTGACGCTGGCCCGGGTGGCCACGGCCGATGACGCGCTGCTCGCGCTGAAGACCATCACCGCCGGAGGCACGCCCACCGCCTGCTGACATGATCGGCTGATGACTTCGCCCGTCACGGTTGATCTGGCTCTGGTCGGCGGGGGCGGGGCCGCGTCACTCGTACTCGCCGCTTTGGATCGAAAAGATCTTTCGGGTGTACGGGTGGCGATCGTCGACCCGGTGCACAAGCGCGGGCAGGACCGGACGTGGGCCTTCTGGGGTGAGCCGGGTTCGTTTCTCGATCCGCTGCTCAGTGCGAGCTGGGAGGCGGTCGACGTGGTCACGTCGGCCGGCCGGCGGACCCTGCCGTTGCGGCCGCTGCGGTATGCGATGTTGCGGTCGGGGCCGCTCTACGAACTGGCCGGCGCCGCGGAACGGAGGCTCGGCGCGATCCGGATCACCGCGGCGGCGGATCGGTTGGACGACGACGGGTCGCGGGTGACCGTGCGGGACGAGGCGGGTGCGCCGCTGGTCCACGCCGATTGGGTGCTCGACTCGCGCCCGCGGCCGCCGGCGCGCTCTGGCCGTACCGCATGGTTGCAGCATTTTCGGGGTTGGTGGCTGGAGTCGGACCGGGCGCTGTTCGAGCCGGGGCGTGCGGTCCTGATGGACTTCCGGACGCCACAGCCGGCTCGGGGGGTGTCGTTCGGGTATGTGCTGCCGGTCAGTGAGCGGTTCGCGCTGGTCGAGTACACCGAGTTCTCGCCGTCGGTGCTGTCCGGCGACGAGTACGACGCGGCGCTGCGGGGCTATCTCGCGCTGCTCGGCATCGAGGCGGACGCAGTGCGGGTGCGGGAGGTGGAGGACGGCGTGATTCCGATGACCGACGGTGTCTTCGAGGCCCGGCCGTCGCCGCGGGTGGTACGGCTGGGGACCGCGGGTGGGGCGACGCGGCCGTCGACCGGGTTCACGTTCACCGCCATGGCCCGGCAGGCCGACCGGATCGCCGAGCAGGTGGCGGCGGGTCGTCCGCCGGTGCCCGGGCCCGCCTATCCGGGACGGCACCGGTGGATGGACGCGGTGCAGTTGCGCGCCCTGGACCGCGGGCTGGTCGACGGGGTGGCGTTCTTCGGGCGGTTGTTCGACCGGAATCCGCCGGAGCGGGTGCTGCGGTTCCTCGACGGCACGACGTCGTGGCGGGAGGAGCTGAGCGTGATGGCGTCGAGTCCGCTGCTGCCGATGATGCGCGCGGCGGCCGGTGACGCGATCGCACGCCTGAACATCCGACTGTGATCATGAGAGGGCGGCCGGACTCGATCATCGCTCAGGGCGACGAGGCCACCCTCGAGTACCTCCGGGTGGCGCCTGGACGCATGGGCGGCCGGCGATTCCTGCCGGCCGCCCAGTCGACGTTCCCGACGTCCTTTCAGACGTAGACGCCCTGCTCGAAGCCGGCCTGTTCCCACTGCTTGTCGGTGGCGGTGCCGCCCTCCCAGGAAACGAAACAGGTCACGTGGACGTCCCACCGATCGTCGTCGCCGACCTCGACGCTGTCGACGTTGACCATGTCGTAGACGTCGAGACGGAAACCCAGCCCCGGAAACGGCGGAAACGGCAGCCGGATCTCCCGCAGCCAGGTCCCGCCGGGTGTCGGCGCGACAAGGAGCGCACGGATCGGGCCGTTGGTCAGGTTGTCGCTCATCGTGGCCTTCCGACTGAGGTTGGTTCGGTTGTCGATCCGGGAGAACCTACACGCCGGCCGGTCTCGGTAGTCTCACGCTGTTCGGCTCCGCCACCGCTCACCACGAGGTCGCCTGTGTACACCCCCGCGCACTTCTCCGCCACCGACGCCGACGTCGACGAGCTGCTACGGAACGCGAACGCCGCCGACCTGATCACCAACACGGCGAGCGGGCTGCAGGCCACCCACCTGCCGATGATCTACGCCGCGGACGCCGGCCCGAACGGCTCGCTGCTGGCCCACCTGGCCCGCAACAACGAGCAGTGGAGACTGCCACCGCTCGGCGAGGCGCTTGCCATCATCCACGGGCCGGGCGCCTACATCACGCCGTCCTGGTACGAATCCAAGCGCGAGCACGGCAGAGTGGTCCCGACCTGGAACTATGTGACCGCGCACGTCTACGGCGAGCTCGTGGTCCACGACGACCCGGCGTGGGTCGCCGCCATGGTCAGACGGCTGACCGACCGGCACGAGCAGGGGCGTGAACACCCGTGGTCGGTCGACGACGCGCCGGAGAAGTTCATCGCCGGTCAGCTGCGCGCCATCGTCGGTGTCGAGCTGGTGATCAGCCGCGTGGAGGCGAAGTTCAAGCTCAGCCAGAACCGTCCGGCCGCCGACATCGACGGTGTCGTCACCGGCCTGCGCACCGCCGGCGACGACGTGATGGCCGCCCAGGTAGCGGCATTCCGCCGGATTTCCGGGTAACGGATTCAGTCCCGGCGCTGCATCGCGTAGACCACCGTCGCGGTTCCCGGTCACCGGCCCGCTGCGGGGCCAGTTGATCGATGAACAGCGGAACACGGTTGGGCGCGACGATTCTTGAGCTCCTGCCCGGCAGCTTTGTAGAACCCTGCTGCTGTCAGCGGGTGTTGGACTTGACGGCTCGGGCGTCGCGGACGCGGTGGATGGCGGCGTGGATGAGGACGTTGAGTATCGCCGGGCCGACCAGGATCAGGTGGTGGGCGGCGTGGCCGACGCCGTCGAACGCGTACGGGTCGGCCCAGAACGGGATCGCCCAGGGCAGACCCAGCACGGTCAGTGGCAACAACGGCAGCAGGAGCCCGACCCCGGAGGTCGGCCCGGCGCCGGGCCCGTACAGGAAGGCGGCGGCCATGACCGCATAGGCAAGCACGAGTACAAGAACGGTGACGGCGTGTCTTCTGAGCCGCCGGCGTGCTTTGTCTGAGGTCACCGCCGCACTCTAACGGCGGCCCGCAACGCAAGATCGCTACGTGAGGATGCCGGTCAGCCGCCCGGTCCAGCCGTCGAGGATCTGTTCCGGGTCGCTGGCGAGGACGTCGGCGAGCAGGCCGGCGTACACGTCACGGAAGTCCACCGTGTATTTGAGGTCACCGTCGTCGAGGTCGGTGAGGCTCGGCGGTTCGCCGTGCCGGCCGCCGGCGACGCCGTCGCCGAGCAGGAACATGTGGGACGCCGTGCCATGGTCGGTGCCGTCCGAGGCATTGGCGTGCACCCGCCGCCCGAACTCCGAGTAGACCGCGATGACCACCCCTTTGCCGGCCATCCGGTCGGCGAACGCGGCGAGCGGCCCGTCGAGCCGGGTGAGCAGGTCCTTCTGGGAGTCCCGGCCGTCGGCGTGCAGGTCGAATCCGCCGAGCGACACCGAATACACCCGGGTGGCCGCCCCCGCCTCGATGCATTTGGCGACCAGGGCGAGTTGCTTGTCGAGCGGCGGCGCGGCGCCCCCGGTAGCGGTTGCCGCGGGCGGTTCGCCGTCGTCTGTCTCGTCGTCGGCGGCGCCGGCTTCGACCTCGCGCATCATGTCCTGAACCCGCATCAGATCGGCGAAGCAGGCCGCAGCGCGGGCCAGAGCAGGAGAAACACCCGGTTCGGCGGTCGCCAGGTTGCCTAGGGTCGCGGTGGTCAGTCCGCCGGGGAGGGCAAGCTTTCCATTGGGTACGGTCGCCCCGGCGCTGCCGGACCCGGCGAGCAGTGGTGGCAGCGCGGGTTCGAACGAGATCGCCAGTCGCGGGTCGCCGCCGGCGGTGTCGAGCCAGCGGCCGAGCCATCCGGTGGTGCCGGGCCGGTCGGGCTGGGCGGTCTGCCAGATGTCCATCGACTGGAAGTGACTGCGGTTGGGCCGTGGATAGCCGACGCCGTGCACGATCGCGAGCCGTTGGTCCTGGTAGAGCCGGTGCAGGCCGGTCAGTCCCGGGTTGAGGCCGAACTCGTCGTCGAGCCGGAGGATCGTCTCGGGTTCGTAGGTCATGCCGGGGCGGGCCGCCGCGTACGCCGGATCGGCATAGGGGATGACCGTGTTGAGCCCGTCGTTGCCGCCGTAGAGGGTGACCAGGACGAGGGTTTTCGCGGTGTCGTCGCGTTCGCCGGAGGTGGCCAGGATGTCGTCGAGGGAGTAGGCGGCGGCCCCGGTCGCGAGAGCGCCGGCGACTCCGCTGGCGATCAGGAACCGGCGGCGGGTGATGGTGTCCATGTCGGCGCTCCTCAGTGCACTGCGTATTCGGGGCTGCCCAGACCGATCGCGAGCAGTTGTCGCGGGTCCTTGGCCGAGTCGAGCGCGGCCCGGGTGCCGGCCGTCCAGGTGTCGACGACGAGCAGGGCGGCCAGGGTGTCGGCCCGGTCGGGTCCGGTGAGCCGGTCGGCGGTGGCGGGGGCCAGGCCGGCGAGGGTCTGCGCGGCGCGGAGGCGGGCCAGCCCGGTGGAGGTGGTGAGCCATTCGTTCCCAGCCGGCCAGCCACCGACGGAGGGTGGCCGTAGTGGGAGCTGGCCGAGTTCGCGCAGGATGGCCACGAGGCGTTGCTGTTGTCTGGTCTCCAGAGCGGCGACGTCGACGTCGAGTTGGCGTAGCGCGCCGACGAGCCATTCGACAGGTTGTTTGACCTGGCGGCCGTTCGTGCCCGGGAACTCCGGGTCCTGGAACAGGGCCCGCAGCAGCGCGGTGGTGTCCCGGCCGGCGGCGATGATCCGGGCGGTCGCGGCGGGGGTGGGCCCGGGTTCCGCGGCGTAGCGGGCCCACAGCCGTCCGGCCAGGAACGGCAGGTGGGCGTCGTGCTGGACGAGCAGGCCGGCGTAGGAGTCGACGTCCCAGGTCCCGGTGCGACCGAGCAGCCGGACGGGCCTGGTGTCGTGGCGTTTGGCGACCAGGGCGGCGGCGCCGGTGGCCCGGTCGATCTGCCAGCCGGTCAGCACCCGGGCGCCGGCTTTGACGTCGTCCTCGGTGTAGGCGCCGAGTCCGAGGGTGAACAGCTCCATCAGCTCGCGGGCCAGGTTCTCGTTCGGGGCCCGGCGGGTGTTCTTCTGCCCGTCCAGCCAGATGATCAGTGCGGGGTCGCGCAGCATCGCCCGCACGAGTGGGCCGGTGTCGCCTGTCCCGTACCGTCGCAGGGTCTGTTGTTGTTTGAGCATGAGTTGCGCGGAGCGGACCTTGCGGGCGCTGGTCGCCCAGTGCCCGTGCCAGAAGAAGGTGAGCTTCTCGGCGGCGCCGGGGCCGGTCATCCGGGCCAGCCACCAGCGGGTCAGCTCCGCCATCTGGTCGTTCTGGGCGCGGCGTGCTTCCCGGCGCTGTTCACGGTCGGCGCCGTCGGCGAGTCGTGCGACCGGGTCGGGGCCCAGTTCGGGTGGCGCCGGCGGGGGCGCCGGGCGCAGCAGCCGGTCGAGGGTGGCGTCGTATCCGGCCCGCACGGCCTCGTCGACCTCGGCCGGGGTCGGCCCGAACGTGAGGCGGCGCAGTAGGTGGGCCAGCGCCCGGCGGTCGGTCATGCGGGCCAACGTAGGGAGCCGATGTAAGCCTTCGGTAAAGACACCATCCGATTGGCGTACGGGAGGCCGATCGACCGCGGTGAGTGCCTTCCGGCCGCGTCCGGCATAGTATGCCGTTACCCTCTTCCCCCACCCGAGCGTGACCATCCCCCATATGGGAGCGCTCCCGACCCCCAGAAGGAACCATCCCCATGTCTCGAACACGGAAAGTGCTGACCGCGGCCGCGGTAGCCCTGGCCGCCGTCGGCGGTTCGGTAGCGGTCGCGCTCCAGGCCAGTGCGGCGGCCGGCTGCCGGGTCGACTACACGGTCACCAGTCAGTGGCAGGGCGGCTTCGGCGCCGATGTGAAGATCACCAACCTCGGTGACGCGGTCAGCTCCTGGACGCTGGGCTGGTCGTTCGCCTCCGGGCAGACCGTCAGCCAGCTGTGGAACGGCTCGTACACGCAGTCCGGGACGGCGGTCACGGTCCGCAACGTCTCGTACAACGGGAGCATCGCCACCAACGGCAGCACGTCGTTCGGTTTCAACGGCGCGTTCACCTCGACCAACCCGGTGCCGGCCGCGTTCACCCTCAACGGGACCGCCTGCACCGGCGGCGTGACCACCCCGAGCAGCTCGCCGGCGACCTCGCCGAGCAGCTCCCCCAGCAGCTCGCCGAGCACCAGCACCGGTCCGATCACCGGCAGCGCCGCGCAGCTCGTCGCCGACATGGGCAAGGGCTGGAACCTCGGCAACCAGCTGGAGGCCAACAGCAACGGCATCCCGAGCGAGACGGCCTGGGGCAACCCGGTCATCACCGGCGCCCTGATCGACCGGGTGAAGGCGGCCGGGTTCAAGACGATCCGGATCCCGGTGTCCTACCTGGGCAAGATCGGGGCGGCGCCGAACTACACGGTCGACGCGGCGTGGCTGACCCGGATCCAGGAGGTCGTCAACCTGGCCCACGACCGCGGCCTGTTCGTGCTGATCAACATGCACGGCGACGGCTACAAGAGCGTCGGCGGCGCGTGGCTGATCTGCGACGCGGCCGACCAGACCACGATCAAGGCCAAGTACCAGAAGGTCTGGCAGCAGGTGGCGTCGAAGTTCGCGAGTTACAGCGGGCGGCTGATCTTCGAATCGATGAACGAGAACTTCGACGGGCAATACGGCAACCCGACCCAGCCGTGCTACTCGAACATCAACGCTTACAACCAGATCTTCATCGATACGGTACGGCAGACCGGCGGCAGCAACACGTCGAGGTGGCTGCTGGTGCCGGGCTGGAACACCAACATCGACCACACCGTGGGCAGTGGGTTCGTGCTCCCGACCGACCAGTACCGGTCGTCGTCGATCCCGGCCGCCGACAAGCGGATCATGATCTCGGTGCACTACTACGACCCCTGGGACTTCACCGGCACGGAGAGCGGCGCCATCACCCAGTGGGGCCCGAACGCGACCGACGCGTCGAAGAAGTCGACGTGGGGTCAGCAGGACTTCATGGATTCGCAGCTGAAGAAGATGTACGACAAGTTCGTGGTCAACGGCTACCCGGTGTTCGTCGGTGAGTACGGCTCGATCGACAAGACCTCGGCCGACTCGACGAACAACAGGTACCGCGCCGACTACGCGCGGACCATGGTGGCGACCGCCAAGAAGTACGGCGCGGCCACCGCGTACTGGGACAACGGCTACAACGGCCAGTACGGGTTCGGCCTGTTCAACCGCAGTACCGCGACGGTGACGCAGCAGAGCATCATCGACGCCATCATGAGCGCCTGACCCGGGAAAGGGGCACCTGCCGTACGGCGGGTGCCCCTTTTCTAATGTGTACGCATGGACGGGTCCGGATGGGTGCCACTACGACCGGACGAGGACTTCGTCCCGCAGCTGCTCGCCGCCTCCCGGGCCCGCCGTGGCCTGGACTGCGCGGGCGCCGAGGTCGACGCCGCCGAGTTGCGGGCGGCCCTCCTCGCGCCGGACGAGGCCGACCCGTACGGGCTGCGGCTGGGCGACGCACGGATCACCGGCCGGCTCGATCTGCGCACGTGCCGGGTGCCGGTTCCGGTGCTCCTCGAGTCGTGCGACTTCACCGAGCCGGTCAACATCCTGGGCGCCAGCCTGCACGAACTGGTGATCATCGGTGATGCGTCGGCGAGCCGGCCCCACGTACTCCCCGGTCTTCTCGCCTCTGGGACCCGGATCGACAAGAACCTGATCCTGAACGGAATGGTGATCAACGGGGATGTCGTGACGAGGGCCGACGGCGGCCGGCCGGCGAGCGTCTGGCTCACCGACGCCGACATCGGCGGCAGCCTGGTCGCGGAAGGCACGCAGATCCTGGCATCGCAGGGCCGTGCGGTGCACGCCGACCGGATCCGGGTGGGCGGCAACATCCGGCTGGTGGGGGGTTTCCGGGCCACCGGCGAGCTGCGGATGCTGGCGATGCGGCTGGGCGGGTCGCTCGATGTGATCGGCGCCGAGCTCGCTCCGGGCGACGGGCGTGCGCTGGACATCGCCGAGGCCAGCATCGGCGGCAGCGTGTTCCTGCTGAACTCGCCGGACATCGGCCGCCGCTGCCGGGTCGGCGGCCGGATCGAGATGAGCCACGCGACGATCCGGGGTGCGCTGCTGATCCGCAACGCGAACCTGACCGCGCCACCGGCCGGCAGCGGTGAGCGTCTCTACAACGTCGAGTCCGACACCGGGCGGACGGCCCTGCTGGCTCCGCGACTGGCCGTGCACGGCACGTTCCGGGTCGAGGGCGACACGGTGATCCGCGGCGGGATCCTGCTGCCGGGCGCCCAGCTCGACGGCGGCCTGAAACTGGCCGGGGCGTTGTGGAACCCGGAGGACACCGCCCTCGATCTGAACCAGGCCGAGCTGGGTGGCTTCCTCAACGCGAGCGGCGCCTCGATCGAAGGCACGGTACGGCTCAACAGCGCCCGCATCAACGGCCTGCTCTGCCTGGATCGGGCCACCTTCGCCAGGCCCCGCCACGCGAAGAGGTGCGTCTCCGCCGTGAACCTCACCGTCGCGGGAGATGTGCAGCTGCGGCACAGCGCGGCGCTCGGTGGTTCCCTCGCCTTCCGGGGCGCCTCGATCGCCGGTGTCTTCGACGCCGAGGACACGTTCGTCAGCAACCCCGGCGGGCCGACGGTGAGCCTGCACATGGCCCAGGTGACCGGGAACGTGCGGTTGTGCGGCGGGTTCCGGTCGATCGGGCGGGTGGTGCTGACCCGGGCCGTGATCGGCGGCCGGCTGCGGGCCGACGGCGCCACGCTGACCTGGCGGGACGGCGAGACGCCGAGCCTGCGCGGAACCGCGATCGACGCCAACTCGGCGGTCATCCGGGGCGGGGTGAACCTGGGCTGGCGGATCGTCGCCGGGGCGGTCAACTTCGCCGGGGCGAGCACCTCGTATCTGGCCGACCGCCCCGACCAGGACTGGCCGGCCGACTCCTTCATCGGCGGTTTCTCCTACGAGCGGTTCGAGGCGGTCGAATGGCCCGGCGAGGCGGTGTGGGATCCGGAGGCCCGGATCGCCTGGCTGGACCGGATGACGCGGTACGACCCGCGGGCCTGGGAACGTCTGGCGGCGGTGCTGCGTACGGCCGGTGACGTCGACGGCGCGGAGGCCGTGCTGGTGGCGCAACACAGGCGGGCCCGGCGGCTGCGGACCGGGCGGGGGCGGTTCTTCGATGTGCTCCAGGACGTCACCGTGCGGTACGGGTTCCGGCCCCAGCGGGCGCTGTATCTGCTGGTGGCGCTGATCGCGGCGGTCACTGCCGGGCTGAGTCTGCCGGGGGTGCAGGCGCAGATGCGGGCGACGGATCAGAACGCGCTGGTGTTCACACCGGCCGGGGCACAGCCGCTGCCGGACGAGCATCTGCCGCCGGGCGCGTGCGGCAACGGCAAGGTCCGCTGCCTGAGCCCGTTCTTCTACGCGGTGGACACCGTGGTTCCGCTGATCGACCTGCACCAGCGGTCGACGTGGTATCCGGTGGCGGAGCGGGACGGCGTACTCCTGGAATGGCTGTTGAATCTCTGCACGATCCTGGGGTGGATCGCCTCGACCGTCTTCGCGGTGTCCTTCACGCGGCTGGGCCGGGCAGGCTGACCAGGCACTTCGCCAGGCGGTTCGGCGGCTCGCCGACCCGGCGGTTCGGGGTTCGGCCGTTCGGCGACTCGGCGGTTCGGCCGTTCCGGGGCTCAGGCGGTTCGTTGCT
>NZ_JBEZXU010000033.1:29545-121709 GCF_040638175.1 Actinoplanes sp. NPDC026670
CGCTTCAGGCGGCTCGGCGCTTCAGGCGGCTCGGCGCTTCAGGCGGCTCGGCGCTTCAGGCGGCTCGGCGCTTCAGGCGGCTCGGCGCTTCAGGCGGCTCGGCGCTTCAGGCGGCGAGGGCGTAGGTGGCGTAGTGGTTGGCGCGGCGGCGGCCGTAGATGGTGAACGTGTCGCGGACCGTGCGGATGATGCTCTTGGTGGTGACCGTCGAACCGGCGACCCGGGTCTCCAGCCGCACCGGGGCGCCCTTGACATCGGTGATCCCGGCGGCCTTGGTCGCCACGAACAGCTCCAGGTCGAACGCGAAGCGGCGCTCGCGCAGCCGGGGCAGCACCTCGGCCAGCACGTCCCGGCGGATGATCTTGCAGCCGGTCTGGGTGTCCCGCACCGCCAGGCCGAACATCGTGGTGACCAGCGTCGAGTAGGACACCGAGATGACCTTGCGGGCCCGGCTCGCGCCGGAGACCGAACCGGCGTGCCGCTTGTCGGCGTACACCACCGCGTGGTTGCCCTCCCGGGCGATCAGCAGGTAGTCGACCAGGTGCTGCGGGTCGATGTCACCGTCGGCGTCGATGAACCCGATCCACGCCCCGTTCGCCGCGGCGAACCCCTGGTGCAGAGCCGCGCCCTTGCCCTGGTTGACCGGGTTGTCGATCACCGTCACGTTCGCCATGCCCGCCAGCAGCGCCGCCGACCCGTCGGTCGAACCGTCCGACACCGCGATCACCTCGAACGCCACACCAGCCTCGGTCAGGCAGGCCACCAGCTGCTCGACCGTGCGACGCACCACCGGACCCGGGTTGAAGAACGGCACGACCACACTCAACTCGATGCCACCCTGACGGGCGACGGTGGCGGCGGCGGGGGCGGCGACTGCGGTGGCGTTCATGCCCCCACAGATCGGAACGCACCCTCAACGCAACCTCAAGCAGCTCTCAGGACCCGCGCAAGGTTCGGAAATCCCTCACCGTGGTTCGGAGGCCCCCGCCTGCGCCTTCCCCCGGGCACCGTGCAGATGTACCCCCTGACGAGTCGACCACGCTCCTGGACGGCATCAATAACGGCGACTTCGACTTCTCGTCGTAGGCCGGCGCGGCGAAGCGGCTCGCCCTCGCGGGAGCCGTTCCGCGAACCGCCCGTGTTAGCGTCCTGACCCGTGGGGATCAGCACCGTCGTCTTCGACCTTGGCGGTGTGGTGTGCCGCTATCAGCCGGAACTCCGACTGGCGGAACTCGCCCACATCTACGCCCGGACGTCGGAGGATGTTCACCGGCTTCTCTATGGGAGCGGCTTCATCGGTGAGACCGAGGGCGGCCTGTGGAGTGCCGAGGAAATCGTGGCCGAGGTCGGGGCGCGGTTGGGGCACTCGGTGGGGCGGGACGAGCTGGAAAGTGCCTGGCTGGCCTCGTTTCCGGTCGACGAGGCGGTTGTCGGGCTGGCCGGCCGGATCGCGGTCCGGCACCGTACCGCCATTCTCACCAACAACGACCTGCTGCTGCGCGAGGCACTGCTCCGAGCCCACCCGGAACTCGGTGAGCACTTCGGTGACATCGTCTTCTCGGCTGACATCCACGCCGTCAAACCCACGGCGGAGGCGTTCAGCCGCGCGCTGTCGATCCTGGCGGTTGAGCCCTCCGACGTGCTCTTCGTCGACGACTCGCAAGCCAACGTCGCCGGGGCACTAAAGGCGGGCCTGTCCGCCGTGCAGTTCCAGGATGCCGCGCAGCTCGCGGCTGAGCTCGACAGACATGGGCTGCTCAACGTTTGACGTCGGTTACGGAAGCGGTCACCAGGCCAGTCTCGTAGGCGACCACCACCAGCTGGGCCCGGTCTCGGGCGTTCAGTTTGGTGAGCAGACGACCCACGTGTGATTTAACCGTGGCCAGGCTCAGCGTCAGGTGGGCGGCGATGTCGGTGTTGGACATGCCCCGAGCGATCAGGGTCAGCGTTTCGCGTTCGCGGTCGGTCACCCCATCGAGACGTCGGTGGAAGGTCTGGGACGGGCGGGGCTGGGCGCCGAACCCGGCGATCAACCGGCGGGTGATGCTCGGCGCCAGCATTGCCTCACCCGCGGCGACCACCCGGATGGCGGCGACCAGTTCGGCGGCGGTGGCGTCCTTGAGCAGGAAGCCGCTGGCACCTGCACGCAACGCGCCGTAGATGTACTCGTCCAGGTCGAACGTGGTCAGGATCAGCACCCGGGCGTCGGTCTGGAGGCAGATCTCGCCGGTGGCCTCAATGCCTGTCATGTCCGGCATGCTGATGTCCATCAGGACCACGTCCGGCCGCTCGGCCAGGGTCAGCCGGACGGCTTCGCTGCCGGTGCCGGCCTCGCCCACCACCACGAAACCGGGCGTGGCGTCGAGCAGGACCCGGAAACTGTCCCGCAGCAGTGTCTGATCTTCGGCGATGAGCACACGGATCTGATCGGTCACGGCTGTTCCCGCCCGGCGGCCTGATACGGGATGTGCGCCGTCACCACGAATCCGTTGCCCTCCCCCGGCCCGGCTTGCAGGCTGCCTCCGTAGACCGTGACCCGCTCACGCATGCCGCGCAGCCCATGACCGGAACCTCCCGAGGCCGCGGGAGCCGTGCCGTTGTCGGCCACCCGCACCGTGACTGATTCCGGGCCGGTGGTGACGTCGACCGTGCATCTGGTGGCATGTGCATGCCGGACCACGTTGGTCAGGGCCTCCTGGACGATCCGGTAGATCACCAGGCGCACTCCCGACGGTGGCCGAGTCGCCCCGGTGAGGGTCGTGTCCACCTGGACGCCTGCCTGTTCGGTACGGCGGGTGAGCACTCCCAGATCCTGGCCGACGGAGTCGTCGCCGGTGCGGAGCACGCCCACGGCGCGGCGGATCTCGACCAGCGCCTCCCGGCTTGCGGTCTCGATCACCTCCAGGGCCGCCAGGCTCTCCTCCGGTCGCACGGCGGACACGTGCCGTGCCACGCTGGCCTTCATCGCGATCATGCTGAGGCTGTGCGCGACGATGTCGTGCATGTCGCGGGCGATCCGCAGCCGCTCGTCGGTGACCGCGCGGGCCGTGCGGTCCTCGAAGACCTGCTCGGCGCGGTGCCGGCGGCGGCGGACGAACCAGCCGGTCGTCCACGGGACGGCGACCACCGAGCCGGCGGCCAGCGGCGCCACCGGCCATGACAGCCCGAGCGCGGCCGCCGCGGCCAGCCCCGCGGCCAGCGCCGGAACCGAACGCGACACCGGCAGCCGCGCCGCCGCCGTGAACTGGGTCAGCGCCACCGCGGCACACAGCCCGGGCGAGGCGTAAGCGGGAATCACCCCGGCGACCAGCACAGCGGCGGATGCGGCAAGCGTCACCACCGCGGCGGTCAGCGGCCCTCTGCGGCGGACGGCCACCGGCGCGGCGGCCGCGCCGACCAGGAGCCACTGCCACCAGGCTGGACTCCCGGACTCCTGCGCCGCGACACCACAGACCAGCAGCACGGCCACGGCCGCCGCCGCATCGACAAGGAGCCCTCGCGTCACGATCACCCCGGCAACGCTACCGACGGGGGCCGTGGTTGCCATCAGACCCAGGGCGGTCATCCTCGGGTAGCAGTCGGTTCATTCCGTGGCCGGATGTGCCGGGCCCCGCCCGGCGGCAGAGTTCAGGCATGCACACAGCGACGACCGACAGGTTGGGCGGGGTGTCCCTGATAGCCGGGCCCCTGCTCCTGCTGACCGGCACACTGCTACGACTCGGCGTGCCGTTCTTCTTCCCCGACCAGCTCGCCGCCCACCAGCGACACCCCACGCTGATCGCCATGGCGTATGCGCTGTTCCTCGCCGGAACCGTCGCGCTGTGGCCCGGCGTCCTCGCCGTCGCCGCGCGGGTCGGCGTCAGCCGTCCGGGCTGGGCGGTGTGGGGCGGCAGCCTGGTGATGTTCGGGTTGTTCGCCCGCACCTTCCACTACGGCGTCAACACGTTCGCGTTCTCGCTGCTGGACAGCGCCGGCCTGGACCTGGCGACCCGGGCTGTCGGCGCCTACTACACCTATCCGGAGTGGGTGGTGTCGAGCCTGAGCCTCGCGGTGATGACCGGCTGGATCGTCCTCGCGGCTGGTTGCTACCTGTCCGGCACGCTGCGGCTGCCGTCTGCGATCGCCTTGGCGCTGATGTCCGGCCTGATGATCGGGGTCCTCAAGGGAAGCACGTGGGCCTCGGCCGTGCAGGTGGCCGGCCTGGCCGTGGCATTCGTTCCGCTCGGCGTCAGATTCCTGCGCGAAGCCGGCCGCCCATCACCACGGACTGCGGCGCTGGTAATGCTCTTCGTCGCCGGTTCGATGGCTCTCGGACAGCTCGGATGAGCGGAGGGGGAGGGATTCGAACCCTCGGTGCGTTGCCGCACCCGCGATTTCCAGTCGCGGTTCCGAAGCCAGGCCGGCCCCTCCGTAGTGCCCCCGGGAGGAATCGAACCTCCGCGTCACGGTTTAGGAAACCGCAGCTCTGTCCGCTGAGCTACGAGGGCGTTGCGGATGGAGCGAGAGTCGAACTCGCACGGGTGTTACCCCCAACGGTTTTCGAGACCGCGGCCGGCGCCCATCGGCTGGCCCATCCTTGGTTTTTCTCCCGCCGCCCATCGACGGGAGAAAAGAGCCGATGCCCGGACTTGAACCGGGTGCCTTCGACTTACGAGGTCGACGCTCTACCTGGTGAGCTACATCGGCGTGGTACGTGATCCTGGTCGGGCTCGAACCGACGATCTCCTGGTTGAGGGCCAGGTGAGCTTTGCCTTCAGCTCCACAGGACCGGATTGTGACAAAAGAAAAGCCGCCTTCCCGGAGATGGGAGGCGGCGTCGATGCCGGGGCGCTAGATGCGCCTCCCATTTGGAGGGGATGATTCACTGTGGCGCATCGAGAACTCCCTTCCGTCGGTCTGGTGAGAGCAACACTAGGGATGGCGCGAGAATGCCGCAATCGCTTTTACGAGCGGTCAGAACGTGGCGATCGGGTTGACCGGGCTACCGGAGGTGCCGGCGAAACGGATCGGGGCGACGGCGAACTGGAAATCCCACTGGCCGAGCTCGGCCGCTGTCGTCGCGCACGCCTCGAGGTCGCAGTTGTCGACCAGCCACAGGCCCATCGCCACGAGCCCGACGGCGTGCACCGGCATGAGCACCTGGCCGTAACCCGAAGGTTGGACGTCCTGTGGGGTGTCGGCGGCGATCAGAGCGACGTCGCGTTGGTGGAGCCAGGGCAGGCAGGAGGCGTGCCAGCCGGCCTGGGTGATGCTCCACGTGTAACCCTGCTCGTGCCGGAAGCGGCCGTAACCGGTGCGCAGCAGCACCGCGTCGCCGGGCCCGACCCGGACGTTCTGCCGGCGCTCGGCCGCTTCGAGGTCGTCGGGGCGCACGCCCTCCCCCGGCTCCAGCCAGGACACTCCGCGGGCGGACGCCACGTCGAGCAGGACACCGCGGGTGACGATCCCGTCGGCGGCGGCGGTGACGGCGCCCCAGGCCGATCCCGTGTCCGGGTCGACGAGCGTGTGCGGCCGCCCGTTGTACATCGTGCCGTCCCAGTAGAGGTGGCACGGCGAGTCGAGGTGGGTGACGGAGTTGCCGTGGAACATCAGGCTGAGCCGTTCGGAGGAGAAACCCCAGCGCCGGTCGGCGTGGAAGTGCGCCGGCATGTGCTCGGCGCCGGGCATCTCGGCGGCACACGGGCAGGTGGTGGTGGAGCGTTCCATCTCCTGCGGTACGGCCACCTCCCACCCGCAGGACACGCTGCGGCCGTGTCGGACGGCGCGGGCGGCGGCCAAGCGGATGTCGTCGGTGATGTGGTTCAGCGTGCCGCGCTGGTCGTCGTCGCCCCAGCGTCCCCAGTTCGAGAGGGTGTCGAAGTAGCCGAGCACGTCGTCCTGGGTCGTCACCACCGCAGGGTATCCCGCCGCCGGCAGCACGAAGGCAGCGCGACGGCGGGACACCCCGGCCGGTCAGGCTTTCGCGAACTTCTGGGCGGCGGAGCCGTTGCAGTCCCAGATCTGCAGGCGGGTGCCATTGGCGGTGTTGCCGTTCGGGGCGTCGAGGCAGCGGCCGGACTGCGGGTTGCTGATGCTGCCGTTGCTGTTGACGACCCAGTTCTGCGCCGCGTTGCCGGTGCAGTCGTGCAGTTGCAGGACGGTGCCGTTGGCGGTGCCGCCGCCGGCGATGTCCAGGCAGCGGCCGAGCGTGGCCAGCGACTGTCCGGACCAGGTCCAGTGCTGGTCCCGGGCAGTCAGCTGGCAGTCCCAGAGCTGCACGACTGCGCCGTCGCCGCCGGCGTCGTCGCCTGCCACGTCGACACACTTGCCGCCGGGCGCGGCCAGGTTGGTGGCGCCGCCGTTGTAGGCGAACTTCTGCGCGCCGGACGTGTTGCAGTCCCAGATCTGCAGGCGGGTGCCGTTGGCGGTGGCGCCGTTCGGCGAGTCGATGCACCGGCCCGACTGCGGGTTGCGGAAGGTGCCGCCGGCCTGGCTGACCCACTGCTGGCCGCCGACGCCGTTGCAGTCCCACAGCTGGAGTTTGCTGCCACCGGCGGTGGCGTTGCCGACGATGTCGAGGCAGCGGCCCAGCGTCTGGAGGGTGCCGTTGCGCAGCGTCCAGTGCTGGTCCTTCGCCGCGGTCTGACAATCCCACAGCTGTACGGCGGCCCCGTTCCCGCCGACGTCGTCGCCCGCGACGTCCACACATTTGCCGCCGGGGCCGGTCACGGCGTAGCCCGTGGTGGAACCTCCGCCACCGCCGCCGCCACCGCCGGTGAACGGCGAGAGGGTGACCCCGGCGGACGTCGGGTTGTTGGAGTAGACGAGCGATTCCTGGGCCTGGACGTCGTCGAAGGCGAAGGCGTAGGCCTTTCCGTCGACCATGTTCGCGTGGATGATCCGCGCGTACTGGTTGGTGGGGTTGCTCTTGTAGAAGTCGGACGCCGTACCGCCGGGCTGGGTGTCGATCGTGCCGAGAGTGCCGCGGTTGAGGGCCGCGCAGAGGGTGCGTGCGATCGGGCCGACGACCAGGTCGTTCGGGGCCTGGAGGTTGCCGTCGCAGCCCCAGACGTGGGCGCTGGTCGGCTTGTTGAACGAGGCGACCTGCGCGCCGGAGCTGTTGGTGAAGACCATCGTGTTGCCCGAGGTGCGCCCGAAGTATCTGGTGTTCGGCTGGTCGCCGAACGGGACCACGGTCAAGGTCTTGCTGCTGTACGCGTTCCAGGCGCTCGTGATGTACGAGTCCAGGTAGGTGGTGCTGAACAGGCCGGCGCCGGCCGCCTTGCCGGGTGCGAGCACGCGCAGGACGGTGCCGTCGGAACGGGTGACGACGGTGTTGGCCCAGCCGGACTGGCCGCGGATCTGGTCGATGACGTTCTGGCGGCCGTTGGCGACCACGGTGCCGGTGCTGCGGCTGCCGTCGGTTCCGGAGACGCTGACCGCGTGGGGAATGGCGAACATGTCCACCTGCGAGCTGTTCAGCCAGAGGCCGGCGTCGTTGTAGGTGAACTCGCTCCAGTCGAACAGGATGTCGTGGTTGGGGTCGCCGGACGCCCACGGGGCGGGCTGGACCAGGCCGTCGGGGGTGAGGAAGAACTGGAGTTTCTGGCCGAGCGACATGTACATGCGGCCGGAGAAGTTGCGGGGGAACTGGACGGTGGTGCTGCCGCCGTTGCCGGGTCCGCCGATCGAGACGTCAGGGGCGGGCGAGGGCGGGAGCGAGCCGGCCGGCCAGTTGTTGAAGGTGCCGCCGCCGGTGACGTAGCCGAGGCGGCCGGTGGTCAGGTTGACGCCGATGACGTAGAGGTAGACGGCGTCGCCGCGGCCGGTGCTGTTGGTGACGGTGACCGGCAGCAGGGCCGGCCCGACGGCGGCGGCAGGTGTTGCGGTGGCGGTGGCGCCGAGAGGGATCGCCGCCAGCAGCGCGGCGAAGGCGCTTAACAACCTGTTACGTGTGGCCATGGGGACTCCAGGGGTGCGGCGGTTGTTATGGCCGGAAAAGGAGCGCTGAGAGCGCTCTCAGAGCATGTCCAACGTGTTAACAGTTGTCAATGCTTACAGTTGGGTGGAGGTAGCCTCGTCTCTCGTGAGTTACGCGGGGAAGATCAGGGAACTGCCGGCCGGCCCCGGACGGCGAGCCATCGACGAGGAGACAGATCGGCGCGACGAGCCGATCTACGAGGTCCTCGATCGGGACGAGAAGGTCGAACTCCTCGCCGGCCTCGGAGCCCTGCCGTGAATCCGGTGATTCTGCTCGTCGACGATCTGCGCTCGTTCGTGGATGGGCGGGTGGGCGAGGTGGCCCGGACCAGTTCGGCAGGCGTGGATCTTCTCGACCGATACCGGGAGCACCGGATCGACGAGTTGTGGCTCGATCATGATCTGGGCGCCGACGACACCATCTGGCCGGTCGTGGAGGTGCTCGAACGGGCCGCCTTCGAGTCCCGGCCCTTCGATGTCGGTGTCGTCGTCATTCACTCCGCCAATCCGGCCGGGGCCGCGAAGATGGCGCAGGCCCTCCGCCGCTGGGACTATCCGGTCCGCATCGCCTCGGGCGACCCCGCGGTGGCCTACCTCGACTAAGCGGGCGCCACCAGCCGAAACTCACCAGGTGGGCTCGGCGCTCGGTAGCGGCTGGGGCGTGCGCGGGCAGTATTTCCGGGCGGCCTGCCCGTAAAGGTCCTCCGGAGGCATCCGGTCCCCGCACATCAAAGCGCTCGCCGTCGTCTCCGTCCATGCGGTGAAGGTGCCCGAAACCGCCGGCGTGCAGGCGACGGTGAAGCCCGCCGAGATCCGGCGGACACCCATGTAGGCGAGGCTTTCCGGAATGTCCGAGTTCGCCGCGCCCCAGCTTCCGATCCCCATCTCGTACGAGGAGGACGACCGAACTGTCTGAATGTCGGCGCCGGTAACGTTCTCCAGTTCGGTAGCCAGAATCCGCAGCCAGGTTTCGGGCGCGGCGACACCCGTGACGGCCGCGGTGACCGGCGCATCGAGTACCACCCGCCCCTCCCCCAGAACATCTCCGGCGAACAGCGAGACATGCTCGAGAACCGGCTCCTGCACGATGCCGGACCATTCGACGGGGGACTTCTCGGGATCGCAGCCGGCCGGAACGCCGGCCACCTCCGCCGTGGGCCGGGCACAGCCGGCCGGCAGAGCCACGAGGAACGCCAGCATCCACCGACCGACCTTGATCATCTTCACGCGGGTAAGGATGCCGCACCGGATTCCGGAGGACTACCGCAGGTCGCCAGGTCAGGTCCACTTCACCGGATTGCCGGTGGCCAGCGCGGCCGCGCACAGCCGCCTCATCGAGCCGATCCAGTGACTCCAGCCGTCCGCCGACTGGTTGCGGGTCACCACGGCCAGCCGCGAAGGGGTCACCGGCATGACGTGGCCGACCAGGAACAGCCTCAGCCGTGCCGTGCCCTGGTCACCGGCGAACTCGACCCGGCCGCCTCGCAGTTCGCGCTGCGTGAATCGCGTCGCGCGGAACACGGTGCGCGGTATGAGCCGGGTGCTCCGGACGAAGAAGCCGTCCTGGTCGATCCCGGCTTGCAGGGCACGGTTCCACCCGATGATCGAGAGGTTCGCAGCGACGCAGCTGTAGATGCCCTGCCCGGTCTCCTCGTCGACCAGCACCGTCTCGGTGACCATGCCGGCCCGGCTCTCGAACACGTCGAGCTCGGCCAGGACCGCGGGCACGTCGGCCACCGGTATCCAGCCGTCGTTCGTGGTCGGCAGGACCGCGCGCAACGTCGGCAGCAGGTCCCAGCCGATTTCGGTGCACGTCTGCCGGACCGCGCTCTGCCCACCCCAGCTGCCCAGATCCTCGTGAGCGAGGGAGAAGTCCCGGTGCTCGCAGCCGGCCTCATACCAGCGGTAGGCCACCGGATCCGTCGAGTCGAGCAGGTCGAACCAGCCGTCCTCGTCGAAGCCGATCGGACCGTCCAGTCCGGCGTCCTTCCAGCAACGGCAGTTCACGATTCCCCCGAGGCCCACGGCCGGCAATCTAATGCAGCCGAAGTGCCTCTGCCGATGCAATTTCCGGCAACGGCAACGGCAACGGCAACAGCAACAGCAACAGCAAGGCGGGCCTGCGCCGCTGCGGAACCACCGTGCCGTGGAGAACGCCGATGGCCTGACCGCGAGGTGGAAATTGCGGTGCAAGACATCGACGGCCGTGTGCAGTATTCACCGGTGACGATTCTCGAGGACTACCTGATCGAGCTGCGCCGGGAGATCCATCGCCATCCGGAACTGGCCGGCGAGGAACGGCAGACCGCCGGACTGGTCGCGGAGCAGCTGCGTGCGGCCGGGCTCGAGGTGACGACAGGCGTCGGCGGGCACGGTGTCCTCGCGGTGCTCGACGGTTCCGCGGACGGTCCGACGGTGGTGTACCGGGCCGACATGGACGCTGTCGACGTGCGATACAACTCGCTGCCGTTCCCGCGGTCGAGCCGGGTCTTCGACGAGGGTTTCGCCTCGCGTGTGCCCGACGTGGCGCATCTGTGCGGGCACGACCTGCACACCGCGATCGGGGTCGGCGTCGCCCGGACCTTGGCGCAGGACTCCGACCAGGTACGGGGCCGGCTCGCGTTCGTCTTCCAGCCGGCCGAGGAGCCGCTCCAAGGCGCACGGGCGATGCTGGGGACCGGGCTGGTGCAGAAGCTCGCGCCGAAGGAGAGCTACGCGCTGCACTGCGCGCCGTTCCCGGCCGGGACCATCACGGTCTCTCCGGGGTACGGCCTGCCCGGTGTCGACAACATCCGGATCGTGCTGCCGGGCGGCGACAACGCCGCGGTGGCCGCCGAGGTGCAGAAGGCGGTGGCCGCCGAGGTGCAGAAGATCGACACCGTGGGGCTCCTGGAGAGCGTCGACGACTATCACGCACGCTTCCTCGCGGTCCTCGACCCGCAGATCGCCGCCTCGATCCAGGAGTCGGTGAGTGTCATCCAGTGGACCGAGCAGACCGAGGACGGGCAGCCCGCCGTCGGGATCATGCTGAAGGTCTGGCCGCAGGAGCGGTTCCCGCAGCTACGCGACCGGATCGAGCGGCTCGCCGCCGAGGCGGGCGGCCACATCGAATACCCCTACGGCGACGCGTTCCCGGCCATGGTCAACTCGGTGGATCTCAGCACGGCGGCCGGGCAGTACCTGGGCACGGCGCTGGGCCCGGACTCCGTCCTGTGGGGACGGGCGTCGTGGCCGTACAACTGCGAAGATTTTGCCCTGTTTCTCAAGGAGGCGCCGGGTGCGATGTTCTATCTCGGCGTCGCGGACACCGAGTCGGGGATGAACGGCGCCCCGCACACTCTCGACTTCGCCGCCGACGAACGGGCGATCGGGCATGGCGTGCGCGCCATGGCCGGGCTGCTGACCCACCGGCTGGCGGCCATCGGTGGTTCTCAGGGTTCGACCCGGTAGAGGGCGAACGGTGCGTCCGGGTGGATGCCGGTGCGGCCCTCGACGAGTCCGTCGCGCCGAAGGGTGCCCACAGGAAGCATCCCGATCCGCTGCATGACCGCCCGTGAGGCGCGGTTGTGGACCTCGGTGAAGGCCACGATCGGCAGATGCGGGTGATGGACGGCGGCCCAGTCGAGCGCCGCCCGCCCGATCTCCGTCGCGTACCCGCGGCCGGTGCTCGCGTCGCGCACCGCCCAGCCTAGTTCGAGGACGGGCTCGCCGGCCAGATCGAAGCGGGTGAAGCCCCCGCGGCCGACGAGTGATCCGTCCGCCCGGTCGCGGGCCATCCATTTGCCGATGCCGTCCGTGTTCCACCGGGCCGCCATGTCCGCGGCCCACGCCTGCACACCGGCGGGGTTCCAGGGCCCGGTCCAGTGCGCGACCTGTGGGTCGCCGTAGAGAACGGCCAGGTCGTCGACATCGTCGAGACCGACCGGGGTCAGAACGAGCCGCGGTGTGCGGACCGGCGCGCGGGTCATCGGGCCGGGGCCAGGACGATGTCGAAACGTACCCGGGACCAGGCGCTGCCGGCCAGGTCCCGGCCGTCCGGGGCGAGGGTGCCGGCCGGCTGCGGTTCGAAGTCCTTGACCAGGGAGTCACGGACGCCGAAGACGCTGTCGTGGTCGAGCAGGGCGTCGCCGCGCACGAAGATGTGCGTGACCAGCCTGCGCAGGCCCGGCGCTTCGACCATGAAGTGCAGGTGGGAGGCGCGCAGCGGGGAGCGGCCGGTCGCGGTCAGCAGGTCGCCGACGGGTCCGTCGTGCGGGATCGGGTACGGGGTGGGCTCGATCGCCCAGAACCGGTACCGGCCGTCGTCGTCGCTGAACAGGTGCCCACGGGCGGCGGTGCGGTCGTCGCCGTACTGGACGTCGTAGAACCCGTCCTCGTCGGCCTCCCACACCTCGATCCGGGCGCCGGGAACCGGCTTGCCGGTGGTGTCGGTGACGCTGCCCTCCACCCAGCAGGGCCTGCCGGAGGCCCCGAAGGAGAGATCCCCACCGTGCTCGATCCGCGGTGACCCCTCGACGAAGAACGGCCCGACGACGGTCGCCTCGGTGGCGTTCTGGTAGGCCTCGTTGTTGACGGTGATGGTCTGCATGGACACGCCGAACACGTCGGACAGCAGGATGAACTCCTGCCGCCGGTCGTCGGTGGCATGCCCGGTGGCGGTGAGGAACCCGATCGCCCGCTGCCATTCAGTTTCGGTCAGGCGGACCTCACGGACGAACGCGTGCAGATGCCTGGTGAGCGCCTGCACGATCTCCTTGAGCCGGGGATCGGGCGTGTTCGCGAAGGACGCGAGGACCCGTTCGACGAGCTGCTGCTCCCGGTCGTCCTGTTCGGTGCTCATTTCGGCTCCTCCCCCGCCCATGCGCGGCGCAGCAGTTCGGTCAGGTTGCCGGCGGTCACCGGAACCGGGTTGCCGGCCGGGACGACAGGCAGGATCGCGTCGACCGCGGCCGGGATGTCCGCCTCCCGGAACCCCTGGTCACGCAGGGCGCGCGGGGCGCCCACCTCGGCGCGCAGACGCGCCAGACCTCCCGGGCCCAAGGCGTCGGCGAGCCCGTCCGGGATGCCCGGGGAGTTCAGTTCCATGACGTACGGGAGCACGACCGCATGTGTCTGCGCATGCGGAAGGTTGAACATCCCGCCGAGCACATGGCAGATCTTGTGATGCAGCCCGGAGCCCGCCGACGCGAAGGCAACGGCGGCGAGGTGTGCTCCGTACAGCGTCTGCTCTCGCCCTCGAAGGTTGTCGGGTTGCCTGACGATCTCGGGAAGTCCGCTGCTCAGGGCACGCGCGCCGGCGATCGCCAGGGCCTGGTTGATGGGGTCGGCGCGGGGCGCCCACATCGAGTCGACGCAGTGTGCGAGCGCGTTGAGGCCGGAGGCGACGCCGAGTTCGGTGGGCAGGCCGAGGGTGAGGGCGGCGTCGTAGAGGATCGTGCGGGGCAGCACGCGCAGGTCGGCACCTGTGGTCTTGCGACCGTTTTCGGTCATGCCCCAGACGTTGGTGGCTTCGGAGCCGGCGTAGGTGGTGGGGACGGCGACGATCGGCAGCCCGGTGGTGAGCGCGATCGCCTTGGCGAGCCCGGTGGCCGACCCGCCGCCGACGCTGACCAGCACGTCGATGCCCTCGGCGGCGGTTACCTTACGGGCCCGTTCAGCAACTTCGGCGGGCACGTGCATCACCACCTCCCGGTAGTGCAGGGCGCCGGGCAGCACCTCGCCGCGGGTGGTGATCACCATCGGCCGGGCGCCGAGCCTCGCCACCTCGGCGGGCAGCCGCTCGGCCATCTGATGGGCGGCGAAGACCACCCGCTGCGGGAGCGTCTCGTGGGTGAAGGTCATCATCGGCCGAGCACCGCCGCCAGCGCGTCATGCAACACCCGTCCAGGATCCGCCGGAAGCACGGTCGAGCGCCAGGCGATGTGCTTGTCCGGGCGGACCAGGATCGCGCCGTACTCGGCGACCTCCCGCACCCGGGCCCAGTCGTAGTACAGGTCGGTGACCGCGCGGCCGGGGCCGATGATCACGGTCGCCAGCGGCACCCCGAGCTCCTCGGCGACCTTCTCGGCAGCGGCCGCCCAGGGTTCGCCGGTGATGCCGGTGAACAGGGTGAACCTGGTCATCGGGGCCAGATCGAGGGTGGACAGCCGCTGCTCGGTGGTGCCGACCCAGACGTGCGGCAGCCGCGAGCCGGGGACCGTGGACGGCTCGTAGTAGAGCTCCGGGTCCCTCTTCGGCACCGGGCGGGTGCCGTCACCGACGATCGCCGCCGACTCGTAGAACTGGCCGAGCTCGACACCGTGCGCGTTGAACTCGTAGTGCTTGAGCTCCATCGCGGTCACCAGGGCGGCCCGTTTCGCGGCGCCGGCCGGGGTGTTCGCCTTGCGCTCCTCGATCCGGGCCGCCATCTCCGCCTCGTCCTTGGCATCGAGCAGGCCCAGCACCTCGAAGAACTGCACGAACTCACGGCTCGACCGGTTGGCGCGCAGCACGATCTGCTCGGCGACCGGGGCGCGTTCGGTGGTGTAGGTGTCCAGCAGCGACGGGCCGGCCTGCCCGCGGAGCACGGCGGCGATCTTCCAGGCCAGGTTGTAGGAGTCCTGGATGGAGGTGTTCGAGCCGAGCCCGTTGGACGGCGGGTGCCGGTGCACCGCGTCACCCGCGCAGAAGACCCGGCGGTCGTGCAGGCGGGTCGCGTACATCTCGTTGTTGCCCCAGAGAGACGTGCCGGTGATCTCGACGTCGATGTCGGGCAGGCCGAGCAGGCTGCGCACGATCGCGATCGCCGCCGCCTCGTCGACGACCGGGGCCGGCCGGCTGATGTCGTAGCCCCACACGATCAGCCATTCGTTCCACGGCCGGACCATCCGGACCAGACCGGCGCCGATCCCGCCGACGTTCGAGCCGGGTTGAATCACCCAGTACAAAACCGAAGGGCGATTTCCGACGTACGGCGAAAGGTCAGCTTTGAAGGTGATGTTCATGGATCCGGCGATGTCCATCGCGCCCTGCATCGGCAGGCCCAGATCCTCGGCCACCTGGGAGCGGGCGCCGTCCGCACCGATCAGGTATTTCGCGCGGATCGTGTGTTCGTGGCCGGTGATCCGGTCGCGGACCCGCACGTCGACACCGTCGGCGTCCTGCTCGTGGGACAGATACTCGGTGGAGAAGCGGGTCTGGGTGCCGCGTTCGGTGGCGTTGCGGACCAGGATCGGTTCGAGGTAGGTCTGCGGGATGTCGACCGGCAGGCAGGGTGAGGCCAGCTGGTAGTCGCCGTGCCGGCCCGGGTGGGTGCCCCAGGTCAGGATCCGGCCGATCTCCTCACCGGCGATCGACGTGCAGAAGACGGTGTCACCCATCAGATGGTGCGGGGTGGCGTCGGCGAGAACCTGCTCCTCGATGCCGGCGTCCCGGAACACCTCCATGGCCCGCTGGTTGGTGATGTGCGCCCGCGGGGTGTTCGCCGTCCACCGGTACTTGGTGATCATCATGTTGGGAACGCCGAGCGTCGACAACAGCAGGGCCGCCGCCGCGCCGGCCGGCCCCGATCCGATGATGACGACGTCGGTGCTGATCTGCGCCATGCCCGTCAGTGTCACGACGGGACCTTCGGCGAGCCTAGACATCGACCGGCAACACGGCGGAAATACGGCCGGGTGGCGGATTTCAGGCGCGGGGCAGGTCGGTAGGGCGGTGGCCGAAGTGGGTGCGGAACGTCTGCGCGAAGTATTTCGTGGAGCCGAAACCGCAACGGGCCGCGACCTCGGCGACCGGCGGGCGGGGGTGGGCCAGGAGCAGGGTTCGGGCGCGTTCCAGGCGGCGGGCCAGCACATACTGGGGCAGGCTCGTGCCGGTGGCGGCGAAGGCGCGGGACAGGTGGCGTTCGCTGATGGCGATGCCGGCGGCCACCCGGGCGGCGGTCAGGCCCGGGTCGGTCAGGTGGTCCTCGATGAACGCGCGGGCGTTGGCCAGGTGCACGGTGCCGGGAACGGCCGCGATGCGGCCGGTCATCCCGGCGATCAGATGCAGGGTGGTCGCCTCGTCGATCGGCTCGCCGCCGTCCGGGCGCAGGGCACGATCAACGAGCCGGGCGAGGGTACGGGCGGAGGCGTCCCCCTGGGCGAAGTCGCGAACGAGCGGGGCGCGGAGTTCGTCGAGCCCGGTGAGTTCGCGGAAGGTCGCCCGTGGCACTTTGATGGCGAGTTCTTCCAGGCCGCGGGAGAAGCCGCGCATGAACGGCCGGTCCGCATCGCAGATCAGCGCCTGTCCGGGCCGTAGGGTGAGCACCCCGTCCTCGTGGTAGAAGAACGCCTCCCCGAGCACGGCGAGGTAGACGGCGATCGAGTCGGACGGGCTGGTCCGGATCACTTCGGCGGGCCGTTCGACGACGTGTGCGTTGCCGCGGACCCGGGCCAGGTGCATGTGGTCGAGTTGCAGGTTGAGTTCGGTCCCGTCGAACGGGGTCTCCCCGAGCATGCGGCACCGGAGTCCGATGAGCGCGCTGCGGTTGTGGTCCTCCCAGAGCGCGACCCGCTGGGCGGTGGGCAGCCCGGCTGTGCTGAAGCTCATCAACCGCCGGGGCTCGGCCTGACTGCGCGTCATGGTGGCACCCCCTGTGTCCGTCGTCACGAATCTTAGAGCGCACCTGGCGGGCCGGGCACCGCGATGAGGGCCTGCACGGCGGAGCGGACGGCTTCGCGGCGCAGCTCCGGGTCGGCGGTCGGGTCGATGGCGTCGAGGGTCGACCTGGGGTGGGTGGCCCACATCCGGGCGATCGCCTGGACCGCGAGGACGAGCGTGGGCGCGGGGATGTCGTCGCGGACCAGTCCGTCCGCCTGGGCCTGGCGGACCACGTCGATCTTGTGTTTGACGGTGTCGTCGGGCATCGGCGGGGCGTCCGCGCCGGGGTCGCGTTCGAGCTGGTACCAGGTGACGAACCGGACGACTTCGGGATGGTCCTGGTTGCCCTGGTGGAGGCGTTCGGCGTACCCGGGCAGGTCGTCGCCTTTGATCGGAATGCCGGCGACGGCCGACTCGGCGATGAACGCGAGCACGGCGTCGAACAGGCCTTCCTTGCTGCCGAAGTAGGTGTAGACGAGGCCGCTGCTGCAGCCGGCGCCGCGGGCGATCGCGTCGATCCGGCCTCCGCTGAGCCCGTGTGCGGCGAACTCGGTCAGTGCGGCGGTCAGGAGCTGGCGTTTCTTGCTGTCCGGATCACGTACGCGCATGGGCCGAGCCTAGTTATTGAACGTCCAGTTGACAACGAACCCGGGCTCCGCTCCAATTGAATGAACGTCCAATAACTAAGGAGCGGACATGACCATGCGAAACGGCCGGACGGTCGTGCTCACCGGCGGTGCCGGTGGGATCGGCCTGCGCGCCGCCCAGGCGTTCGCCGGCCACGGCTACCGGGTGATCATCGGCGCCCGCAATGCCGAACGGGCCGAACGGGCCGTCGCCGCCATCGGAGCCCCGGCCGGATGGCTGCCACTCGATCTGGCCGATCTGGGCTCGGTCGCGAGGTTCAGCGAGCGGCTTCTGGAATCCGGCACACCTGTCGATGTCCTGGTCAACTGCGCCGGGGTGATGGCGATTCCACAGTGGCAGGCCACCGCCGACGGCTTCGAGAAGCATTTCGGGACCAACCATCTCGGGCACTTCGCCCTGACCGGCCACCTGCTGCCACTGCTGGAGAAGTCCGGCGCGGCACGGGTGATCACGGTCAGCGCGCAGGCCGCCCGCACCGCCCGGCTGGACCTCGGCAACCTCCAGTTCGAGCACGGATACGCGCCGATGCGCGCCTACGGCAGTTCGAAACTGGCCAACGTGCTGTTCGCCGTCGAACTGAACCGGCACGTCGACCGCGACCGGGTGATCAGCGTCCCGGTCCACCCGGGGACCGCGCCGACCGACATCCAGCAGTACGGGACCAGCCGCATCGCCAACGGGATCGGCCGGCTGATCATGCGGGCGGTCGGCCAGCCCCTGGAACACGTCGCCGACCCGATCATCTTCGCCGCGACCACCCCCAAGGTCACCGACGGGTCGTTCATCGCGCCGACCGGCGTGTTCGAACTCGGTGGCGTGCCCGGTTTCGTGGCACTCCCCCGGGCCGCCCTCGACGAAGACCTGCGTGCCGCGCTGTGGCGGGAGTCCGAACGTCTCACCGGTGTCCGTTACTGATCCGGCCGGAGATATTGGCAGGGTTCTCTACAGTGGCGGCGTGCATCCCTTCCAGCCACACCAGCCGCACCAGCCGGAGCCGTCGTTTCTCGAGCGGGAGATCGCCGGTGTCCCCCTCTACGTCCATCTCATCGCGGTCGCCGTGACCTGCGGTCTCTACGCCGTGTTCCTGCCGTTCGTCATGCTGTTCAGCTGGATCGGGGACCGGATCGACCGGGCGGTGGACCGGATGGTCAACCCGATCCTCGACAAGCTGCTCAACGTGGCGCTGGCGATCGTGGCGGTGCCGGCGTACCTCGTCTTCCAGGCCGGAAAATGGATCTACCAGCGCTGGACCGGACGGGTCAAAGGCGTTCAGTGACCAGGCGGTGCAGTTCGGTGAGCAGGGTCTGTTTCTCGAACGGTTTGCGGATCAGCGGTGCGTCCGTCGGAAGTTCCTGGCCGCCCGGCGCCGGGCCGCTGGTGTAGCCGGACATGAACAGGACCGGCAGGTCCGGACGGTCGCGGCGCAGTTCGGCGGCGAGCTGTGTGCCCGACATGCCGGGCATGATCACGTCACTGAGCAGGACGTCGAACTCCAGGGCGTCCTCGTGGCACATCCGGAGCGCCTCGGCCGGATGCGGGGCCGCGAACACCTGGTATCCGGCTTTGCTGAGCAGGCGGCGCACGATGTCGCGTACCGCCTCCTCATCTTCGACCACCAGGATCCGCCGCCCGTCGCCGGACGCCTGCGCCGCCGGCGGGGTGGCCGCCGTGGCGGCGAGTGGCTGGGCCGCGGCGGCGGGCAGGCGCACCCGCAGCACGGTGCCCTGCCCCGGCTCCGACTCGAGACTGATGGCGCCGCCGGCGTCGGTGACCACGCCGTATGCGGTGGCGAGGCCGAGTCCCGTACCGCTGCCTCGGCCTTTGGTGGTGAAGAAGGGCTCGAAAGCGCGGGCCATCACCGCGGGCGTCATCCCGCAGCCGGTGTCGGTGACCGCGAGGCAGACCTGGGTCTGACCGTCGCCGCCGTGTTCGAGGGTGGTGCCGATGGTCAGCCGGCCGCCGGTGGGCATCGCGGCGCGGGAGTTGAGCACGGCGTTCATCACGACCTGTTCGAGTTTGCTGCGGTCCATCATGACCGGCGGCAGGCCGGGGGCCAGGTCGGCGCCGAGTTCGATGTCCTCGCCGAGGGTGCGGCCGAGCAGGCGCAGCATGTCGGAGGTGACCGCGTTGAGGTCGAGCAGTTCGGACCGCGACGGCTCGGAACGGCTGAACAGCAGCAACTGGCGGGTGAGCCCGGTGCCACGGGCGGCGGCCTGTTTGATGCCGGCCGCGTCCGGCCGGTTCGGGTGGTCGTCGCCGAGTTCGTCGACGAGCATGTCGGCGTACCCGGAGATGACCGCCAGGATGTTGTTGAAGTCGTGCGCGATGCCGCCGGCCAGCTGACCGAGCGAGTCGAGGCGTTCCGCCTGGCGCAGCTGCTGCTCGAGTTCCGCGCGTTCGCGTTCGGCGTCCATCCGCTCGGTGACGTCCCGCAGGATGCCCTCGACGGCGATGACCGCGCCGGTGTCGTCGGTGACCGGGCTGACCCGCTGCTCGATCCAGACGACCGCGCCGTCGTGGCGGCGCAGCCGGAAGGTGAGCGTGCCGGTCCGGGGCGCCTGCCACGACTTCTCGAAATCCGGCAGGTCGTCCGGCTCGATCAGGGTCAGGATGAGGCGCGGATCGGCGTAGAAGTCGAGCGCCGGATAGCCGGTGATCGACTCGATGGCCCGGCTCAGATACTCCATCGCGGGCGCCGGGTCGAGCCGGTAGCGGAAGATGATGTCCTGGGCGTGATCGGCGAGCAGCCGGAACCGCTCCTCACTGTCACGCAGCGCGGCCTCGGCCCGGCTACGTTCGGTGATGTCGGTGGAGATGCCGGCGACCGCGTACGCGTACCCGCTCTCGTCGATCAGCGGGAACTTGACGGTCAGGTAGGTGCGGGTGCCGTCGTCGGACGGCGCGTACTCCTCCAGCTGGATCGGCACTCCCCCGGCCAGCGCCTGCCTGTCGTTCTCCCGGAACACCTCGGCCACGTCGGGCGGGAACAGATCATGGTCGGTGAGCCCCACGATGTTCTCCCGGCGCAGCCCGAACAGCCGCTCGTACTCCCGGTTGACCAGCAGATATCGCCCGTCCGCGTCACGCATGTAGATCACCGCGGAGGTGTGGTCGATCAGCGCCATCAGCGAGTCATGACCGAGTCCGGTACGGGTCATCCGGCCAGCTCCAGTTTCACCAGCGCATCCGTGGACGGCACAGCCGGCGCGAGGTCGCCGGTCAGCACGGGCCGCAGCGCGGCCAGCGCGTGCTCCCGGCGGGCCCGGGTGAGACGTTCCAGGTGCGTCTCGGTCAGTCCGGTGGTCCCGGCCCGATTCGACACCGGATGCCGGTCACCGAGCCCGATCTCGTCACGGTGACGCTGCGGCGCGAAAAGCAACTTCTTCGACAACCGCAGATGTACGCCGGACACGCGCGCGTTCATGGTCAGCAGCCGGTACCAGTCGACCAGCGCCGGATGGTGCGCGATCAGACGCCGCAGGTCGCCGTCGTCGGCGTCGTCCAGCGCCGGATGGCCGTTGCCGATCTCGCTGAGCAGCCGCTGCGGCAGCGACGGTTCGCCCATCAGGTCGCTGATCTCCTCCCGTTCGCGTTCCAGCATCGCCGGGAACAGGTGCCGGGCCCGCTGGTCGTAGCCGGGTGACGCGGTGCCGAGCAGGTAGTCACGTTTCAGCGCCTCCGGGTCGAGGGCCCCACTGGGCGGGATGTCACCAGGTGTCCAGTGCGCGGCGAACTGCCGGAACACGTCCATGAACACGTCGGCGGTCATCGCCCGGTCCGGCGGCAGGTTCGTGAAATCCACGAGCAGGCCCCGAAGAGCATCCAGCAGTACGGTGGCCGCGCGCACCCGGCGGTGGGCGTACTCCCCGGTCAGCTCGGTGTGCGCGGCGGTCAGCGACTCGAGCAGGCAGTTGACCGCCAGCTCGATCGCCTCACCCTGCTTGACCACGCGGAAGAACTCCTGCTCGGCGCTGCTGCCGGTGTAGGTGCGGATGTGGCCGTCGTCGAAGATCCCGGGCAGTTCGGCGACCACCTCGTCGCGCAGCCGGACCCGTACCGTGCCGACGTTCCACCGCACCAGCGACGCGTAGCTGTCCCGGTCGTAGTGCCCGGTGCCGGTGTGCCCGGCAAGCGCGGAGAAGTAGCCACGGAACGGCAGGTTCGCCCCCACCTGGAGCGGATCGAACGCGCGCTCCGGGTGCTCGACGCCGCCGGGCGTACTGTCCTGGTAGTGCCGGGCCACCGAAGCGCCGGCGAGGCCGAGGTGCACGATCAGCCGTTGCGCCTGGAGCGGCGTGAGCTGGACGACGTCGGGCAGCTGGTGCAGCACGTGGTCGCGCAACTCGGTGACCAGCAGCCCCGGTGGCGCGTCGTCCTGCAGGATCGCCTGATTGAGCCTGGGCAGTTCGTGCAGCACCCAGTCACCGACCTGTTCCGGATCCATCCGGACGATCACCCCCGTGGACGTTCCCCAGTACCCATCGGCTCGACTCCGGAAGCGGTGAGCGGCAGACGCTATCGTGCTGGCTGCCGAAGCCGCCGAAAGGACTGACAACGCGATGAAACCGGATCGTCTGGTCATGCCGGGACAGGTGTGGGGTCTGGCCGCCACCGCATCGAGCGGCCCGATCTTCGTGACCAGCTATGCCGGGCACGATCTCGACGGTACGGTGCTCACCGCGGTCGATCCGGCGGACGGGGTCGTCTGGCAGCGCTCCTTCGCCGGGCATCCCGGGCCGCCCCGGGGCACGTCGTCGGGCACGGTCTGGGTGGCGCATGCCGGCGGCACGTTCACCGAGGTCGGGGTGGACGGCTCGGACCTGCGCTCGGTGGTTCCCGAACACGAGCCGCACGAGCACATGGGCGCCTTCGTCGTACTCCCTGATGGGTTCTGTGTCATCTGGCTGCCGGGTCACCCCTATCGTGTGGTGCCGCCCGGCCGGACGGCGCGGGTCGCCCGGCACACCTGGGCCGGCGGCACCGTCTGGTCGACTCCGCTCGTCCTCGCCGAGTTCGCTTTCGCCGGCGCTGACGCCGGCTGGCAGGCCCAGCCGATGGAACCGTGGCGTCCGCGGACGCTCGGGGCCGGCTCCCGGGAGCCGTTGCTGGTCTCCGGTGATCGGGTGCTGGCCGAAATCGCCGACGGCAGCAGCGGGATCGGCGTCTGCACACTGCTCGACGCCGCGACCGGCCGGATCGTCACGACCACCCCGCCCGGTCCCTACTGCCACAAGGCCATCACCGGCCCCGGTTCGTTCCTGATCGGCCGGCAGGGGTACGGCGAGTTCACCACCACCAGCTACGACGCCACCGGGCAGGCGCTTCGGACCTGGGCCGGGCACGGGATGATGCTCGTCGACCGGCACGGCACGGTCCGCAGCGCCGAGCTGGAGAACGGGTCGGTGTCGCGCTCCCGGTTCCGGGTCCTGAACCCGGATGGTTCGGTGAGCGACGGGCCGCTGCTGTCCGGCTACCACACCACCGCGCCGGCGCTGGACGTCGACGGCACGGCGGTGTTCTGGCGCGACGGGCAGCTGCTGGCCGTCGACGCCGAACGGCGGATTCGGACGTTGTTCGCCGAGGACGACGACCGGGGTGTGATGAGCCGGATCCTGCTGCTCGATCACGGGCAGGTCGTCTTCGCCCTGCACGATGAGTTGTTCGTCGTCGGCGGCACCGGTCTGGCCCGGCTCGACACTGGGCCGTGGCCGTGCGGCGACGGCAACCTCGGCGGCAACCCGGTGCGGTGACGACTCATCGGCGCGGGGGATGAATAGGTGATCGTGGGGTTCCGGGCAGCCGGTCGGCGTGGTGTCCCTTTTCCGGCCTGTATCCTGACGGTGCCGTTCAGTATCTGAGGGAGACCGCGGGATGAGTGCTGGATCAGCGGGCGGCCGCCCGCGCGACCCCGACGTCGACCGCCGGATCGCGCAAGCGGCCCTGGACGTCTTCGGCGACACCGGCTGGGCCGGGTTCGCGATGGAGACCGTCGCCCGGCGGGCCGGCATCAGCAAACCCACCCTGTACCTGCGGTGGAGCAGCAAAGAGGCACTACTCACCGAGGCCCTGGCCACCAACCTGGCCACCGTCCGCCCGATCGACACCGGCACCCTCCACGGCGATCTGATCGCGCTGGCCACCCAGATGATCAAGCTGTACACCGGCCCTTCGAGTCGCGCCGCCCTGCGGTTGAGCCTGGAGGGACCGTCGATCCCGGGTGTCGCCGACCACGACGAGCAGTTGCGCCGCTCCCAGGCCGGGGCGGCCCGCGACATCGTGCGCCGCGGCATCGCCCGGGGCGAGCTCCCGGCCGGCACCTCGGCCAGACTGCTGCTGGAAACCCTGCTGGGCGGGGCGATGACCCACGCGCTGAGCACCACCCCGGAGAAGCGGGCAGCCCTGCACACAGCGGCCGCCCAACACGCCAGGCGGCTGGTGGACTTCCTGCTCGACGCGGTCGCCACCCCGGCCGTCGTGGCCACCGCCGACCTGCGCCCGGTTGCCGCTCCCCTGTTCATGCCACCCGCCTGAAGCCGCCCGGAGCGACGCCGCTGCTCATGCCACCCGCCAGAACCAGCAGGCGCGGCGCCGCTGCCCATACCGCCCGCCTGAAGCCGCCCGGAGCGACGCCGCTGCCCATGCCACCCGCCAGAACCAGCCGGCACGACGCCGCTGCTCATACCGCCCACCTGAAGCCGCCCGGAGCGACGCCGCTGCCCATGCCACCCGCCAGAGCCAGCCGACGCAACGCTGCAACACATGCCACCCGGCTGAAACCAGCCCGCACGACGCTGCAACACATGCCACCCGCCAGAACCAGCAGGCGCGGCGCCGCTGCTCATGCCACCCGCCAGAAACGGTCGGGACCGACCTGCGGCCGGTGACGGTGCCCCGCTGTTCATGTCGGCCGCCTCGAGCCGGCCGGGTGGCGTGTCATGCGCGGGTGCGGGTGAGCAGCCAGCCGGCCATGGCCCGGACGCCGTGGCCGATGGCGCTCTCGTCCGGCTGGAAGGTGGCGAGGTGGGGATAGCTGTTCTCGATGCCGGTGTTCGGGGCTCGCACGCCGAGGAACGTGTAGGTGCCGGGGATCCGGTCCAGGAACAGGGCGAAGTCCTCCCCACTGAACGGGATCGCGGCGTGCAGCGGCGTCACCCGCTCAGTGCCGAGCGTGCGCCGTAGATGCCGCTCCAGAGCCTGACCCTCACGCTGTGGCACGTGCATCGCCGGGAACGGGTCGGCCGGAAAGTCCACGGTCGCCGGGCCCACCACCCGGGCACGGCGGCGGATCTCGGCCCGCACCTGCGGGTAGCGGTGCTCCGGCCAGCACCGGGACGACACCCGCACCGTCGCGCCGACGGCCTGGGCCTGCACGAAGACGAACCGGGCCAGCGGTCCGCCCGGGGTCTGCAGATCGGCCAGCAACTGCTCCAGGTCGGCGGGCCTGGTGGGGCGCTTCACCGTACTCATGTCGTTGATGCTCTCGGCCAACCGCCGAGCGCGCGCCGGGGCATCGGCGCCGGTGAGCGTGATCTGGCCCTTGTCCTGGCCGGGCAGGCCGGTGCCGGCGATCGTCGCGAACCGGCCGACCGGGAGCGGACCGCAATGCAGCGCGTGGATCTCGCCCGGCCGGTTGGCAGTGAGGACACCGTCGGCGATCATCGCGGCAGCGCCGGCCAGGCTCTCCTCGGCCGGCTGGAACAGGAACACCACCCGGCCGGACAGCCGCTCCCGCAGCCGGCTCAGCACCTCGGCGATCCCCACGCCGATCGTGGTGTGGATGTCATGACCACACAGGTGGGACGGGCCGGTGGCGCCGCCGGCCCCGTCGTCCGGGCCGACCGCGTCCATGTCCGCCCGGTACGCCACCGTCCGCCCTGGACGGACCCCGGTCAGGACGCCGACGACGCCGTGCCCGCCGACGCCCGTGGTGACATCGAGCCCTGCCGCCCGCAAGCGCGCCGCCACCACCGCGGCGGTCCGTTGCTCCTGACCGGACAGCTCGGGATGGGCGTGCAGGTCACGGCGCAACGCGACCAACGAGCCGTCGAGCCGGGCGGCCTCGCGCTCCACGGCCAGGGCGCCCTGGTCACTCGCCGAGGCCGCCTCGGTCGACGTGAGCCACGCCCCCGCGGCCGCCGCAACCGCCCCACCGAGAACGGCCCGCCTGCTGATCGTTTGACCCTCTGAGCCTCGCACTGGTCCTCCCCCGCCTTGTTCGACGAGGTCAAGCCTTCCGCGAACCGGCTCAGCGCACGATGGGACAGGCACCCGGCTGATAGTGGTGGTAGCACCACCCCGTGGCAGGCGGTTTTCCGTAGGGCGCTGGGACGGCCGGTCAGGTCGGCCAACAACCAGATGATGGCCGGCCACATCTCGGTGCCCGGTAGGCCGGGGCGGTGGACAGACCCGCGGTGGTGATCTGGCCGCGTTTTTCAGCGGCCTCGGTGACGCCGCGCAATGGCTGGGCCGTCGCAAACCCTTTCCCGACGACCGCACCACGCTGAGCGACGTCTGGATCTTCACCGACTTCTGGCAGAAGGTGGGAATCACCTATCCGGACACGGATCTCCCCCAGCGATCAGTGCGATTCAACGAGCCCGGCCACGAGGCGCTGCCGACCGGGGGTCCGGCGCTGTGAGTGCCGCCGCGCTCCAGACGGCCAGCGCGTGGCGGATCAGGTCGGCGTTGCCGGCGATGGGCTCGCCGGCTGGCCCGGTGAGGGTGTCCTCCAGGCCGATGCGTGTGGGCAGCCCGCATCGGGCCGCGTGAGCGACGAGCGGCCAGCATGTCTCGTCCTCTCCATGCAGGAGGCGTGGTGCGGTGAGCTCCAAGTCGTCGAGGCGGGCCAGAATCGCGTCGGCAGTCTCGGTCGTGCCGTCGATGATCTCCACCAGGATGCGGATCACCTCCACCTGGCTGGCGGCCAGCACGTGCGCGTCGGCGGTCGACCACACGCCTGCCTCCACCGCGACCCCGGCTCGCCGCAGCGCATCGGCCAGGTCGATGAAACCTGGCTCGCTGACGTTGACCGAGGCGAAGTCGGGTCGTGCCGCCGCGGGCAGGTCAGCCCAGCGGCCCGCCGTCGCGAGCCGCCGGTCGGCGTCTCCATCGGTGATCCATAGTCCGGTGGTCACCCCGACCGGCACTGCTGGGCATGCCCGGCGCACCGCGGTCACCGCAGCCGCCACGTCATCGGAGTGCATCGACTGGGCGCCGTCGCGGTCGCGGGGGTGCAAGTGCAACGCCTCCGCGCCGGCGGTCACCGCGGCCGCCGCTTCTGCGGCCAGTTCCTCAGGCGTGACCGGTACGGCCGGGTGTTCGTCAGAGCGCCGGGCGCCGTTGAGGCACGCCTTGATCCGTTCGATCCGAGGTTGCACAGGACCCCTTCCGCCGGTGGTGGCCCACCCTAGCCAGAGGCACCGACAAAACCGCGGGGATGTGGACCGTTTTCGCCCTCGATCTGCTGCCAGCCGTCGGACGGGCTGCCGGATCGGAGTACGCGCGCGCCCTGCCCTCGCAGCGTCACCAGGGCTGTGTGGCCGCCCGGGATCTCGGGGACGTCTCTGCCGTACCAGACGATCCGGGTCAGTTCCAGGTCGATCAGGTCCGCTGTGCCGTCGACCCGGAGGAATCTGGCGCCGCGGAAGACCAGGCCGCGGAGGTTGCGTACGGTCATGGTCGCTTCATGCCATTGCGAGTTGCGAACCTCGTTGATTTGCAGCTCTACCAGACTCCGGGCGTCACTCACCTGACGATGGTTGCCGATGTCGTCCACAGGATCAAACTGGCACCGCATACTGGCGTGGTGGAGATCCACGAGTTCTGGCGGATCGTGGAACAGGCCCGCGACGACTCCGGTGTGACGACCGGCTTGTTCGACGAGGCTGCGGTCGCCGAAGCGCTGGTCGTACGGCTGGCGGTGTTGCCGCCCGACGAGATCCTCGACTGGGCATCTCCCTGTTCATAGACCCTTCGCAGTCAGGGTCTGCGAGCTGCGGTCATGGCTCGCCGACGACCCGCTCCGCACCCATGCTCCCACCGGGGTGATCATCCGGTGGCGGTCTTCAGCGTCGACCAGCGCACACAATGGCCGATCGTGTGCGCTGGTCGTTGCCCCAGCAAGGGCAGACGCTCACGATCGGCTGATCGTGAGCGTTCATCCACGCGGCAACGACGACCAGAGCACGCAATACGCCAACGTGTGCCCCCGCCATCGCTGCACGCAGCGAGACCCACCCGTGCCGTGCCGCTGGGCGATCAACCTACGACTTGTCAGCACGCTGCTGCTGGAAAAGAGCAGGCCCTGTCTCTGGCACCAGGGTACGAAACGCCGTGGTCGCTGCTCCGGGCGACGGGACCTCGGGGCCGGACGGTTCCGGCCCCGAGGTACGGCTCAGGGGAAGACGCATCCGGCCGAGGTGCTGAACACCCAGTCCGTGGGGCCAGGCCACCAGGCGCCACCATTGTTGCCGTTGTAGTTCTTGCAGTAATTGGAACCGTTGGGGAAGCGGACCGCGATCGCCAACGCCTTGCCGCCGTTGCGAGTGTAGTTATGAGCGCTGATCGGGCCGCGCCCGCTGCCGCCGAGACTGGTCCAGCTCTGGCGGTAACCCGCCTGCTCGGGACCGAGGTTGGGCGTGCTCTGCCAGGTGTGGTAAATCGTGTTGCTGCGGTCGGTGCCCACCAGGAACGCGTGCCAGCGGTTGTCGTACCGGTGTAGCAGGAGCGCGTAGCCGTCACCGCAGAGGAACGTGCCTCTGGGCAGGACCGGGTTGGCGTCCGTGGTTTGGCAGATGCCGACCGCGTGGGCCGGTGTGGCCGCGAGCACGGGCAGGATGCCGGCGAGGAGCAGCACGGCCAGCAGCCGGGCCGCCAGTCTTCTTGATCGTTCCCCCGTGATGCGTGCGGCCGTGGCCGTACGCCATAACTGATTCAAGATTCCCCCTTGGTCGGTGCGCTGTCATCGGCGACGGTAAGGCCCCGCGCGGGACTCGTGCGATGCTGCGGGCGTGCCAATGAGCAGTGACAACAGTCCGATCGAGGACTCATCGGGCGAGGTAGCCGGACCCGCGTCGTGACCGCCGGCCCGTGGATCAGGTCACTCTGTTCCCGTGGGTTCGCTGCGGAACGACAGGCCGGCCGCGTCCATCGCCGCTCGCAGGCGGTCGAGGGCGTAGGGCCCGACTCCGTGAAGTGCTCGCACCTCGGCCTCGGTGCGGGAGGCGACCTGCTCCAGACGGTCCAGGCCGTGCGCGGTGAGCGCACGGGTCGCGGCCGCGCCGAGGTGCGGCAGCGGGATGCCCGGCTCCGGCTCCGGCCGCCCCAGGGACGACCGGGAATGTCCCTCGTGGTCCAGGACGGCGGCGCCACGCACCGAGAGCCGGTAGCCGATGTCGAGCGACTCGGTCAGCCCGCGCTCCTTCAACTTGCGCACGTTCTGTTTGAACACCGCAGTGTCCTGTCCCATCCGCGGTGCCAGGTCGGGTGCCCGGGTCGCCGGCAGCTCGTCGATCAGCAGCAGGGTTCGCCGGGTCCAGGGCCCGGCGGGAGCAGCCCGGTCGAGCCGGTCGAGCCACGCGACGATCGCGTCGATCTCCGCAGCGTCGGGTACCGCCTCACGCAATGCGTGCCGCGGGTCGGCGCCCGCGTACCGCAGCCCGATCCGAAACACCGGCCGGTCGGCGTGCACCCGGTCCAGTCCTTGCCGAAGCGCGGCAAGGGACACCGCGCCGGCCCGGCGGGCCTCCGCGGCGGTCAGCGAACTCACCGGCACGCGGTCGACGGACGTCACTTCGACAAGCCCGATTGCGGTACGCATCCGCGTGCCGACCTTGAGACGAGGCCGTTCCCACCGGCGGAAGGCCACGTCGACATCTCCGGCCCGGATCGCCGCCAGTTCTGCGGGACGTAACAGCATGCCCCCAGTTCAGCACACGCCACGATCCACAACCGGCCGGCGCCGCAGTTCCCACTTTCAGAGGGCACCGGTCAGGGTGTGGACGGCGCCTTTGCGGCCGAAGGCCTGGTACCAGCGGGCGGCGTCACCCACGCCGGCGGTGCCGCCCAGTTCGGCGGCGGCCAGGCTGTCCGGTCTCCAGCCGGTGGCCAGCAGGTTCGTCCACTGGCGGCCGTTGAGGATCAGCACTCGCAGGGCGGGGAACATGGCGATCGTCTCGATGTCCGTCACGGCTGCGCCGGACAGGTCCAGGCGGACCAGGTTCGGCAGGGTGGCCAGGTCGGCTATCGACGCCGGGCCGGTGTTTCCGGACAGGGTGAGATCCGTGATGGCCGGTGGCAGCGGGGCGAGCACCCAGCGGGCCGCCTCCACGTCCAGGTGTTCGATCGGCAGATGGATGGGGAGGCTCAGGTCGGCCAGTGAGGGCTTTCCCCGTACCGTCAAGGATCGAAGGTTGGTGAAGGGTTTGAAGTCGGCGCCGTGGAGCGGGGCCTCGGTGTCCAGGATCGCGCCCTGCGTCGTCGGCGGCAGGCCGGCGATGGTGTCGGCGCGGATCTGGGGGTCGGGCGGCGACGGGTGTTCCTCGTCGAGGGTCGCGATCGCGCGGCGGAGCAGGTCGGTCATCGAGGCGGCGACGTATTCGACGGGTGCCCACACGTCTCGCCCGTACGTGAGGATCTGACCGATTCGGCCCAGTGGCCCCGGGTCGAGGTCGACGGCTGCGAGGTTCATGCCGTAGTCGCGGGCGAAGGTGATCCAGCCGCTGCTCGACGACACTCGCCGGACGTGTCCGGCCGGTGCGCAGTCGAAGATCACCGCGTCGTCGAACGGGCCGTCGTGGTAGCCGGGATGGTTCTGCTGATTCCATTCGAGAAGAATGTTCAGGGGGACGAGGACGAACGGGTCGAGTAGCCCCGACTCGGTGCTGTCGTCGTGAATCAGCCGGTAGAGGGCTCGCAGATCCTCGGGCAGCCGTGCGCCGAGGTGTTGTTCGGCGGCGAGGATCTCCTGTTCCGAGTAGCCGGGCGCATACCCCTGGGGGTGGTGCCGGGTGATGAATTCGGTGACCAGTCGTTCGACTTCGGCCAGCGTCCCGGGATCGGTGGGGCCGGTTTCGGTGGTGCCGGGTGTGCGGGCCGGCGGCAGTTCGTGGCCGGGCAGGCGGTAATGCTCGTCGAGGATGATCCGGGCCGGCAGGGACGGTATGTCTCGTGACCAGTGAATGGTGTATGTCCGGTTCGGATCACCGATCATCTCGATGACCAGGCCCCGGCCGGCGACCCCGGGCAGTGCCGACATGGCGTTGTCGAGATCCGGGGTGATCCAGTGGCCGAGCCGTGACGGCTCACCCGCCGTGGTGTAGGTCTGGCTCTGCGTGCCGTACGGGTACACGGTGATCAGCTGGTAGCCGGGCTCCTTCAGGCCGGCCACGAAGGCCTCACCCAGCCGGTGCAGGGCGTCGTCGATCTCGGTCACGCCGGCATTGTGCCAGCCGGCCGACCAGGGTCAATCGCGGTGTTGCATCGGGCGCACGTCGGCCGGCGCGCCCGGCATCCCGCCGGGTGTCGAGCGGTAGTCCGGTACCCCCACGCACGTGAAGATCATCGCGTCCAGCGGCGCCCCGAGCAGGGCCGGGATCTCGCTGTCGAGGAACGTCATTCCGGTCGCGCTGGCGCCCATCGCGTACGCCAGCAGGTGCAGCCGCCCCTCGACCAGCCCGGCCGCCAGCTGCGCGGCCCGGTACTCACGGTCGTCCAGGTTTGCCACCTCGGCCGCGGTGATCACCACGAAGGCCGCGTCCCGGCTCAGCCCCTGCTCCAGGGTCACCCGGAACAGCTCCTCGCGCTGGTCACCCGCATGAACCGCAGTCTCGAGATCAGGCCACCGGTACACACCCGGCGGCACGCCGCCGACGTCGTGCACCGCCACGTACTGCGGAAGATCGATCCCCCGCACCGCCACCCGCAGACCGGTGAGCAGCACATTCTCCGACACCCCGCGGGTCGGGTCCATCCGCCGTTGTGAGCCGCGGGTGAGCACCACCGTCTCCACCGGCGCGGACTCCGCCTCCGGCACTTCGACCGGGTCACCCTCGCCCCACGCCGCGCCCAGCGCGGTCCGGTCGCCGGCCCGCTGCGCGGCCGTCACCAGCGGAAACTCCAGCGGATCGGCATCGACCTCACCGACGGCCGCCGCGCCGGTCACCGTCAGCGCGGGCTGCTGCGGGCCGAGAGCGACAACAGCGACAGGCCATTCGTGTACGCCGTCCGCGCCGACCAACTCGGTCACCACCTGGTCGGGGAACGTGGTGTGCAGCCGCGCCGGAATCCCCGCCGACGAGGCCAGCGCGAGTGTCTGGGCCAGCATCGTGCCGGCGTCCCAGTAGACGTGCCGGTAGCCGCGTTCGCGGTAGCGCCAGCCGGTCCGCCACGGGACACCGGTGACCACGATCGCCGCGCCGCCGCCGGCCGGGGCGGGCGCGACCTGCACGAGGGCGTGACCGGCCGGGTCGTACCAGTGCACGCCGGGCGGCAGACCCGCCTGGCCCTCCGGGAGGAGCACGTAGAGCTCGAGCGGGAAACGACCGCCGGCTGAGCCGGCCGCACGGAACAGGTGGGTGATCCCGTTGCTGCGTTTGGAGGTACGCACGACGCCCGCCGACAGGTGCAGCAGCCGGGCCAGATGTGGCAGGTCGAGGCCCCGGCCGGCGATCTTCGCGGTCCCGGCCAGCACGTCGACGGCCGGCGCTTCGGTGGACGGCAGGTCACGGGGCAGTTCGACGCGCGGCAGTCCTCCGGCGTAGCGCTTGTGGAACAGCGGGAACCTGTCGAAGTCGTTGGGCTTCAGATCGAGGACCAGGCGCGGGTCGTCGATGACGTCGTCCCACTCCCGTCCCGGCTCGTAGGAGGTCAGCCTGTGCAGGATCTGGGTCATGGTCTCCACTGAGCCAACTGTAGATGTGGGCGACGTCAAGCGCAGTGACGATTGCCCGGAAGAATTGGGGAGGTTCGGTGAAGGCCGTTTCGATTTCGATTCCCATGATTACCATCGGCGCATGTCAACGAGACGGGGATCAGCGATACGAGTTCTGGTGCTCATATTCGTCTTCATGGTGACCGCAGGGATGATAGCGCTCCGATCACGGCCGGAGGAATCCGTCCCCTACGGGAATGCCGCAAAGTCCTTCCCGGTTCTCGAAACGCTGGCCAAGGAACATGTGACCTTCCTCAGGGTCCAGGACTGGTGCCACGCATATGCGGACGATCAGGAACGACGGGCATCCGACGTCACCACCACCTGCACGCTCGAGGGTGACTACAAACTGTTCGACAGCACGTCCGAGCAGCGTTTCGCCGACTTGCGGGACAAGTTGACGGGTCTTCCGTACAGCGTGCATTGGATTGATATCGAATATGACGCGGCCGGTGTCATACGCACGGCGGAACTGTCAATGGACACCGTCAACCCGTTCCGGCGCGACACACTCATATACGAGCCCGGTTATGTGCTGCCCGAAGGCATCCGGGGAGAAGTGGTGAACAGCCGAATCGACGCGAACTGGTATCACCGATGGGAGGACTGGAATTAGCCGGTGGGCGCGGAACTACCCGGAAGAGGTCGGCCGTTCGGATGGCGCTGCAAGGTCTCGGGAGGTGGCAAGCTACCTGGCGCCGCCTCAAAGAGGGACCGAAATCGTGCGGACCGGGCACTGCGCAGGCGCCTGTGACTCCGACGAACAGCCCGGCCGAATCGCTTCCGGCGTCGCAATCCGCGGTTCCGGATCCGAGTTCGTCGGAATCATCCAGCGCCCCGCCCGAGGATGGGGCCACCGAGTCGGAGCCGACGCCGACGGGACCGACCGGTCCACGATCGATGTTCGTCGCCGACTTCGAGGACTCCGACGTCAGTGTCCGCTGACGGTCAAGGTCGGAAGCCCCGAGTCGATCAAGATTGACGTGACAGGTGTGCTGAAGCTCAAGCTGATCTGTTCCCCCGGCGCGGGACACGAGGGCTTCATCCGGCTGGCCCTGGGCGACGCTCTGGTCTCCACGACGGTGTGAATGGCCATGGTCGCGGGCAGCCGAACCGGTGGCGGGCACCGCGCGACATGGAACAGCGCCCGGCTCAGCGGACCAGTTCGCGGCCGCCCGCCAGGGACAGGGTCTGGCCGTTGACGTGGCCGTTTGCTGCCGAGGCGAGGTAGGTGATGGCGGTGGCGATGTCGTCGGGGGTGCAGATGCGGCCGGTCGGGGTCTTCGCGGATTCGTCGGCGACCGCTTTCGGGCCCAGGAATGGCGCGTTCAGGGCTTTGTCGGTGAGGGTGAAACCGGGCCGGACGACGTTGGTCAGAATCCCGTGGCGGGCCTCCCGGACGGCCAGCACGCGGGCAGCGGTTTCGAGTGCGCCTTTCGCGGTGGCGTAGGCGATCGGCCCGGCCATGGGCTGTTCGACGATGTCGGTCGACACGACGACGATGCGGCCCCAGCCGGCGGAGCGCATGCCCGGCAGGGCCGCGTCGATCAGGGCCGCCGGGCCGACGGTGTTGACGGCCAGCGCGGTGGTGAGGCCGGTGATCTCGTCGTCGTCGAAGGACGGCCACTGCACGGCGTTGGCGACGAGGACCGAGATCGGCCCGAGGTGCTCGGTGATCTCGTCGATGACGTGGCGGGCGGCAGCCGGGTCGCTGTGGTCGAGGTGGACGGCGTACGCCCGGCCGCCTTTGCCGGTAATGGCGTCGACGGTGTCGGCGGCGCTGTCGTGGTTGGTTCGCCAGGAGACGGCGACGGTGGCGCCTTCGGCGGCGAGGTGCATGGCTGCGGCTTTGCCGATGGCACCGGAGGCTCCGGTGACCAGGGCGATTCTTCCGAGCAGTCCGGTTTCCATCGTCAACTCCATAGTCGGCTATAGGTTAGCCGACTATGTATTATCGGATGGTGGATCGTCAACCCGTAGACTGCCGGGGTGGAACTGGCGGATGTCCTGACGACCAACAAAAGCCTGGTCAAAGTGGCCAAGCTGTACCGCAGCGCACAGGCCGACACGCTGAGCCGGCTCGGTCTGCACCCGGGTCAGGACGTCCTGCTGTGGATGCTCGGCGAGGAGCCCGACGGCGTGACCGTGTCGGAGATCGCCGCCCGCATGGGCGTGGAACAGCCCACGGTGACCCGCAGCCTGAGCCGCCTCGATCAGGGCGGCTGGTTCGTCAGGCAGCCGGTGCCGGGCGACCGGCGCGCCACCCGCATTCAGCTGACCGACAAGGGCCGGTCGGTCATACCGGAGATCGAGCAGGCCTGGCGTACGCTCGCCGAGACCGCGACCGCAGGAATGACCGGCGACCAGCAGGCCGTGCTGTTAGAGCTGCTGGAGAAGGTCCGCGCAAACCTCCTCACCCTCACCGAGGAAACCGAGTGAACGGATTGCGGCGGCCGACAATGGCGTAGCGGCGGCGGCGGGCATGCGGAGACGCCGATAACGTGACGTCAGTGATTCTGCTGCTGAAGCTGGTCCTTGCACCGCTGTTGGTCGCCGGTTCGTCGCTGGCCGGGCGGCGGTGGGGTGACCGGGTCGCCGGCATCCTGGCGGTCGTAGGCATACGGACCAGGGGCTTCTCCTTCGGTCACACGCGGTTGGCGAGAGCGTAGAAGCGTGACGGTCCGTCGTCGTAGCCGACCAGGTTCCAGCCGGTGTCGGTGGCCGTCGCTCGCAGGATCGGTTCGGCGAGGACTTCGTCGGCGCGCAGGGCGCGCCCGTGACGGGCCGCCAGGGCGGCGCGCCCGGACGGGTGGAACAGGATGAGTCTGCCGCCGGGCCGCGTGATGCGGGCGAGTTCCCGCAGGCCGGTGGCGGCGTGCGGCAGGTGGTTGATCAGGCCGGCGGCGAAGATCGCGTCGACGCTGCGGGCCGGCAGGGGCAGGTGGCGGGCGTCGGCACGTAGCAGCAGGGCCTGGCAGTCGACCGCGCGGGCGGCGGCCTCGGCAAGCATCTGCGGGGTGTGGTCGATGCCGATGACGGTGCCGTCCGGTCCGACTGCGGCCCGCAGGGCGGGCAGAGCGCGGCCGGTTCCGCAGCCGATGTCGACGGCGACACCGCCCGGTCTGACCTCGGATTCGGCGATGGCGGCGGCGTAGGCGGGCAGGTCGGCGCCGAACTTGGTGTCCCAGGTCCGCGCGCGGGACGCGAAGAACGCACGGGACTCGGTGCGGTACCAGTGGTCGCCGGGCGCGAGCACCTCGTCCAGATGCCGGATCACCGGCCAGGCCGGGTCGTGCAGGTCGACGACGGCATGCGCGTCGTCGCCGCGAAAATCGCCGTGGCCGTGGGGTGGGGTTCGCACCCAGACGCTCAGATCCCAGGACATCCCCGGCAGCCGGTCACGCCAGCGCGGGCCGTCGGCGACGACGACCGCGCCGGCGGTGAGGCTGTCCCAGCCGTCCTCGTCGCAGGTGCAGATGTCGCCGGTGAGCCGCACGGCAGGCCGGCCGAGGTCGCGCAGCCGTTCGACCAGGCGATCGGCGAGCAGGCCGGCCCGCTGGTCGAACCCGTCGACCAGGATCAGCCGACCACGGTACGGCAGGGCGGCCACCAGGTGGTCGAGGACGGTGAGCCACCGGTCGTGCTGGTCGCAGCTCAGGTGATCGGGTGCGGGGGCCAGGGTTCGTTCAGCGACCATGTCTGCATCATGCACATGCCCATCCAGAACCGCCATACCACTCGCGAATGCGCCATGAAAGCCGATCTACACTTGGCAGTTGCGGCTACTGAGGCTGCCTGCTGGTCGCCGGGTTGTCGGTGGCACTCGTCCTTCGAGCGAGCAGATAACCCTGCGGAGTCGACTCCCCGCCCGCGGCGGGCCGGCCGGCCCAGAACACCGTCTCGAATCCAGCGTCGGTGACCCGGCGCTCCATCTCGTCCGGAGACAGCCAGTAGGCGTCGAACTCGATGCCCAGGCCCATGCTGCGGCCTCCACGCCGCCGTTCGCCATCGCCGGCCTTGAACGCCGTCACCAGATAGCCGCCGGGCCCGACGACACGAGCCAGTTCGCCGAAGGCGACCGCCCGGCCGGCCGGAGGGAGGAAGAGCAGCGAATACCAACAGACCACCCCGGCCAGCGAAGCATCATCGAAGGGCAGGTCGCGAAGGTCAGCAACCTCGAAGGAACAGCCGGGGTAGTCGCGCTGCGCCACCCGTACCATCTCCGGCGAGAGATCGACGCCATGCGGTGACAGACCCTGTGCCGTCAGGTAGGGCGACAGCCTTCCCGTCCCGCAACCGACGTCTCCCACGCGGGCGCCCAGGTCCGCAGCGAGCGTGAGTTCGCAGAACAGATCGAGCACCGCCCGGTCGATGGGCATGTTCTCCAGCGCACCCGCCAGGCTTTCGGCATAGACCTCCGCAAGCACATCATGCGCGGATCTCAGCTCGTCGGTCTCGGCATCCATCGGCGAACCATAGCGGCATCGTTGCGGGCCATGACGTGCGCCTCATGACCGGATGGCCCGGGTTGCCGACCAGTGCCTGGAGGCTGCCGGCCACTGCCGGGTCGGCCATCACCTGCGTGTAACTGGCGGTCACCAGGGCCGTCATGCCCAACGGCCAGGCCGGTGACGACGAGTCCGCCACGCCGGATCTGGCGGTGCGTGCTTGCAGGTGCAGGATCTCGGCGCCGATGAGTTGCGGCCACAGCGCGACAGCCGCCGGCACGTACGCCAGGTGCTGATGGGCGCGGGCGACATCGGTGGCGGCGACACTTCCCAGCTCACCTATCGCTCACCGTACGCTCCGCGGTCAGCGCCGGGAACCCCGCAGCCGGGCCGGGCGGTGCCAGATCAGGCGCTGGACCAGCAGGGTGAGCACTCCGGCCACGACGATCGCGGCGAGGTTGATGACCAGTTGGAGTGCGGATCCGGCGGCCTCGTTGCGGACTCCGTAGGCGAGCGCGACTGCGGCGTTCGCGGCTGCCGGAATCGTGGTCACCGAGATCAGCACGCCCACCAGAGTGCCGGCCTTCGCTGAGGTCAGCGACAGGATTCCGGCGACGCCGCCGAGGAATCCGATCACCCAGGACAGCGCGTCGGGTCGCCAGATGAAGTCGGTGAGTGGCCGTTCGGCGAGCAGCATCGACTCGTTCACCAGGTCGGCCGCGGTCAGCAGCCACACCGCTGCGACGGTCAGGATCATCGCGAACGGGAACCCGACACCGAGTGCCAGTGCTGAGCGGCGTATCAGGGCGGGCCGCCATCGGGCCAGGCCGACACACATCGCCGCGAGCGGTCCGAACTCCGGTCCCACCACCATCGATCCGACGATCAGGATCGGCTGGTCCAGCAGCACACCCACCGCGGCAATGATCATCGCGATCGTCATGAACGCCAGGTAGGCGGCGCTCAGCTGGGTCTCCTCGCCGGTCTGCTGCTCGACCTCCGCCCACACCACCGCGTCGACACCGAGGCCCGGGGTGCGTCGTGCGGCCCGGTCGGCCGCCAGGGAGATCGCCGCGTCGACCCGCTCGACGACGATCGACCCCGACTCTTCGAGGCCGATCTCGCGCAGCCGCTCCAGGATCGGGCTGGCACCCTCGCGGACGACATCGAACTCGACCACGTCGCCCCGCGGTGACACGGCCACGCCCGGCATCACGGACACGTGGGTCACCGCGTCGTCCGCGGCGAGAAGTTGCTGGACCTGATCGGTGAGCTGAGCCGGGACGATCGCTCGGACGTGCAGCATGTGTCTCCTCACCGCGGCTGGTCGTCGCTGATTCTAGAGATCAGCTGTGCCGCCCACCCCGGCCACGGCCTTCTCGCCTGAGGGTTCCCTCTCAGGGGCGAGCCCGGGAATCACCCGATGCCATCGCGGTCGTACGCCGACCACAGTGGACGGATGCAGATTCGTGCGCGATACGTTCTTCCGCTGGTCGGTGTGCTGCTCGTGGCCGGGGCGGCCGCGCCGTCCTCGGCCGGTCCCCCGCCGGCGCTCGAACGCGAGGGTGCGACGCAACTGCAACGTGATGTGGACGCGCTCCTCGCGACCGGGGCGACCGGGGTGCTGGCCGAGGTCAGCGGATCCGGGCGGCCGCTGACCGCTCGCGCCGGCGTCGCCGACCCGGTCACCCGGGAGCCGATCGCGTGGAACAGCCGGCACCGGATCGAGAGCACCACCAAGACGTTCGTCGCCACCGTGGTGCTGCAGCTGGTCGGGGAAGGGCGTCTCGGCCTCGACGATCCGGTGCAGCGGTGGCTGCCAGGGCTCTTGGCCGGAAACGGCGACGACGGTACGGCGGTCACCGTGCGGCAGTTGCTCGGTCACACCAGCGGGCTACCCGATTACGCCGACGATCTGCCGCTGGCGCAAGCCACGTCGCAGGAGGAGTTCAATCGCGAGCGGTTCCGGTCCCACACCGCCGAGCAGCTGGTCGCGATGGCCATGCGTCACGAGCCGGTGTTCGCTCCCGGTCAGGGGTGGGCCTACTCGAACACCAATTACGTCCTGGCCGGAATGATCGTCGAGAGGGTGACCGGCGCGCCCTGGGAGCAGGCGGTGCACGACCGGATCGTCGTGCCGCTGGGCCTGACCGGGACTGTTCTGCCGGGCACCTCGGCCTACCTGCCGTCCCCGCGGCTTGCGGCTTACCAGCGGCTGCGGGCGGGAGGTCCGCCCGTCGACGTGTCCACCCGGGTGTCCGGGCACGCCGACGCGTCGATCATCAGCACCACCGCGGACGTCAACCGGTTCTTCCGGGCGCTGCTGAGCGGCCGTCTGCTGAAGCCGGCCCAGCTCCGCGACATGCAGGCCACCCGCCCGGCCGAGCCGTTCTCGGCCGTCTGGGACGAACCGGGCTACGGCCTGGGACTGATGAAACGCCGCCTGCCCTGCGGCGGGTGGGTGTGGTTCCACGGCGGCGGCTGGTGGAACGCGATCACCGACAACGCCGTGACCGCGGACGGACGACGGTCGGTGACCGTGTTCCTGGCCGGCACGCTGGAGCCGGGTCAGGATCCGACGGTGCAGGCGAAGGCGTCGGCGCGGCTGATCGACCACGCGTTGTGCGCCGGTTGAGTTCCGCATCGGGCCTGCCACTGCCGGTTGCCGGAGCGACGCGCCTCAGGACGGAGCTCGACCGGCGAGGCGCTCGCGCAGGGCGCTGAGGTCGTCGTCGGACAGGCCGCCACTGCGCAGGTAGTGGGCCGAGCCGCCCTGCTCGTCGAGCCACGCGAAGACGGCCTTGATCGCCTCCGGCGGTGTGGCGGTCACCAGGCCGGTGATCGCCGGGATCAGCGGCACACCCCAGGCCTTCAGGCGGGCCAGCATGATTTCGGCCCATTCGCCGGCGAGGTTCGTCTCGCTGAGCACGTAGTCGGCGATCACGGCGTCGCGGTCCGCTCCGGCGGCGTCGAGCAGCAGGGCGACGGCCACACCGGTACGGTCCTTGCCGGCCGTACAGTGCACGAGCACGCCGCCGTGGGTGTGGTCGGCGGGCCGGGCGACGAGCCGGGCGACCTCGGCGAAGGTTGCGGCGGCCGAACCGAGCATCCGGACGTAGAGGTCCGCCAGCGTGGGGATTCGAGCGAGCATCGTGGCCTCGTCGAGGTCGGCCGGCGACGGCATGCTCGTGAACGCTCCGTCGAGCAGCGGCAGCTCCACGATGGTGAACCGGTGTTGCGAGCCGACCCGGTTCGGCAGTCCGGTCTTCTCCAGGTCGGTGCGGAGGTCGACGATCGTACCGATGCTGCTTGCTTTGAGGGTTTTGATGCCGTTGTCGGTCGTGCCGGCGAGGGCGTCGGACCGGTAGAGCACTCCGGTGCGGGTCGCACCGCCCGCGGTGAGCGGGAGGCCTCCGGTGTCCCTGGAGTTGAAGGTTCCGGCGATCATCGCGCTCACGCGACCCCCTTTTGTCCGAGCGTCAAACTTAGTGGCGACTAAGTTAGCTGGTTGATCATGCATCCGTCCAGGTCGTAGGGTTTCGGGGTGGAAAGCGCAGAGAGTCCCCCCGCCGGCGTCTACCGGCTCGCGCGCGGCGACGCGCGGCGAACCCGGATCCTCGCCGCCGCCACGACCGAGTTCGGCCGCAAGGGCTACGAGGGCGCCCGCATCTCCGACATCGCCCGGACTGCGGGGGTGACCGACGCCGGGGTGCTGCACCACTTCGGCACCAAGTACGACCTGTTCATGGCCGTCGTCGAGCGCCGCGAAGAGGTCTACCAGGCGATCAGGCTGACGACCGAGTCGGTCCGGGCCCTGTTCGACGAGTTCATCGCGGTCGTACGCCTCGCCGCCCAGGAACCGGACCTGCTGCGGTTCCGGGTGATGCTCACCGGCGCCTCCCATATCGAAGGTCATCCGGTGCAGGGCCGCGCCCGCCGCAACCTCGAGGCCGGGTTGGACTCGCTGGTCCCGTTCGTGCAGGAGCGCATCGACGCCGGCGAGATCGCCGAGACGACGGATCCCCAGCAGCTCGTCCTGGAACTGCTCGCCCTCAACGAGGGCATCCGCGACCAGTGGTCGGCGCTGCCCGACCGCATCGACTACGTCGCGGTCTTCACCGCCGCTGTCAACGGACTCTACGAGAGGGTACGCGCGCGGTAGCCCTCAGCAGCGGGCGCTGCGGTCGAGGGCGCTGATGAGGGCGACGAGTTCCGCTGTGCTCTCGGTGTGCCCGAGTCGCTGGTGGATGTCGCGGGCTTCGCTGAATGCCCGGCGGGCGGCGATCGGGTCGGCCCCGGCCTGTGCGTCACCGAGTTTGCGCAGCGCTTCGGCGAGGAAAGCGGGCCAGCCACGGCGGCGCCACAGCCGTACCGATGCCTCCAGGTGTTTGATCGCCGCGTCGTGGTTGCCCGCGGCCAATTCGATCACGCCGAGGACTCCGAGGGCGTCCGCGGTGTGATGGGGCAGGTTGTACTCGCGGGCGATGGTCAGCGCCTCGGTGGCGAAGCCGCGCGCCGGAGGCTGCGGCAGGTACGCCCGGGCCAGCGTCAGCAGGGTCAGCACCTCGGCGTATCGGTCCTGGTAGCGCCGCAGGATCCGCAGCGACTCGTCCAGGGCGGTGATCGCCTCGGGGTTACGCCCGGCCCGGGTGTTCAGCACACCGATGAACTGGAGGGTGGTCGCCACGTACCGCTGGTTTCCCAGTCGCCGGGCCAGGCGCAGGGCGACGGTGAGGTGTCGCCCGGCCTCGGCCAGCGCGAGCGACTCGCCGTAGACGACGGCACGGGCCACGTGGGCGCGGGCCTGGCCGCCGAGGTGCTCGTGTTGTTCGGCCAGCCGGATCGCGGCGTCGGCGCAGGCGGCCGCCCGGTCGTAGTCGCCGGTCGCCGCCAGCGCCCACGCCTGGTCCACCGCCGCGTCGGCCATGCCGGGGCCGTGTCCGGCCTCGGTGAACAGCTCGAACAGATGGTCGGCGTCGCGGAGCATACGTTCCATGGCCGCGCCCGGGTGGTCGGCCTCGTGCCAGGTGGAGAGCTCGATCAGGCCGCGCAGCATGACGGCTTCACCGAGCCGGTGCCCGGCGGCCCGGCAGGCGGTGAGCACGTAGTCGTTGGTGGACCGCCAGTCGATGTAGACGCCCCGGATGTCGAAGAACTTCTCCAGGCAACCGGCCAGTTCGAAGGCCGCGTCGAGCGCGCCCATGTCGCAGGCCTGCCGGATCGCGGCCAGCAGCGACAACCGTTCGCCGGCGAACCAGGTGAGCGGGTCGGGCAGGTCGTCGGCCCCGTCCACGGCCACCTCGGTGGCGTTGCCGCGCACCGCGGCGTAACACGGGCCAGGGATCCGGTCGCTCATCCGGCGGGCGAGCCACAGGTAGCCGCCCAGGCCGGTGTTCAGCACCTCGGCGCCCTCGGACGGTTCCTCGTCGCGGGCGCGTTCGCGCAGGTAGAGCAGGACCAGGTCGTGGAAGCCGTAGCGGCCGCCGCCGGTGGTGTCGGTGCCGGCGTCGAGCAGCAACTGGGCGTCGACGAGTTCCTCGAGCAGGTCCTCGGCCTCCGCGGTGGGCGCCCCGGTGACGACGGTGGCCAGCCAGGCCGGGAGATCCGGCAGAGCGAACAGGCTGAGCCGGCGGGCCAGGCGCCGGGCGGGTTCGCCGATCGCCCGGTAGCTGGCGGCGATCGAGGTCCGGACCGCCAGGTCGCCGGCGACCAGATGGTCCAGGCGCCGACGCTCGTCGCGCAGGGCCCGGGTCAGGCGCGACATCGGCCATGCCGGGCGTGAACGCAGGCGTGCGCCGACGATCCGGACGGCCAGCGGAAGGCGCCCGACCAGTTGCAGGATCGCGGTGCTCTCCCCCGGGTCGTCGGTCACCCGGTGTGCGGTGGCGACCCGGTCGAGGAACGCCACGGCTTCCTCGCAGGAGAAGACGTCCAGTTGCCGGCGTTCGGCGCCTTCCAGTCCGTCCAGGCCGGAACGGCTGGTCACCAGGGTCGTGCAGGAGTTGCCGCCGGGCAGCAGTGGCCGGATCTGTGCCTCGTCGGCGGCGTCGTCCAGCAGGACCAGGATCCGGCGCCCGGCCAGCAGCGAACGGTAGGCGTCGGCGCGTTCGGTCAGGTCGATCGGGATGGCGCGTTCGTCGAGGCCGAGGGCGCGCAGGAACCGGGCGAGCACGTCGCCCGGTTCGGCCGGATGCGCGTCGGTGCCGTGCAGCCGGGCATAGAGCTGGCCGTCCGGGTGATCGTGGGCGGCCCGGTGCGCGGCGTGCACCGCCAGGGTGCTCTTGCCGACCCCGCCCATCCCGGTGATCGTCACGACCGGACGAGGCCCATCGCCTGGGGCGAGCACCGTGTCCAGCCAGGCGACCTCGGCGGCCCGGCCGGTGAAGTCGCCGACGGCCGACGGCAGCAGCGCCGGGATCAGCGGGACCGGGGCCGGCTGGTCGCTGCCGGTGTCCTCGGCGGCGCCGGCGGCCTGCAGGACGGTCCGCTCCGCCGTCATGAACGCGGCGCCGGGCTCCAGCCCGTGCTCGTCGGCGAGGAACCGGCGCATCTCCCGCGCCGCGGCGAGCGCGTCGGCCTGGCGGCCACACCGGTGCAGGGCGGTCATCAGCGCGATCCACAGCCGTTCGCGGGTCGGCTCGTCGCGGGCCATCCCGGCCAGTTCCGGGACGATCTCGCGGTGCCGGCCGGCCTGTAGCTCCAGGTCGAAGACCTCTTCCCAGGCGGCGAGCCGCTCCTCCCCCAGCCGGCGGCGGGCCGCTGCCACATAGGCGCCGGCGGCGTCGGCCAGGGCCGGGCCGCGCCACAGCGCGAGAGCTTCCCGTAGCCGGGCGACACGTTCGGCGGGTGGAAGGTCGCCGGCCGGTGTGGTGAGTTGCTGGAAGCGCAGGTAGTCGAGGTCGTCCGGTCCGGCTTCGAGCAGGTAGCCGCCGCTGTGGCTGAGCAGCGCCAGCCGGCCGTCGCCGGCCCGGCGGACCGCGGAGATGTCGGCCTGCAACTGGGATCGGGCGGTGGCCGGTTCGGCGCCGCCCCACATCGCTTCGGCCAGTGCCTCGACGGTGACGACCCGGCCGGCGTTGAGCAGGAGGTAGCCCAGGACAGCCCGGTGCCGCGGCCGGGCGACGACGACGTTCTCACCGCCGAGCCGCATCTCCACGTTGCCCAGAATTCGATAGTGGACACTCTCGGATGGCATTGCGGCCAGGCTAACGCCGGAGCCACCGAAAGTCGATCTTATGGTGGTATTGCGACACGGTGCTCCCGGGCGGGCCGTCCGGTGGACGACCCGCCCCGGTCACCGCCTCCGCCGCGGTCAAAGCCCCGTGCCCCTACCGAGCCGGAGTGCTGCTGTGGCCCTCCGATAATCGGCCACGCCGTTGACACGTACGCCATCCGTTCGCCATACGCCGGTCGCCGGCCTCAAGGAGCGACAACGAGACGGCGCCCGGCACCAGGATCGTCTCCGTACGGGTGGCTCAGTTGCCGATGCGGCAGCTGATCTCCATGCCGTCCTCCACCGGGAAGCTGGTGCTCAGGTAGCCGTTCGCCGGGTCACGGACGTAGTCGAGATAGGGCTGGACGGACGCGAAGCTGCTGTCGTCACCGATCACCAATGCGCCGGGTGTCAATCGTGGCTCGAGCAGCCGGAGCACCGGCAGGTACAGGTCCTTCCACCCGTCGAGGAGCACCAGGTCGATCGGGTCGCCGACCGTGCCGAGTGTCTGGAGCGCGTCGCCGGCGAGGACGTCGACCAGGTGGGACACGCCGGCCTCGGCGAGGTTGGCGCGGGCGGCGGCGACCTTGGCCGAGCTGAGTTCGGTGGTCACGACCCGGCCCGTGCCGTTGTCGAGTACCGCGGCGGCCAGGTAGAGGGTGGAGGTCGCGTACGAGGTGCCGAACTCGACGATCGTCTTTGGCCGGGCGGACCGTACGAGGCTGTAGAGCAGCCTTCCGCCTTCCGCGGAGACCGGCAGGTAGGCCGATGCGAGGGCGTCGGCGCGCTGCGCGGCTGAGGCGTCGGGCGGCAGCGGCGCGATGTCGAGATCGTCGTCGTGCAGAGCGGCGGTGTGGAGCCGGTCGAGGATGCCGCGGATCGGTTCGGTCAGCAGTGAGGTCATGACACCGAACCGTAGACGCAACGTTGCGTCTAGGCAAGGTAGGATGTGGCCATGCATCGCGGAAACCGCCACGGGCGCAGCGAACAGGCCCGCTTAGCCGTCCTGCAGGCAGCAGACGGTCTCCTGGTGGAGAAGGGATTCGCCCGGCTCACCATCGAGGGCATCGCCCAGCGGGCCGGCGTCGCAAAACAGACCATCTACCGGTGGTGGCCCGCCAAGACCGACATCCTGTTGGAGGCATTCGCCACCGACGCGGCTGAGGAACTCACACCACCGGACACCGGGGACACGACCCGGGATCTGGTCACCCATCTCTCCACGCTCGCCCGCTTCCTGACCGTCTCAGACGCCGGGGCGGTGTTCCGGGCCCTGACCGCGGAGAGTCAGCACGACCCGGCCCTGGCCGCCCGGTTACGCGACGAGCACCTGACCGCCCAACGGGCACGCGACCGGCAGCTGCTCCAGCGCGCGGTCCAGCGAGGTGAGCTGCCGGCCGACGCCGACCTCGACACCACCGTCGACCGGCTGGTCGGGCCCCTCTACTACCGGGCGCTGATCACCGGCCAGGAGATCACCGACGAGTTCATCACCGACCTGGTCAGCGCCACCCTGACCAGCACCTGACCCCGCAGGCAGGTCGACCAGGCGGCCGATTACGGGGCCGGCACCGAGACCGGCGACCACGTCGCGCCGCCGTCCCGCGATGTCCAGTAGGCGCCAGTGCTTGTCATGGCCGTGATCATCCCGCTGCGCTCGATGAAAGTGGAGACCGCCGGCACGGCGCGAGGTGTCGTGAACGTGCGTCCCCCGTCGGCGCTGATCATCGGGCCGTCTCGTTCCGTCCCGATCAGCAGCTGTCCCTCTGGCTGGATGATCGCCCCGGTGATCGAGGCGGGTTGCTCTCGGCCGTCTCGTATCCGGCTCCAGGTTCGGCCTGCGTCCGGGCTGGCGTACACGGGCCCGAAGCCGTTCTTGGCGTCGTTGCGCTGGACGGTGAACACCGCGTACCACTGCTTCCCTGGCCCTACCAGGAGCTTCGGCCCAGAGAGCAGATTCTCCGGCTTGGGAAAGCGTGACACCGACCAGGTACGGCCGCCATCGCGCGTCGTGGCCAGGGCGGGAACGCCGCCCCGGGCGATGCCGGAGAGCCATCGAGTGCCGTCAGGAGCGATCGTGGACTCCGATGAGCCGTGCACGCTCTCCAGCGGCACGTTGGACAGCTTCAACCGCATGCCGGTCTCCGGGGCGATCACCGTTAGTTCGCGCTTGTCACAGTTCGTGTCGGCACAGTGGATGTGAAGGCGCGCCTTCGCTGGAATCACAGCGACGCTTCGCGTCACGGAGTTCGGTACCGAACGCCACGTACGCCCGGCGTCGATGCTCGCCCACCACTTCCCGCGATCCTCGATCACCACGGTTTGTCCGGTGACGGCGTGCAGGTCGGCGCTGTAACCCTCGAGTGGGGGAACCTTGGCCAACGGGACCTTCCGATGCTGGTAGGTACGGCCCCCGTCGACAGTGACGGCCAATCCGTACGAGCAGGGCTGCTCTTCGCCCGGGCATGTCGAGGTCAGCGCGAACCCGTGGTCCCGGTCGGCGAACTGGACGAAGAGCGCCTCGCTCGCCTCGCCGGGTTCCGTTCCAGTAACGGCATCTGCGGAGGGCCTGGCCTCGGCGAGCGCCGCGCCGTTCCTCCGGCCGGCCTTCTCGCCTGCTGGGTGGGTCACCAGAACGCCGATCGCCGCCAGCAACACCGTCGCGATGAAGACGCCCCCGGCTCGCCGGTACCACCTGTTTGCTGTCTGCCCTCGCGAGTCAGGTAGTCCGTCGTGGGGTGGGCCGGCCTCGTTCCAGACGATCAGCTCACGACGCGGTGTGGCGGGCATACGGCCGTCTCCTTCCGGTGGGTGCACGCATGGTCGACACCGCCGGGCCGAAGATGGTTCCAAGCCGCAGTCCTGACGACGACACCTTCTGGCGCATCCTCACCGTCAGGAATCACCGCACGAGAATCGAGTGGACGGCGGCGTCAGGTGTAGTACGAACTGAGATCGTCGTCTGTGACGCCGCCGCCCTCCGGGTAGGGGACGCCCATCTCCTGGAAGAACACGTGCGCGAGCAACTCGGTGTGGTGGAAGTAGATCATCGCGGCGCGCAGTGACGGGAACTCGCTCGGGCGTTCCTCGAGGTTGTCCAGCGCCTGGCGCAGGTATCCGGCCATCCGGCGCCACTGTCCCGGGTAGCGCTCGTCGTCGTGAGTGCGGCTCTGGTCGGTGTGCGTCGCGGCGTTCATGATCCGGGCGGCGACACCGTCGGCATAAGCCGTGACATGCCGGGTCATCACCGCTTCACTCACCACCGCAACCGCGTCCCCCGCCACACGAGCCCCGGCTCCGGCCTGCGCCATCTCCACCGCATGGCCGTTCACCTCGTTGACTGTGCCGTCCCGCTCGATCCGGAACAGGGCGACACCGATCTCGTCGGCCGACTCGACCGCCGCAGCGGTATAGCCGGAGGTCGAGTAGAACAGGTGGTTGGCGGTCAGCGGCCGGGTTCCGCGCAACTGCTGGACGGGCGGCGCCCCGACCGGCAGGGCAAGCATCTTGACCTGGGCCACCGCCTGGGAGGCGGTGACGTCCAGCCCGCCGTCACGTCCGGGCGGCGTGGTCTCGGCGTCGTCGAATCCGAGGCCACGCATGTGCAGGCACGCGATCTCCTCCGCGGTACGCCAGTCGGTGGGCAGCATGGGCCGGGCCGGTCCGGCCGGCCGCATCGCGGCAGCGGCGATGAACGAGGCGGCGTCGGGCATCGGCGGTACGGCGTCCGCCTCCGGAAGACGACGGATGTACGCGCCCGCGTGCGCACCGCGACGACCGGTTCGGCGTCGTCGCGCTTCCAGTCCACCGCGTCCAGCACGTCGGTCTCGTCGGTGGCGACCGCGTCCACGATCAGCTCGGCGTGGTCGCCCGATTCGAGGGCCGCGAGCAGGGCGCGGCCCAGCGTTTCGCTGATTCCTTGCGGCTGTCGTTGGGCACGATATCGGCGGTACGCCCACGCGGTCCGTGCGTCGTCGTGCAGGAAGTCCGCCGCCACATAAGCCGGCGTCGCCCCGTCAGGTGACGCCGCCGAAGCCGGGAGGTCCTCCGGCACCGGTGCCGGCCCAGCTGGCGTCGGCAGGGTGACGGGCTCCGGAACGGGCAGGCCGACAGGCTCGGGAACGGGTGCTTCGGCGGGACGCCGTCTCTCGTACCTGATCCGTAGAGCGGTGATCAACAGCAGCGCCGCGCCGAGCGTACCCATGCCGATGGCTGTCTCCACCTCGTCGGCGGACAGGCCCGCGGATCCGGAGGGACTCAAGCTCGTCTCGGCGGCGCCGAAGGCGCAGATGAGGCCAATGGAGCCGGTCGTCAGCGCGAGGCCGGACGGGCCGGGCAGCGCGGCGCCGGGATCGGCGCGGTATCGCTCGCGGCGCAGATTCCACAGGTGGATCAGCAGCACCCCGGCGCCACCGAAGATCAGCGCGTCCAGCGCCCGGGCCACGGGATGGGTGATGTGTCCGGCGGTCTGATGGGTGACCGCGAGGACGAGGAAGAACCCCCCGAAGGCGAGCCGCCCGTTGCCGGGCCCGCGTGACTTCGGTGCGCTGGTGGCGGCCTGCTCGGACCCGGTTGGCGCGCTCAAGGATGTCCCTCCGACGAGATCGTCTGATGATCTTGAGCGGTCGGCCACCCACCGGCGCGACCGGGTCGCACACCTGTGACGCAAACTCCCCGGCCATCCAGACGTTCTGGATCATGAGCGCAGAGAACGGCTGGTCAACTCATGTCGATGGCGTATGCCTCCTCGCGTACGTCCGGGTCGGGGTGTCGCCGCAGCCCGGTCAGCAGGTCTCGCCATGGCTGCTTCCAGCCGAAACCGGCGCCGTGCCGGACCAGCGCCACCGCGAACAGCCCTCCGGCCAGGTCGCCGCGCCCGGCCAGTGCCGTGACGACGCCGGCAAGGATCGTCGGGTCGGGCCATTCGCGCAGGCCCCGCAGGCGGGCGCCGACGTGTTCGGCGGTGCGAACGGCCAGGACGGGCCGGCCCGCGCACAGTTCGGCGATCTCGTCCAGGTTGTCCAGACATCATTGTCCGGGCAGCGGCTCGCCCTGCGTGGTCGACAGCTTCAAGGCTCGACGTACCGCCGGCATGGGGTCGGGATCGCTGACCTGCTGCGCCTGCTGGATACCACTGCGCAGGTCATCTTCGCTGGTCGTGCGGGCGGCGGACTGCCACAGCGGCAGCGCGGCCTCGATGTCGGCGACGAGCCGGAGCATCTCCGGCTCGACAGCGCTCGGCCACAGTCTCCCCTGCAACTTCGAGCGCGTGGTCGAGCACGCGTCGACGGTCTGCGCCGCCAAGCTACGCAGCTCGGCCGGCGTACCGGCCGCCCGCAGCTCATCGACGCCCGCCGTGAGCTGAACGCAGTCCCGGATCGCCAGCAGGAAGTAAAGCTGGTCGGGGTTCACGATCGATGCGTCCTCGCGGAGTGGGCGACCGATCGGCGTCTGCTCCGCCGCCAGGAAGCAGGTGATGTTCTGGCTCCCTCGCGCCCACTCCGAGTCACGCGGAACGTACCAGCGTGTCTGCACATCGGTAGGCAACGACAACGGGTCGAGGACATAGTTGCGAGTCACCGAGGGACAGCCCTCCTTGGCGCGCTGAACGAGCGCGGTGGCTCCCGGGTACGCGGACCTCCCGTCCCCGAAACCGACCCAGCCGGCCATCTCGGCATGGTGCGGCTGGGTGCACGGGAGCGTGGTGATCTGTCCGGGAATGAACGGGTCGCCTTGTTCCGCCGCCGGAAGGTCCAGGCACTGGCCGACTCGCAGCGCCACCATGTCCTCGGCACGGTTCCCCACGTGCCAGTTGACACCGACAACGACGGCCAGCACGACCAGCCAGAATGTGCTGAGCACCAGACCCGCGACGGCGAGACCCTTGCCACGCTGACCGGTCTGCTTGATCTTCACCAGTGCCGCGATGCCCAGCAGCGGGCTGAAGATGATGCCGCCGATCACGCCGAAGACCAAGGAGGCGACGGCGAGTCCACTGAGACCCTCTTGTGGACCGCGTTCCCAATCCGGGTCCCACTCGACCGGAGGACCGCCCGTGGACTTGTCCGCCTTGCCGCCCGGCTCCAGCCCGGTGGTCTCCCCGTACATCGCGCGGGCTCTCCTCGATTTTCATGTGATCAGCGACCGGAGCCTACTGGCCCGCGCGAGGAGCGGCGCGGCAGGTCTTCGCCGACTGGGGCGCCTCCGTCCGCCGGCAGCGGATCTACCCTGTCGCCCGCACCTGGGACGGTCGCGGATGGGCCGGGATCCCGGTCACCGGCCCTGGCCGCGGTAGCCGATCGGGCCCTCCCCGGCTCGCTGGTAGGTGCCCAGGAAACCGCCGTCGGCGAACGCGACCGTGCCGTGGTTGCCGCGGCCGTCGCGCCAGCTCAACCTGGTGGCCGGGCTGCCGGGCACGCCCACCGCGAGGAGCAGGTCCCCGGAACGGTGCCACCCGCCGCCCCAGCCCTCCTCAGCCGAGAAGCGCCGTGCCTCCTTGGCCACGGTGTCGCGCCGGATCAGGCGGCCGCGGAACTCCCTCGGCTGCTCGCCGGGCTGCCGGCGCCAGCCGTAGAACGCGGCCTGCTGCTTCTCGAACGTGATCGCGTACTCGGCGCCGGACGAGTCCGCCCAGGCCACCTGCTCGACGACAGCCTGCTCGCCGCGGTCGATGAAGACGGTGACCTCGCCGGCGTCGGTCGCGTACCGCAGCACCGGCTCGGCGATCCGCTGCCGTTCGAGCGCCGAGCCCGCCTGATCGTGTGCGTGCATCGGGTCGATCGTCACCCGGTACAGCCACAACATGCTGCGGGCATCGTCGCCGCTCTCGATCCGCAGCGTGTTCCGGCCGGCCACCAACTGCTCGGCCGGGACCGCGAAGGCCACCCGCTGCGGGAGTCCGCCGCCGTTCGGGATCCGCAGCCGGTCGGCCAGCCGGTTGCCGTTGAGGCGGACGGTGAGCGGGGCGTATCCGGGTTCCCGGGAGAGCATCGACGCGAGCGCTCGCAAGGCGACGCAGGCCTCGCGGACCGCGGCCGGGTCGGGCACGTCGAACTCCAGCTCGACCGACCCGCCGGCGTGAACGGCGAGGTGGTCGTCTGCGGCCGCAGCCCGGTCGGCCTCGACGATCGTGATGTTCCCGGTCCGGGGCGGCGCGGTGCCGAAGTCGGCGTAGGTGGGTTCCATCTGGATCCCGGTACGCAGTGGGGTTGCCGGCGCGCCGGGTGACGACGGGTGCAGCAGTACCTCGTACGACAGAACGGTGTGCTCGCCGTTGCCGTATCCGATGTTGGCGGCGCCGAAGGCGGGCCGCACCTTGCCGATGTGCAACGTGCCGGGCGCAACCGCCGCGCGGGCGACGTAGAGCGGTTCGCCGTCGCTCTCACGACCTGCCGGGAGCGCGCCCGCGGGCACCGCGCCCCCGGAGGCGATGCCCCAGGCGCCGCGGTCCATCAGCACCTCGTACTCGTCGATGCTTACTTCCTTGCCGCCCCAGGTGGCCTGGGCAGCGCCGAAGCCGGGGCGGACCTTGCCCGGGTGCACGCCGCCGTACATGCGGACGCGGCATACCCACAGCGGCTCGCCGTCGGCCTCGTAGCCGTGCGGCGCCGCTCCGGCCGGAATCCGACCGCCGCGTGCGGCCTCCCACCGGTATCCATCAGCAGACGAATGCATTCCATCGAGACTAGATCAACAACACCACCGGCTTCGCTGTGGTGGCCGCGCGCGCCGATCACGTGCGCGGCCACCATCCGGTCAGGAACCCGGGTACCAGGCCTGCAGGTCGACCACCAGGTTGGTGGTGCCCGTGCTGACGTTGCGGACGCGGATCTTGCCGTCCGTGCCGACCGGGACCTTGGCCAAGCCGCCGCGGGCCAGGTCGGCGACGGGCGGATAGTTGGACAGCGACGTGCTCGGCTCGGTGCCGCCGACCGGCCAGGCGCGCAGGTAGCCGGCAGCCGTGTTGTCCACCACGACGAAGTTCACCACGGCGGTGGCGCCGGGCGGCAGGCCGGTGGCGATGTCGACGGTGCCGTTCGCCGGCATCGGGGCGGTGTTGCTGCGGGTGTCCACCAGCCGCCGCGCCGCCAGGGTACGCAGGCCGGCGCCGGTGGCGGGCGCGCCGGTGAAGTAGCCGGTCGCCGTCATCACCAGGTGGATCGGTGAGCCGCTGTTGTTGGTGAACGTGGCCCGCCCGTCGGTGCCGAGCCGCACCGACACGCCGTGCGAGGTGGTGCCGACGACGTAGTCCATGACGCTGCGGCTGGTGCCGCCGGTCGCGTACGTGCCGACCCAGCCCTGTGCGGTGGCGCCGGTGGCGATCAGATCGACGAACGCGGCGGACGCCCCGGCCGGGATCACCCCGCCGGTGAAGGGGAACGTCCGGCTGCCGCCGCTGGGGATCGCCGTCGTGCCGCCACCGCCGAGCCCGCTGCGGGTGTCCACCAGCCGGGTCGGCGTGACCGGCACGTAGCCGCCGCCGGACGTGCCGGCGCGGGTGTAGTAGCCCTGCACGTCGACGATGATGTGCACGCCGCCGCCGTTGTTGTAGACGGAGAGTTTGCCGCTGGCCGGCACGTTCACCACGGCACTGTTCGACAGGATCTGGCTGGCGGTGACGTTCAGAGTGGACAGCGCGGCCGGGCGGGTGGTGCCCTCGGGGAACACGGTCAGGTACATCCCGGCGGTCGTGGTCACCGCAGTGATGTCCACCAGCACCGCGGTCACGCCGGTGGCGGGCACCCCGCCGACACCGGTGACCTGGAACGACGTGGTGGCGCCGGCCGCCTTGACGCCCGGTGCGCCGCCGATCGAGCCGCGGGTGTCGAGGACCGCCGCGCTCGTCGGGAGGCGAACGAACGCGCCTCCGCGGACGGTCTGGCGGGCCCAGGCCGCGATGTCGTCGAGCCGGGTCTCCGTCGCCGTGGCGGTCGCATCGGCCGGCGCCTTGAGACAGCCGGCCTGACCGGACAGGGCGTGCACGCCGACAAGCTCGAATCCGGCGCCGCGGGGTCGCAGCGCGGGTCCGCCCGAGTCGCCCTTGCAGATGCCGACCGCCGTGCCCACGGCCGGGGCGAGGTCGATCGTGGCGGCGCCGACGGCCTGGACGGTCAGGTCGCCGCGATGCAGGCGGCCCGGCACCCAGGTGGTCGCCGTACGCCCGTACCCCAGGATCTGCAGTGTCTCGCCGTTGGTCGGTGCGACGTCGGCGATCGGAACCGGCGTGACGTCGATGACCGGGGCGGAGAGCTTGGCCAGGGCCAGCTCACGGTCCGGGTGCAGCACCACGTCGATGACCCGGCGCTGCTGGCCGCCGGTCGTGTGCAGGTCGGCCCGCCCGACGGTGACCGTGGTGACCTCGGCGGGCGCGCCGGCGACACCGGCGAAGCAGGCGGCGCTGGTGGCGACCCACTCCGGGTCGATCAGGGCGCCGGAGCATCCGCGCACCAGTTCGCCGACCTGGATGTGTGCCGCGAACGCGTAACCGTCGGCCGGCGCGCCGCCGGTGACGCCCGACGCCGGAGCGGAACCCACCCCCGCCGCCAGGGTCAGCACAGCCAGAGCAGCGGCCACGGCGGTACGTCGTACCGCCCGTCTCGTACGGCTGCGGGCAGCAGCCAATCTCGTGTTCATCGTCCAGGCCTCCCCGTGTCTCACCTGAATGGAATCCGCGAGTCACCCTAGTCTTTTTTAGTCCGCTCCATCGACCGTCTCGAATTCATTTGGTGAGGCTGTCTGCCCTGAAGGACAGGTAAGCCCAGGTCACGGACGGCAGGGTGTCGTCTGCCGAATCCACGGCGGGCCAGCCTGGAATCGCCCGATCGCGACCCGCCTGAGTTCGGTGTCCTCGGTCCGCTGGAGATCTGGTGGCGTCGCCGGTCGGCCCACTGACCGCGCCCAAGCTCCGCGGACTGCCGGCCCGCCGGGTCGGGGTTCTGCCGGCTCGGTCACGGCCGAGACCGCGAGCCGTCGCTGAACGCGGGAATGCGGGTGGCTTTACCGGGCTGAGCGACGGCCGGTGAGGCCTGCGGCCCGTTCCGCGGAACCGGGTGCTGTCGGTTACGTAAGTCGCGGATCGGCAACGTCGACCAGCGCACGCAATGGCCGATCGTGTGCGTCCGTCGTCGTCCGAGCGCAATGCCGCGCGGCAAAGGCGTTCCGGGTTCCGTCACCCCCCGCCGACAGCAATAGTTCGCGTGGTGACCCGCGGTTCGAATCGGGCCACAGATGTCCACGCGGACTGCACGGCTTGGCGGCGTGGTGACCTGTGGTTCGCATCGAACCGCAGATGTCCACGCGGGCTGCACGGCTCGGTGGCGTGGCGGCCTACGGCGTCGAGCACTTGCGTATCGGCCCGCAGCCTTGACCGGGGCGGGTGGGCACACCGCGGCTGTCTGGATGGCACGGCACGTTGCAACAGCGGACGGAATTCCGCGGGCCGCCCCCGGCGAGCTCAGGACTCGGCGGAGCCGCACCAGCGGGCACGGTCCTCGTCGGTGATGGCGGACGGCTGCGCGGCCGGCTGGGTGACCCGGATCTGGTTCCCGAACGGGTCACGGAAGGCACAGTCGATGCCGTACGGCTGCACCTCGACGCCCTGGGTGAACTCCACGCCCTGGCTCTTGAGCGTGTCGTACACCTTCTGGCAGTCGTCGGTGGTGAGGATCGCCGCGCCGAGGGCGCCCTTGGTCAGCAGGTCACGGACCTGCGCTGCGGCCTGCTCGCTCATCGCGGGCGGCCCGGGAACCTCCAGCAGCAGCTGCCGGCCCGGATCGGACGGCAGCGAGATCGTCAGCCAGCGCATGAAGCCCATGTCGACGTCGTCGTCGATCTTGAAGCCGAGCTTGCCGACGTAGAAGTCGAGTGCTTCGTCCTGGTCGAGCACCCGGACCGTGGTGATCGTGATCGCTGTGAACATGGCTTCACGGTACGGGCGGGCCCGGCGTGGGTGCTTCGCCAAAACTGACCGGTCGCAGCCAGGTTTTCACGAAGCACACCGGCGCGTTGGCCACCAGCCTCCGCTCGCGGTACTGCGACGGCGAGACCCCGACGACGGCCCGGAACACCCGGCTGAACGCCCCGAGACTGTCGAAGCCGACCTGTAGCCCGACCTCGGTCACCGAGCTTGCCGGGTCGCGGAGTAACGACATGGCGCGCTCGATGCGGCGGCGCTGGAGATAGCGGTGCGGGGTCTCCCCGAAGGCGCTGCGGAAGCTGCGGCTGAAATGCCCCTCGGACATGTGCGCCAGCTTGGCGAGCGCGGGCAGGCCGAGCCGGTCCGCGAAGTCACGGTCCATCGCGTCGCGGGCGCGAAGCAGTCGCCTGTTCTGGTCCTCGGCCGGCGACCAGCCCGTTCTCGGCATGCCGACGATGGTAGTAGCCCCCAACCGCCCTTCGTGGTGTGGCGGTGACCTGGCACGATGTCGCGCATGTCCGGGGACATACATTCCGATGACGCCCTTCGCAAATGGGCCCACTCCTCACCCGTGCGGCCTTTGGCACTCGGCCTGGCCGTGGCGGCGGCCGGTGTCGCCATCGCCGCAACCTCTGCCCGGCCCCTCCTGGTGGGGACGCTCTTCCTGGCCGGGCTCCTGGTCGGCGGCGGGCTGATCGCCCTCGCAACGAAACGCCTGATCGCCGACGGTAGGGTTCCGAATGAGCTGGCCGGGGTCTCGACCCTGCTGGCGGTCGGCAGCCTCGTCCTGCTGTGGGTCATGAAGGACAACTCCCCCGCTCACGGCCTCATGACGGGCGAGGCGGCCGGGCTGCTGCTGGGTGTTTCCTTGGCGATCCGGGCGGTCCGGCGCAGCCTGCGGTGACGGACAAGAGGACTTGCCGGGCCTCGGTTCGCGGCCAACCGGACGCCGGGGCGGGAAACTCGCTGTCGGCTGCCGGAGCAGGGTGGTAGAAATCCGCGGTGGAAGAGACTCTGGAGTTCGCCGACCTGTTGCGGCTGATGGACGAACGATCGGCTGCTTTCCGGGCGGCGGTCGCCGCGGCGCCCAGCCTCGACGTGCAAGTGCCGACCTGCCCCGAGTGGACGCTGTTCGACCTGGTGCAGCACCTGGGCGAGGGACGCCACAGGTGGGCCGTCACGGTGGCCGCTGGGCCCGCCGACAATCCGCCGGCCTTCTCCGCTCCGGTCGCGCCACGGGAGCGCGAGGCCCTGCTGGCCTGGTTCACCGAATCCACCCGGCAGCTGCTGGACGCGCTGTGGAAGGCCGGCCCGGATCAGGGTTGCTGGACGTGGTGGGGTCCGTCGCAGTCGCCGCAGACCACCGGAGCCGTCGCCCGGCACCAGCTCCAGCAGGTCGCCGTGCACACCTACGACGCGCAGGTCGCCGTGGGCGCCCCGGAGCCGCTGCCGGACGCGGTGGCCCTCGACGGTGTCGACGAGTTCCTGACCACCTGCGTCGCCAACACGGCCGCGTGGCCGCACGAGCCCGCGGTCATCGACTACCACGCCACCGAGGGCCGTTCCTGGCGGATCTGGCTCGACGCCGACGGCGCCCGGACCGCCCGCCTTTCCGGGCCGGCCGCCGGCGAGCACCCGGAGACGGCCTATGTCTCCGCCCAGGGCACGGCCAATGAGCTGGTCATGTTCTGCTATGGACGCATTCGGATGGACTCGCTGCGGATCGACGGCGACCGGCACGTCTTCGACCAGCTGATCGCCTGGGACCCGGACGCATAGGCGAGTCGGGGATCAGGTTGACGGCGGCAGCGTGAACCAGAAGCGGCTGCCGCCGCCCGGGTGCTGCTCCACGCCGATGCGGCCGCCGTGCCGTTCGACGATGGCGGCACCAACGTGGCCCAGCGGATCATGGACTTCTTCACCGGAGCCCACCAGGACTACGCCACCACGGTCTTCCCCGACCTCACCAACCGGGAACGCGAGATCCTGGAGCTCGTCGCCGCCGGCCATCGCAACCACGAGATCGCCCGCCGTCTCGTGCTGTCCGAGAAGACCATCCGCAACCACGTCGCGTCGGTGCTCACCAAACTCCAGGTCAGCGACCGGGCAGCCGCCGTCGCCAAGGCCCGCGACGCCGGACTGGGGCACGCCGGCTGAGGGTTCTACGTCGTTCTGGAGGGTGACACTCGCGTACAGAATGATGCAATTACGGACATATCGTCAGTTCCGTTGAGAGCATGTGGGCGTCGGCTTGTGATCGTCTCGCCGGCGCTGGGCGTGGGGAACGGCATCCATGAGCGAGGCCACCACGCACAACCGACAGTCCACATCTCACGGAAGGAACCGGCTTGATGGCCGAAGCCGAGGAAGACAGAAGGCTGGAGTACTGTTCGGCCCCACCGCGGACGATGCCGAACCTGCCGCCGGACATGCCGTTGGCCCGGCAGCGCGCCATCATCGTGAACCGCAGCAAGTGGGCGAACGGGACCCAGCTGCATTACACGTTCCTGCACGGTGCTCCCGCGCAGGCGGACGTCGTACGGGAAGCCTTCCAGGAATGGAAGGAGATCGGCATCGGCCTCAGCTTCGTCGAGGTCGACTCGCCCGCCGAGGCCGAGGTACGGATCGGTTTCGTGCAGGGCGACGGCTCGTGGTCATATCTCGGCCGGGACGTGCTGCTCCAGGGGCAGAACGAGCGGACGATGAACTTCGGCTGGAACCTGCGGAGCGACCACGGCCGGTCGACAGCCTTCCACGAGATCGGCCACACGATCGGCTTGCCGCACGAGCACCAGAATCCGAACGCTGGGATCGTGTGGAACGAGGAGGCCGTCTACCAGTACCTCGGCGGACCGCCGAACAACTGGCCCCGGGAGACGGTCTACCACAACGTGCTGCGCAAGCTCTCGCCGGCCGAGGTGGAGGGCTCGGACTGGGACCCCGACTCCATCATGGAGTACGAGTTCCCGAGCGGTCTGGTGCGGAGCCCGGAGGCCTACCGCAAGGGCATCTTCCCGCCCGGGACGATCTCCAAGATCGACAAGGAACAGGTCCTGATGTGGTACCCGGCGCTCGAAGCCCAGGTGCCGCGGCTCAAGGCCTTCCAGTCTGCGGCGCTCAACCTCGCGAGCGGCCAGCAGTTCAACGCTGAGATCGTGCCGGACGCCAGCCGTCCGTACCAGATCGGCACGTTCGGTGCCACTGACGTGGTCCTCGTGCTGTTCGAGGACATCGGCGACGGCGAACTGCGGTACCTGGCCGGGGACGACGACTCCGGCGAAGAACGCAACGCCCTGATCCGCATCAAGCTGTTCGCCGGGCGGCGGTACGTGGCCCGGGTCCGGATGCAGTACGCGAAGGACTCCGGCGCGTCCGCGCTCATGTACTGGTAAAGGACGGCTCCGGGCGAGGCGGGAAGGTGCCGCGCCCGGAGCCGTCGAGTCAGCCCTTCGGTGCGACCCGGATGCGGTTCCCGTCCGGATCGGCCGCGACGAAGGTCAGCCCGAAGCCCGCGTCGTGCGGCTCGCGCAGGATCGTGACCCCCTTGGACTGCCACTGCTTGAAGATCGCGGTGATCTCCTCGGGGCGTCCACCTTCAACGGCAAGACAGACTTCGCTGGTACGCGGGACGCCCGCCGACAGATCCTCGAACTGGCCGGACCACAGCCCGAGCTCAGCACCCGGCCCGAGGTCGAAGGTGATGTATCCCGGAGTCTCGAACGAGGGGCTCATGCCGAACAGGTCGCCGTAGAAGCGGGCCGCGGCGGGAGCGTCGTTCACATAGACGATGGACACGACGGATGTGGTCATGGCGGGTCCTTCTCGCAGGTCGTGGGCAGGCATGCACCAGCCTGGCCGGAATATGCGCCGTATCGTGTCGCAATTTCCTGAAAAGCTTGGCGGGTGACCCCGGACCGCTTCTTCGCCCTGATGCTGCTCCTCGAATCGAGGGACGGCGCGACCACTCAGGAACTCGCCTCGGCGCTCGGGGTCTCTCTGCGAACCATCACCCGGGACCTGAACTGGCTGCGCGACGCCGGCCTGCCGGTGACCGCGCACCGGGGCCGCCTCGGTGGCGTGACCATGCTGCCCGGGCTCGACCTGACGCGGCTCACGCCTGGCGAGCGTGATCATCTCTCGCTCCTCGGACTGGATCAGAAGCAGCGCACGGAGCTCGACGCGTCGGCCGAAAGCAGGCGCGCACTCGCCAAGATCGCCGCCGCACAGTCACGTCGAGGGGACGAGCTCCTGCCGCTCACCGACGTGGTGCACGTGGACAGCAGTCCCTGGCTTCAGGGCCGAGCGACCAGCACGACGCCGGCTTCGCTGATCGGTCCGGTACGGCGAGGTCGCCGGCTGCGGATCGAGTACGGCAGCCCGCGCGAGTCAGGCCCCCGCGACCTGGTCGTGGATCCCTACGGGCTGCTCGCCAAGGCCGGCATCTGGTATCTCGTCGCCGACTGCGCCCGAGTGCCACGGATGTACCGGCTCGAACGGATCACGGCGTGGAAGGAAGTCGACCAGCCCCGGCGGATCCGCGAGAACCAGACCCTGGCCACCGTCACTGCGGCGCTCGTCGATCAGTGGGACCACGACCACGCGATAGCGGTCAGCGCCACCATCGACCAGGCGCAGATCGAGCGAGCACAACGGATCTTCGGCCTGCGACTCGTCCGGGACGACCTGGACGAGTCCACCACCGGCCACAGGGTGACCATCCGCTTCCTGCGCTTGGAGGACGTACGAGCCCTGCTGCCGTTCGGGGACGCCATCACCGTGCACGGCCCCACCGAGGTCAGGGCGCACCTCCGTGCCCTCGCAGCCGGCCTGGCCCGCCACTACGCGCCGTCGACGGAATATCGGGTTGCCGTCCCCACCGGCGAAAACTACCGTGACAGGACCACTCGACCGGAAGAAGCGTAGCCATGGGCCGCATCCTCGACACCGCACCGCACGCCGGTGCCGCTGTCGGCTGCCTCCTGCCGCTTCCCGGCCGCCGCTGAGGCCAGGCGCACGGAGCCTTCATCCGTCGCGCCCATCTGTCAGGCCCGGGCGTCCAGCCAGGTTCGGATCGCGGTGGCGGTGGCCTCGGCATGGGTCGTCAGCATCGAGTAGTGGTCGCCCGGAACGTCGGCCACGTCATGCGGGTGGAGCCACTGGGGCTGCCACTGCCCGGCCGGATCGATCTCGCGCATCTCCTTCGTCGGGGTCGCCCGCACCAGCAGGGTCGGCAGGCCGGACGGTTCCGGCTCCCAGCCGTCGAACAGGCGCACGTAGGCGCCACCGGCGATCATCACCGCGTCGGAGAAGACGCCGTCGAACATCTCCGCCGGCCGGTTGCGGTCGGCGTCGACGAGGGCGAGCGCCCGCGGGTCTTCCCGGCCGGCGCTGCTGTGATGGGCGTCGGCCAGGACGACCGCCCGCGGCGGGGTGCCCGCGGCCGCCAGATGGGCGGCCACGGCGTGGGCCACCGCACCGCCGGTACTGTGCCCGATCAGCACGGACGGCCGGTCGCCGGCCAGGTCCCGGACCGTCGCGGCATGCAGCCCGACCAGGGTCGGCACGCTGTCCGGGACCGGGCCGGTCCGGACGCCGAAGCCCGGGTGAGCGAGCATGTACAGGTCGTGGTGTCCGTCGAGCGCCCGACCCAGGCCGGTCGGCGCCGGGTCGTGCAGCGCCAGATAACCGGGCAGAAAGATCAAGACCGGTTGGCGGTACGAACGACCCGCCGCCAGCCGCAGCGGGACGGGCGTGTGCGCGCCGCGGTGGTCGGCGTCGAAGGTGGGCAGCCCGTACGAGGCCAGGTATCGCAGGGTCATCGCCGCGGACGGGCCCTGTTCGCGGATCACCCGGTGGTAGATCGCGGTGAACCGCTCGCCGGTGGCCGGTTGCGGCTGCTCGGTCGACGGCTCGCCGTGGGCGGGCCGGTGCGAGCCGGTGTCCGTGAGGCTGTCGCCCATGGCGGCCCGGACGTGCTCGGTGAGCTCGGCCAGCGTCGGATGGTCGAAGGCGATCGTGGCGCTCAGGCGGATACCGGTGGCGTTGCTGAGCCGGTCGCGGAGCTGGATGGCGGCGAGCGAGTCCAGTCCGACGTCCTTGAAGTGGCGGCCGGAACCGAGAGCGGTCGTGTCCGGGAATCCGAGCAGGTCGGCGACCACCGCCCCGATCAGGCCGCTGAGGACGTCGCCGCGCTCGTCCACCGGCAGACCGGCCAGGGTCTCCCGCCAGGTGATCGGCTTCGCGGCCGGAACGCCGGCGGAGGCCGGAGTGCCGGTGAGGGCCGGGACTCCGGCGGAGGGCGGGGCGCCGGTGGGGGCCAGGCCGGTGAGGATCGCGGGCGCACCGGTGGCCGGGACGTCGATCGCGATCGGCACGAGCAGCGAGTCGGTGCTGCGCAGCGACCGGTCGAGCAGTGCCATGCCCTGCTCGGCGGTGATCGCACGGATGCCGCCCTCGGTCAGGGCACGGCGCGCCGGACCGGGTGACGGACGGCCGGCCATGCCGCGGCCGTCGCTGTCCCACAGTCCCCAGGCCAGGGAGTGGGCCGCGAGGCCGTGGGCGTTGCGGTGGGCGGCCAGGGCGTCGATGAAGGCGTTCGCGGCGGCGTAGTTGGCCTGTCCCGGCCGGCCGATCACCCCGGAGGCCGACGAGTAGAGGACGAAGGCGGCCAGGTTCCGGTGTTTCGTGGCCTCGTGCAGGTTCCAGGCCGCGTCCGACTTCGGTCCGAGCACGGCGTCGATCCGGGCGGGCGTCATCGCGGTGAGGACACCGTCGTCGAGGACTCCGGCGAGGTGGAAAACCGCGGTCAGAGCCGGGCCACAGGAGCCGACGAGGCCGGCGACGGCGGCACGGTCGCGGACATCGCAGGCGGTGACGGTGACGTGCGCGTCGAGATCGGCGACCCAGGCGGGTACGGCGCCGGTGCGGTTGGCGAGCACCAGATTCCGTACCCCGTAGTCGGTGACCAGGTGGCGGGCCAGGATCGTGCCCAGGGCGCCGGTCCCACCGGTGATCAGGACGGTGCCGGCCGGGTCCAGTGCCGGCGGGGTGGTGTCGGCGGCGGCGACGGGGGCCAGGCGGGGTGCGTGGATGGTTCCGGCCCGGATGGCGACCCGGGGTTCGGCCAGGGCGGCCGCCCGGTGCAGGGCGGCGGTGGAGGCGGGCGCGCCGCAGAGGTCGACGACGGTGAGACGGCCGGGGTGTTCGGCCTGGGCGCTGCCGAGCAGCCCCCAGACGGCTGCGGCGGCCGGGTCGGGGTCGTCGCCGGTGGCCCGCTCGGTGACCACGACGAGGCGGCCGGGACGGTCGGTGGCGAGCCACTCGGTGACGTGGGCGAGGGTCCGTTCCAGCAGCGCCCGTGCCCGGGCCGGCGGGTCGGCGGTCACCTCGCCGCCGGCGGTGGCGTACCAGATCTCGTCTGCGTTGCCGCCCGGCTCGGTGGGGGCGGCGGGCCAGGTGAGGCGGTGCAGGGACCGCCGGACGGTGGGGTCCTGGACGCCGATGCGGCGCGTCACCAGCGCGTCGATCGTGACGATCGGGCGGCCGAACCGGTCGGTCATGGTGACCCGGGTGGTGTCCGGGGTGAGCGGGGACAGCACGACCCGGGCGGTGGCCGCTGCGGTGGTGTGCAGTTCCACACCTTCCAGGGCGAACGGGATCCGGGGCCGGTCGGGTGGTTCGGCCAGCAGGCTGGCGTGCAGGGCGGCGTCGAGCAGGGCGGGGTGCACACCGAAACGGGCGGCGTCGGTGGCCACCGCGGGCGGCAGCGCCACTTCGGCGTACATCTCGGTGGGTCCTTGCCAGAGTGCGGTGACCGCCCGGAATGCCGGACCGTATTGGAATCCCGCTTCCACCAGCCGGGTGTAGTCGACGGTGACCGGATGGGCGCCGGCCGGCGGCCAGATGTCCGGCGTTGCGGGCGTCCCGCCGGTCGGGGCGGTGAGGGTGGCGGTGGCATGGCTGGTCCAGTGGTCCGCCGAGCCGGTGGGCCGGGACCAGATGGTCAGCTCGCGGTCGCCGGTGGTGTCCGGGGCCTCCAGGATGACCTGGACGTCGTGCGGGCCGGCGAGCGTCAGGGGCGTGCCCAGAGCGAGTTCGGCGAGCCGCACCGCCTTCCCCGGGTTGGCCGAGGTCGCGGCCTGGAAGGCGAGTTCGGCCAGGGCGGCGGCCGGGACCATCGGGTCGGCGCCGATCACATGGTCGGCCAGCCACGGCTGGCGGGTCGTCGACAGGATTCCTGAGCTGCGGGTACGGGTGCCGTCGGCATCCGGTTGCGGGTCGCCGAGCAGGGGTGGCCGTTCGGTGCCGTCCAGCCAGTGCCGCTGCCGCTGGAACGGGTAGGTGGGCAGGTCGCAGCGCTGGGCGCCGCTGGTGGCATAGACGGCCGGCCAGTCGACCGGCACGCCGTGCACGTACAGGGTGGCGAGGTCGTCGAGGAATCCGGCGAGTGTTGCGGGGCCGGGAACGAAGACGTCGGCCGGGACGCACCGCTCGGCCAGCACGGAGAGGACGGCGGCCGGGCCGATCTCGACGAACGCGGACACGGACACGGCGGCGAGGTCGTCCATCGCGGCGGTGAAGTGGACCGTCTCACGGACGTGCCGTACCCAGTGGTCGGCGGTGGCCAGGTCGGCCGATCCGGTCAACGCGCTCGCCACCGGGACCGACGGCTGATGGTAGGTGACCGATTCCGCGACGATGCGGAACTCGTCGATCATCGGGTCGAGCAGCGGCGAGTGGAACGCGTGGCTCACGCGTAGCCGGTCGTATCGGGCGTCGAGCCTTTCGGCCAGTGCCGTCACCGCCTCCTCCGGCCCGGCGATCACCACCGTGTCCGGACCGTTGACGGCGGCGATCGCCACCCGGTCGCCGGCGTCCGGGAGAAGTTTCGCGACGTCGGCCTCGGTGCACCGCACGGCGATCATCGTGCCGCCGGGCGGTAGCGCGGCCATCAGCCGGCCCCGGGCGGCGACCAGGCGGACCGCGTCGGCGAGCGACAGCACTCCCGCGACGTACGCGGCGGTCAGCTCTCCGATCGAGTGTCCGGCCAGCCGGTGCGGGTGGACGCCGCACGCCCGGTAGAGCGCGTGCAGTGCCACCTCGAAGGCGAACAGGGCGGGCTGGGCGTAGTCGGTGCGGTTGAGCAGCTCGGCGTCCGTGCCGTCGACGACCTCACGCAACGGCCGTGGAAGGTAGGGCGTGAACGCCGTACCGACCCGGTCGAAGGTTTCGGCGAAAGCCGGGAAAGCGGCGGCCAGTTCGCGGCCCATGCCGAGTCGCTGCGCGCCCTGGCCGGTGAACAGGAAGGCCAGGCGCGGCTCCGGGCGGGTCGGGACCCTGGTCACCGCCGGGTGCGGGGTGCCGTCGGCCAGGGCGCGCAGGCCCTCGCGGTCACCGGCTCGCACGGCGGCCCGGTGACGCAGCGGCGCACGGCCGGTCGCCAGGGAGAACGCCACATCCAGCGACGTCGCGCTCGTCTCCCCCGCCGCGGCCAGGTGGGCGGCCCGGGCCCGCAGTCCCGCCTCGTCGGCGGCGCCCAGCAGCCATGGCGCGGCGCTCCACCCGGGCGACGGCCGGCCGGCGCCGGGCTCCTCGACCGGCGGCTCCTCAATGATCACGTGGGCGTTGGTGCCGCCCAGCCCGAAGGCGGACACCGCCGCCCGGCGTGGACGCGGACCGGCGGGCCACGGCCGGGCGGCGTCGAGCAGCCGCACCGCTCCGGAGGACCAGTCGACGTGCGGGGACGGGTCGTCGGCGTACAACGACCGGGGCATCACCGCGTGGCGCATCGCCTCGATCACCTTGATCACCCCCGCGATGCCGGCGGCGGACTGGGTGTGCCCGATGTTCGACTTCACCGAACCGAGCCAGACCGGTTCCGACCGGCCGAGACCGTAGGTGTCGACGAGAGCGTTCGCCTCGATCGGGTCGCCGATGCGGGTGCCGGTGCCGTGGCCCTCGATCAGATCCACATCGGTCGGCCGCAGACCGGCGTCGGCCAGGGCGAGGCGGATGAGGTCACGCTGGGCCTCGCCGCTGGGGGCGGTGAGCCCGTTGGAAGCGCCGTCGGCGTTGACCGCCGAGCCGCGCAGCACCGCGAGCACCGGATGCCCGTTGCGGCGGGCGTCGTCCAGACGTTCGAGCAGGACCATGCCGGCGCCCTCGCCCCAGGCGGTGCCGTCGGCGCCGGCGGCGAACGGCCGGCACCGGCCGTCCGGGGCGAGACCGCGCTGGCGGCTGAACATGATGAACGACTGCGGCGACGCCATCACCGTCACGCCCCCGGCCAGCGCCAGACCGCACTCCCCGGCCCGCAGCGCTTTCGCGGCCAGGTCCATCGCGACGAGCGACGACGAGCAGGCGGTGTCGATGGACAGGCTGGGCCCGCGCAGGCCGAGGGTGTACGCGATGCGGCCGGAGGCGAGGCTGCCGGTCGAACCGATCCCGAGGTGTGATTCGAGGACGTGGGCTTCCCGGCGCGGGCCGTAGTCGCTGGGCATCAACCCGATGAAGACGCCGGTGCCGGAGTCGCGCAGGCTGGGCGCGGGGATGCCGGCGCGTTCGAAGGTCTCCCACGCGATCTCGAGCAGGAGCCGGTGCTGGGGATCGGTGGCCAGGGCCTCCCGGGGTGAGATCCCGAAGAAGGCCGGGTCGAAGTCGGCGGCGTCGTACAGGAAGGCGCCGCGCCGGGTGACGCTCGTGCCGAGCCGGTCCGGGTCCGGGTGGTAGAGGCCGTCGACGTCCCAGCCCCGGTCGGCGGGGAACTCGCCGGTGGCGTCCACCTCGCCGGCGACCAGCCGCCACAGGTCCTCGGGGCTGCGCACACCGCCGGGATAGCGGCAGCCCACCGCCACGATCGCGATCGGCTCGGTCTGCGCCCGCGACGGCCGGGCGGTGGCGGTGGCGGCTCCGGCGAGCTGTCCGTCCAGCCAGGTGATCAGTGCGGCCGGGCTGGGGTGGTCCCACAACAGGGTGGCGGGCAGCCGCAGTCCGGTGCGCCGGCTGAGCCGGTTCCAGACGGTCATCGCGCCCATCGAGGTCAGTCCGAGGTCGGCGAACGCGGTGTCCAGATCGGTCACCGGGCCACAGAGCGCGGCCACCTCGGCCCGGACCAGCGAGGCCGACGAGGCGCCGGTGAACCGGTCGGTGTGGTCGGCGGCGAACGCCGAACGCAGCAGGTGGCGGCGGGGCTTTCCGGACGGCGTACGCGGAATGACCGGGGTGAAGAGGATCTCCTCGGGGATCTTGTACGCGGACAGTCGTCGCGCCAGATCCCGTAGCAGGCCGGCCGGGTCGGCGGACTCGTCGGCCGGGACGACGAAGGCCACCGGGACCTCGCCGAGCAGCGGGTGGGCGCGGGCCACCACCGCGGTGTCGCGCACACCGGGCAGGGCGAGCAGAGCGAGTTCCACCTCGGTGGGGTCGACGTTGACGCCGCCGCGGTTGATCACGTCGCTGACCCGGCCGATGACACTGAGATTGCCGTCGGCGTCGAACCGGCCGAGGTCGCCGGTGTGGTACCAGCCGTCGGTCAGCGCGTCGGGGCGCCGGTGGTAGCCGAGCATCAGGTTGGGGCCGCGCACGCTGATCTCGCCGTCGATCAGCCGCACCTCGACGCCGGGGGCGGGCCGGCCGCTGCTGCCGGGTGTGCGGGGTCCGCCGGGTGACTCGACGGCGATCATCCCGCACGTCTCCGTGCTGCCGTAGCAGTCGAGCAACGGGGCGCCGAGCAGCTTCTCGACATCGGACCGCAGCGCCGGATCGCTGGTCGCGCCGGCGGTCAGGCACAGCCGTAACGACGAGCCGTCGATCGGCCCCGCGTCGAGCATCTGGCGGTAGGTGACCGGCACACCGGCGAGGACCGTCGGCGATTCCTCGGCGAGCAGGCGGGCCAGCGTGGCCGGGCCGGTTCCGGCGGTGACCCGGGCGCTGGCCCCGGCCACCGTGATGCCCAGGACACAGAGGGAATGGGCGAAACTGTGGGCCATCGGCAGCGGCCAGAGCAGGTGATCGGCGGCGGTCAGGTCGAACACCGGGCCGTAACAGGTGGCCGCGGACCACAGGGCGGCCCGCTGGGTGGAGACCACGCCCTTGACCGATCCGGTGGTGCCGGAGGTGTAGAGCAGGAACGCCGGCTCGTCCAGACCGAGATCGTCGGGGGCCGTGGCGCCGCCCGCCTGGACGTTGCCGGCCACCAGCACCCGCACTCCCCCGGCCACCCGGCGGGCCTGCTCGGCATGCCGGTCGTCGGTGACCAGCACGACCGGTTCGCAGTCGGCCAGCAACGCGGTCAGCTCGGCGTCGGTGGCGTGCGGGCTCAGCGGCACCCCGACCGCCGCCGCCCGGACCGTGGCCAGCACGGCTTCCACCAGATCCACGCTGTTGCCGAGCACGAACGCCACCCGATCGCCGCGGCCGGCGCCCAGCCCGGACGCGAGCTGCGCCGTCCGGTCGGCCAATTCGGCCCAGGTGACTCGCCGGTGGTCGTCAGCGAACGCGAGCCGGTCGCCGTACCGCAGAGCGTTGTCCTGCAGGACTTGCGGCAGGGGCCGGATCATGTCCTGCTCGACCATCGGGAGGCGCCACCTTTCGATAACCATCCATTGTGGTCGCCATCGTGGCACACGCCTCAAAAGCCTCGGGCCGGGGTGGTGCGTGCACGGCGATGTCGATGGAGGCGTGCAGATCGGCGCGACCGGCTTTCATCGGGTCAGGAACTCTCTAATGGTCGTCTCAGATTCGCTTGTTACGAATTCGGCATCAGATGAGCGAGGCAACTCGCGCCGTCCGGAGACCGCACCACACAAGACCTGAGAAGAGACTGACATGAAACCCATGGGACGCCGCGGCTTTCTGGCCGCCGCCACGGCAGTTGGCGTCGGTGCCGGCCTGTCCACGTATGCCGCGGTTTCAGGAGCGGACGGGGACAAGACTCCGGACAAGGCCCCGGAAACGACTTCGAACAAGACATCGGACATCTACCAACGGGACAAGGACCTGCCGTTCATCGGCACGGAGGAGACCTTTTCAACTCCTGCCCTGCTGAAGCTGAACTCCATCAACCAGGATCACATCGCATTCCTCGAGGAGATCGGCCTTGCGGATCTCGGCGAACGCCGCATCGGCGACATGAACGCGGGGGGACTCGACGTTCAGATCCTCTCGGCCCATACACCGTCCGTACAAAATGTCCCGGGGAAGAAGGGCATCGAACTCGCCCGTCGTCTCAACCGGCAACTTGTGGAGGGGCCGATCGCCAAGTACCCGGGCCGCTTCAAGGCCTTCGCCACCCTGCCCCTGCAGAGCCCGGAGGCGGCGGCCGACGAGCTGGAACGCTCGGTTCGGGAAGATGGCTTCCTGGGCGCACTCACCAACGGCCACATCACGAGGAAGTATCTCGATCATCCCGATTTCGAGCCGGTGCTGGCACGTGCCGTAGCGCTCGACGTGCCGATCTACCTGCATCCCGGCTATCCAGCCGACGAGGTCTTCCAGATCTACTACAGCACCACGCGGTCCAAATACACGGAAGAGTTCCAGGACTACATTTTCAGCGGGTCTGGATATGGCTGGCACCAGGAGGTGCTGACCCAATGCATTCGGATGATCGCGTACGGGGTCTTCGACAGGTTCCCCACGCTGAAAATCATCATCGGCCACATGGGTGAAGGTCTGCCCTTCTACTACAAACGGATCATCGAGGACATGGGCGAGCCGACCGGAAACTCGCTCGAGAAGCCCTTCGAGCAGTACTTCCAGGAGAACTTCTGGATCACGACCAGCGCATTCCCCCAGACCGAACTGCTCGAACTCCTCCTGAAGTTCATCAGCGTGGATCGAGTGATGTTCGCAACCGACTACCCGTTCGCGGACATCAAGGTGCAGACCGACTGGTTCCGCGGAGTCGATCTGCCACGCGAGGACAAGGAGAAGATCGCGTTCCGAAATGCGGAGAACCTGTTCCGGATGAAAGTGCCCGTGAAGTGACACGGTCCGGGAAGCACCTCCGATCGTTTCCGGACGGCGCCGGCACGCCCTGACTTGATCATCGAACAAAGGCGTCTCCGGGCTCACGGACCACCGCTGTGCGTCACCCGCGGGTCGACCCAGAGACGGGGGAAATCGCTCATCGTGAATGCGCCGGGCCGCCGGGTTTCGGGGATGTGAAGGCGGAGTTACGTTCCGCGAATGCCGGTGAAAGCGCTTACAAAGGCCGCGACCATCTACCAGGTCGCGGCGCGGGCCGGAGTCTCCATCGCCACCGTGTCGCGCGCGCTGCGGGACGACACGCCGGTCACCGAGGAGACCCGCCGCAGGGTGCTGGCGGCCGCCGCCGAGCTGGATTTCGCCCCGTCGCAGCCGGCTCGTTCGCTGGCGGAGGGGCGGCACGCCGCCAACGGCATCGTCTTTCCCGATCTGGTCGGGCCGTACTACGCGGAGGTCGTGCTCGGCTACGAGGCGGTCGCTGCGCAGCTCGGCAGCAGTGTGCTCATCCTCGCCACCCGGGACCGCCGGGACGTGGCCGCGGCGGTGCGTGAGCTGGCCCGGCGGGTGGACGGGCTGGCGCTGCTCGGGCGCACGGCCGGCAACGACGTGGTGGCCGGGATCGCGGCGAGCCGGCCGGTGGTCCTGATCGCCCGGGATCCGGTGCCGGGCACGGACAGTGTGCGCACCGGCAACGTGCACACGGCCCGGGCGCTCGGCGAGCACCTGCTCGGGCACGGGTACCGGCGGTTCGCGTTCCTCGGCGAGCCGGACGACTCCCCCGACGTCGCCGGCCGCTACGCCGGATTCCGGTCGGTGCTACGGGCCTCCGCTGGAGACGGGAGCCTGGCCCTCGTACCCACCCAAGGTCTTGATCTTGAAGCTGGGGAACGTGCGGCCGGTGACCTGATCCGCCGAGGCCGGCCACCGCATGCCCTGATCTGCGCCAACGACGAGTTGGCGCTCGGTGCGCTGCGGGCCGCCCGGGATGCCGGCCTGGACGTGCCCGGCGACCTGGCCGTGACCGGCTGGGACGACCTGCTGGCGGCGAGTTTCGCCGGGCTGACCACGGTGGCGCAGCCGATGCGGCAGCTCGGTGCGACGGCCGCCCGGTGGCTGAACCGGCGCATCCAAGACCCGGCGCCCGCTGACCCGGCGCCCGCTGCCCGGCGGCGGGTGCTCCCGACCCGGCTGGTCGTGCGGAGCAGCTGCGGTCCCCACCCTTCGGAGGTGCATGAGACATGAGATCCCGAGCCATGGTGACAGCGGCATTGGCGACCCTCCTGATCGCCGGCGGCTGCGGCCGCGGCGGTGACCAGGGCGGTGCGGCCGCCGAGGAGGTCAGCGCCGGCAAAGCGAGCGGCGAGGTCACGGTCTGGGCGATGGGTACGGAAGGCGAGAAGCTGGCCGAGTTCGCCAAGGGGTTCACCGCCGAGAACCCGGACGCGAAGGTGTCCGTGACCGCGGTGCCGTGGGATGCCGCGCACCGGAAGATCGCCAGTGCCATCGCGGCCCGGCAGACCCCTGACGTGTCGATGATCGGCACGACGATGCAGGGCGAGTTCGCGAAGACCGGCGCCCTGGAGGCGACCCCGCCGGACCTGTTCGCCAAGGAGTCGTTCTTCCCCGGTGCGTGGGACACCACCGTCGTGGCGGGCACTCCGTACGGCATTCCCTGGTATGTCGAGACCCGCGGCATCTACTACCGCACCGACCTGGCCGCCCGGGCCGGGTTCCCGGACGGGCCGAAGACCTGGGACGACCTCAAGGCCATGGCCGTGGCGCTGAAGGCGAAGGCCGGCGCGAAGTGGGGTATCAACCTCCAGCCGTCCAGCAAGACCGGCAGCTGGCAGTCGGTGCTGCCGTTCGCCTGGTCCAACGGCGCGTCGATCGAGGACTACCGGTTCGACACCCCGCAGATGATCGAGGCGCTCTCCTACTACCAGTCGTTCTTCACCGAGAAGCTGGCGCCGGCGAGCCTGCCGTTCGGCGCGCTGGAGCCGGCGTTCGTGCGCGGCGAGATCGGCATGTTCATCTCCGGGCCGTGGCACGTCGGCATCCTCAAGGAGCAGGGCGGCAAGGATTTCGCGGTGGCGCCGATGCCGGTGAAGCAGTCGTCGACGTCGTTCATCGGCGGCAGCAACATCGCCGTCTTCAAGGACGCGAAGAACCGGGACGCGGCCTGGAAGTTCCTGGCCTGGCTCAGCAGGCCGGAGGTGCAGGTCAAGTGGTATCAGGCGGTCAACGACCTGCCGGCGGTGCAGGCCGCGTGGAACGATCCGGCGCTGGCGGGCGACCAGATCCTCCAGGTCTTCGGCACCCAGCTGAAGTCGGCGCAGGCGCCGCCGCCCTACCCGACCTGGGAACAGGTGGCGGCGGTCTTCGACACCGAGGTGGAGAAGGTGTGTGTGGCCGGCGCGGATCCGGCGGCGGCGCTGAAGACGCTGCAGGAGCAGGCCGACAGCATCGGCACGGGGGCCTGAGGTGCGGTCCGGGAAGGCCGGCTGGGCCTTCGCCGCCCCGTTCACGCTGATCTTCGCGGTGTTCCTGCTGCTGCCGGTGGTGGCGTCGCTGGTCATGAGCTTCACCGACATGAGATCGACCGATTTGCGTACGCCGTGGGCCGTCGAGTTCACCGGCCTGGACAACTACCTCCGGATGTTCGGTGACACCCAGTTACGGCGCGGCGCGGTCAACACGCTGATCTTCGTGCTGGCCGGGGTGCCGTTGACGATGCTGGCCGCGCTGGCCGCCGCGAACGCCCTGAACTCGGGGCTGATCCGGTTCCGGGCGCTGTTCCGGGTCGGGTTCTACCTGCCGGTCGTGACCAGCATCGTGGCGATCGCGGTGATCTGGCGGTTCGTGCTCGACCCGGAGACCGGGCTGCTGGACGCGATCGGGATCGACGGGCCGCACTGGCTCGGGGACACCGACACGGCGCTCGGGTCGATCATCGTGATGGCGGTGTGGCGCAACTTCGGCTCGCTCATGGTGATCTTTCTGGCGGCGTTGCAGGGGATTCCGCTTGATCTGTACGAAGCGGCGACGCTGGACGGGGCCGGCCGGTGGCAGCAGTTCCGGCGGGTGACGGTCCCGCTGCTGCGGCCGGCGCTGCTGTTCGGGGCGGTGATCACCGGTATCGGCTATCTCCAGTTGTTCGAGGAGCCGCTGGTGATGACGCAGGGTGGTCCGCTGTCGTCGACCTTGTCGGTGTCGTATCACGTCTACAACCAGTTCGGCTTCGGCAACTACGGATACGCCTCCGCTGTCTCGTACGTTCTCTTCGTCACCGTGGTCGCGCTGTCGGCGTTGCAGTTCCGGCTGTTGAGGAGCCGCGATGAGTGACCGCCTGGCCCGGTTCTTCCTCTACTCCGTACTGATCACCGGCCTGTTGATCGTGGTCGGCCCGTTCCTGTGGATGCTGTTCTCGTCGCTCAAGCCCGAGGGCGAGATCCGGTCCGTCCCGCCCACCTGGCTCCCGGAGACGTGGACCCTCGCGAACTACCGGGATCTGTTCGACCGGCTCGACTTCCCGCGCTACTTCGCCAACTCGATGATCGTGGCCGTGCTGGTGACCGCCGGGAACCTGCTGTTCTGCTCATTGCTCGGATATGCGCTGGCGAAACTCGACTTCCCCGGCCGCCGAGCGCTGTTCCTCATCGTGCTCGGGATGCTCATGGTCCCCGGCATGGTCCTGTTCGTGCCCCAGTTCGTGCTGGTCAGCAATCTGGGACTGGCCAACTCGTACGCCGGGCTGGTCCTGCCCTTCGTCGCCGGGCCGTTCGGGGTGTTCCTGATGCGCCAGTTCCTGCTGCAGATCCCCGACGACCTGATCGAGGCGGCCCGCATCGACGGCGCCGGCGAGTGGCGGGTGTTCTGGCGCATCGTGGTGCCACTGTGCCGGCCGGCCCTGACCACCCTCGGCATCCTGACGTTCCTGTCCTCGTGGAACAACTTCCTGTGGCCGCTCGTGGTGGCCACCACCGACGACATGTACACGCTGCCAGTGGCGCTCGCGCTCTACAGCATCGGCCAGAACCGCATCTACTACGGGCTGCTGCTGGCCGGCGCGGTCGTCGTCGTGATTCCCGTGCTCCTGGTCTTCCTCGCGTTGCAGCGGCACTTCATGCGCGGCATCGCCACCACCGGTTTCAAGTAGATCGTCACCACCGGTTTCAATGAGTCGGAGGTAGTCGTGAGACGTCTTCTCGCAGTGCTGGTCCTGCTCCTGCCGTTCACCGTCGCCGCCGCCGAGGACCCCTTGCGGCGCTACGCGGCCGACACCTGGCGGTCCCTGGTCGCCATGACCGATCCGGCGACCGGCCTGGTGGCCGACAACATCGACGGCGATCTGGGTACGCCGAGCGCGTACACCTCCCCCACCAACATCGGCGGTTCGATGTGGTCGGCGGTCGTCGCCCGGGATCTGCGGATCATCTCGTCCCGGGAGGCCACCGCCCGGGTCAGCCGGACCCTGGACACCCTGGCCCGGCTGCGGCACCACGAACCGTCCGGGATGTACTACAACTGGTACGACCCGGCGACCGGCGCGGTCCTGACGACGTGGCCTTCGACCGGGGCGGTGGTGACGCCGTTCCTGTCCAGCGTCGACAACGGCTGGCTGGCCGCGGGGCTGCGCGTCGTCGCCGGTGCGATCCCGTCGCTGCGGGCGAAGGCCACCGCGATCCTGCGCGAGATGGACTTCGGTTTCTACTTCACCCCGGACGCGACCAGCCCGATCGGCACCCGTGGGCTGATCCGGGGCGGGTTCTGGGACACCGAGCCGCCGGACACCTGCACGGCGCCGCGGGGTTCGATCTGGTTCACCTGCAACCACTACGACATCACGGTCACCGAGCCGCGGATCGCCACCTATCTGGGGATCGGGTCGGGGCAGATCCCGGCGACCGCCTACTTCGACACCATGCGCACCCTGCCGGACAGCTGCGACTACGCCTGGCAGGAGATGCGGCCGACCGGGTTCACCACCACCCACCTGGGGCGCAGCGTGTACGAGGGCTCGTACCGGTATCGGGGGATCACGTTCGTGCCGAGCTGGGGCGGCGACATGTTCGAGGCGCTGATGCCGGACCTGTTCGTGCCGGAGGCTCAGTGGGGCCCGCGGTCGTGGGGGCGCAACCACCCGGCGACCGTGGCGGCGCAGATCGAACACGGGCTCCACGACGCGAAGTACGGCTACTGGGGGTTCTCGCCGGCGTCGAATCCGTTCGGTGACTATGCGGTCTACGGGGTGGACGCGATGGGGATGGACACCAACGGCTATCCGTCGGACGTGCAGGAGAGCCGGTACGACGCCGGGTTCGGGGGCTGCCGGGAGCCGGGGCCGGAACCGGTCTACGGGGACGGGGTGGTCACGCCGCACGCAGTGTTCCTGGCTCTGCCGTACGCGCCCGGCCCGGTTCGCAGCAACCTGGCCCGGCTCGCCTCCGAGCAGGGCGCTTACGGTCCGGGCGGCTTCTACGACGCGGTCGCGGTCGGGTCGACGACGGTGGCGGAGCGCTACCTCTCCCTCGACCAGTCGATGATCATGGGCGCCGTCGGTAACCATCTCCGTCATGACCTGCTGAAACGAGCATTCGTGACGCCTGAGTTCGAGCGGGCGGTCCGGCCGTTGCTGGCGCAGGAGACGTTCAACGTCCCGGTGCAGCCGCTCCCCCAGCTGGGCCGCCGATGAACTCCGCCGCAGACGACTGGGCCCGGCTGATGGGCGGTGGCGGGGCCCAGGACCGTTCCCCGGGGGTCCTGGTCCGTGCCGACCTGCCCGCGCCGTCGGGGGTGACCGCGTCCGCCGGGCGCGGCCAGGTCACCGTCGCCTGGGATTCGGTGCCCGAGGCGATCGGGTACGTCGTACACCGCTCCGAATCCCGGGACGGCCCGTTCGCCGTCGTCGACCACGGCGGCGGCGACGTCCTGGCGGTCCCGCACGGCCCCTACGCCGACACCACTCCCGGTCGCGGCGGCTGGTACGCCGTCGCGGCCCTGCGGACCGTCAACGCCCTCGGCCCGCTCAGCGACCCGGCGCCCACGACCGCCCGTGCCGAAGACGCCGAGGTCACGGTGACAGTCGGCGACGATCCACGGCCCCTGCATCGGATCTGGCAGGCCATGGTCGGCTCCGAACACCTCAGCCACCTGCTGTGCACCGACACCACCGGTGGCCGCCCGATCGGCACCGAACTCCGGGAGGCGCTGCAACGCGTACACGATGAACTCGGCGTCCGCACCGTCCGCGCCCACCACATCCTCGACTCCGGCTTCGACGACATCGACCGCATCTACGACCAGCTCCTGGAGATCGGTCTGCGCCCGGTCGTCGAGCTCGGCTACATGCCACCCGGCCTGGCCGCCGATCCGTCCCGGACGGTGTTCGCCTATCGGGCGGTGATCTCCCCGCCGGCCGACTGGGACCGCTGGGCCGGCCTGATCAGCGACCTGGTCCGGCACCTGATCGACCGCTACGGCGCCGCCGAGGTCCGCGAGTGGGCGTTCGAGGTGTGGAACGAGCCGAACCTGTCGGTCTTCTGGTCCGGCACCGCCGCCGACTACTGGCGCCTTTACGAGGTCACCGCCCACGCCGTCAAGAAGGTGGACCCGGCGTTGAAGGTCGGCGGCCCGTCGACCGCCGCGGTCGGATGGATCGACGACCAGCTGCGTGTGGACGCCCCGGTCGACTTCCTCTCCACCCACGTCTACGGCACCCTGCCGCTGGACCTGCGGCCACTCGCCGGGGGCCGCCCGATCTGGTGGACCGAATGGGGCGTCACCGCCACCCACGGCAGCGCGATCAACGACACCGTGTTCGCGGCGGCGTTCCTGCTCAAAGGCATGCGCTCGGCCGCCGGCCGGATCGACGCGCTCGCCCCCTGGGTCGCCTCCGACCACTTCGAGGAGCTCGGCCGCCCACCACGCCTGTGGCACGGCGGATTCGGCCTGCTCACCGTCGGCAACCTCGCCAAACCCAAGTTCTGGGCGCTCGCCCTGGCCCAGCGCCTCGGCGACACCGAACTCCCGGTCACGCTCACCGGCGACGGCGCCGGCAGCCTGGTCGAGGCGTGGGCGTCACGCACCCCGGAAGGCTTCGCCGTGCTGCTCTGGAACGCCACCCTCGACCACGGCCAGGCAGCCGGCGCCCCACTGTTGCATCGCCGGGTCCGGCTCCGCGTCCCTTCCGCCCAACCTCATCTGGTACGCCTGTGGCGCGTCGACGACACCCACGGCAACCCGGCCGCCCGGTGGTCCGGCGGCGACTGGCCTGCCCCCGCCGAGTGGGAGCGCCTGACCACCGCCGACCACCTCGACGAGGCCGAACCGCCCCGGCTCCTGCAACCGGGCACGGACCTGACCCTGGACCTGCCGAACCCGGGCATAGCCTTGGTGTCCCTGGAGAGACAGGAGTAGACCCGGACACGCTCCGGGACGGAACAGTCATCGGTCGCTGACAACGGCCAGACTGCGCTGTTCCGGCAGTGGCAGGCGTTCGGCGGCCGCGATCGCGGTGACGATCTCACCGGAGCGGACCGCGACCGCGGAGAGCAGCGTGGACGTTATCCCGTGGGCGTGCTCGGTGCCACCCTGCACATAGATCCCGGCGCGCAGGCCGTCGGTGACCACCCGGTAGTCGCGTTCCACCCGGAGCAGGCCCTCGGCGTCCCGCCGGCAGCTCTCGCCGGCCCGCCCCAGCAGCCGGGCGACGTCGACCGGCTGGTAGCCGGTGGCGAACACGATCGCGTCAGCCTCGAGGATGACGCGTTCACCGGCGGGCATGTGCTCGACGACCGCGGTGACGCCGTCGGGACGGGCGGTCAGGTCGGCGATCCGGGAGGCGTTGAGCATCCGCAGACGGGGCCGGCCGAGGATCCGTTCGCGGTACTCGCGCCGGTACAGGTCGGTGATCAGGTCGCCGTCGACGACCGAGTAGTTGGTGTTGCGGTGATAGTCGAACAGCATCCGCTTCACGTCGGCGGGGGCGTCGAAGTAGAGGTCGACGGCTTCCGGATCGAAGATGCCGTTGGCGTAGTTGCTGTCGTCGGCGGGGCTGTATCCGTACCGGAAGAAGACCGAACAGACCTCAGCCGTGGGGTAGGTCTGGTGCAGGAACGACACCGACTCTGCGGCGCTCTGCCCGGCGCCGACCACGATGAACCGCTGCGGCGAGGCGACGTCGAAGGACGCGGCCCGGTGCAGGATGTCCAGGTTGTGCCAGACCCGTTCGGAGGGCTGGATTCCGGGCGGCAGGCTGGATTCCAGTCCGACGGCGACCGACACGTTACGGGCCCGGAAGGTACGGTCCCCGGCGACGACGTCGAGCAGGATGCCGTCTTCGACCGGGACGACGTCGGTGACGGTCCGGCCGTACCGGACGCTGTCCCGCATCCGGGTGGCCGCCCAGTACAGGTAGTCGTGGAACTCGACCCGCAGCGGGTACATGCTCTTGTAGTTGATGAAGTCGGCGAGCCGGTCGCGGGCGTGCAGGTAGGACACGAAGCTGAAGTCGCTGGCCGGGTTGCGCATGGTGACCAGGTCCTTGAGGAAGTGCACCTGCATGGTGGCGTCCTCGAAGAGCATGCCCCGATGCCAGCCGAAGTCGTCCTGCTTCTCCAGGAAGATCGCGCGGAGCTGGTCCTCGGGTCGCAGGCAGCGGGCGTTGTGCTCCTCGACGGCGATCGCCAGCGCCAGGTTCGACGGGCCGAAACCGATGCCGACCAGGTCGTACACGTCAGTGTCCTGCGGAGTCATGGGGAACCTTTCGAGAGCGATGCCCACCACCAACGCGCGGCGGCCCGGACCCAGCAGTCCTAATGGGAGGCAGGGCGGCAAACAAACTTTGGTAAGGCTAACCTTTGTCTGTGCCCTCGTCACGCATCGCCGAGACCTACCTCCGGATCATCCTGGAGCTCGAGGAGGAGCGGGTGCCGCCGATCCGGGCCCGGATCGGCGAACGGACCCTCGCGAGCCTGCCTTCGGTAAGCCAGAACATCGCCCGGCTCGAACGCGACGGGCTGATCGAGACCGACGCGAACCGCCGGCTCCGGCTCACCCCTGGCGGCCGCCGGATGGCCGTGGCCGTCCTGCGCCGGCAACGGCTTGCCGAACTGTTGCTGGTCTCCCTCATCGGCCTGCCACACGACCAGGCCCACCTTGAGTCAGTCGAGTGGGGACACGTCCTGACGACGGCCGCCGAACGCCACATCCACCAGCGTCTGGGCCACCCCGGTCACACCCCCTGCGGCCTGCCCGTCCCCGGCCTCAGCGACCTCGTCGGCGACGGACCGGCGCGGGCCGATCAAAGACTCTGATCGACCCGCGTCGACAACAGCTGCCTAGGGCCGGCCGCCGGCGTCGCGCGATCTCACCGGCTGGAGGCTGTCAGGCGGCCAGAGGCCTGATCGTCCGCCCCGGGGACCGGCTCGGCGAGGTCGTTGCCCAGGGCGATGATGCGGTTGTCGGCGTCGACGTGCACGACCTTGGGCTCGTAGCCGACCAGCTCGGACTCCTCGGCCAGCACGAAGGACATGATGATCACCAGGTCGCCGGGGTGCACGAGATGTGCCGCCGCGCCGTTGATGCAGATGTCGCCGCCGCCGGCCGGTCCGATGATGATGTAGGTCTCGAGGCGGGCCCCGTTGGTGATGTCGACGACCTGGACCTTCTCGCCTTCGATCAGGCCCGCGGCATGCGCGAGGTCCGCATCGAGTGTCAGCGAACCCACATAATGCAAGTCGGCCTGGGTGACGGTGGCGCGGTGGATTTTTCCGCCCAGGACTTCGCGAAGCATGTCCGGCTCCTCTGTGACTCTGTGTGGGATGGGATCGGTGCGGTCTTGCTGAGTCGTGCGTCTACTACTGGGAAATGTGGTCGCGCAACGACTTCGGGCGGATGTCGGTCCAGTGCTCGTCGATCCAGTCGAGCACTTCCTGACGCGGCCGGCCGCCGTTCTCGCCGTACACGATGCTCCAACCGGCTGGCACCGGTTTGAACGTCGGCCACAACGAGTGTTGCTCCTCGCTGTTGATCAGCGCATAGAAGGAACCGTTGTCGTCGTCGAACGGGTTCTGGGCCATGCGGGCAGCTCCTCGCTGTTGCTATCGGGGGTCGGTCCGGATCGCGGCAGGCGATCGTTGCTGGCCGGCGGGCTGATCGGGCTGCTCGTCGGTGATCGCGCGCAGAATGTCCGCGGCGCGGACCGCGACGTTGGACAGCAGAGACGAGGTCAACCCGTGACTGTGCTGGACCCCGCCGTTGAGGAAGATCCGTTCGGGAACGCTGCGCAGACGAAGCCGGTAGTCACGCTCGACGATCGGGAGATCCCCCTCGAACGAGGACGACCCGTCGATGCTCGGCCCGAGCATGCTGCGGGTGTCCGCCGGCCGGAACCCGGTGGCGAAGACGACAGCGTCGACCTCGAGCGTGGCGCTGCCCCGGCTTCCCAGGTCACGGATCGTCACGGTGACCCCGTCGGAGCCCTCGCTCAGCCGCTCGATCCCGGTGACCCGGTGCACGATCAGCCGACGCACACCACGCGTGCTCTCGTCGTACTCACGCCGGTAGAGATCCTTGATCAGGTCGGCATCGACGGCGGAGTAGTTGGTCTGCCAGTGATAGTCCAGCAGTTGCTGCTTGAGCTCCGGCGGCGCCGTGTAGAACTCGTCGACCGCCTCCGGATCGAAGATGCGGTTGGCGTACGGCGTGTCATCGGACGGCGAATAGCCGAACCGGCGGAAGGACGCGTGCACATCCGCATCGGGATACGAATCGTGCAGGTACGCGGCGACCTCCGCCGCGCTCTGCCCGGACCCGACGACGAGGAACCGGCCGTGCGGCCGCGAGGGCAACGCGGCGAGGCTGTTCAGCAGCTGGTGATTGTGGAACACCCGGGTGCCCGGCACGATCCCCTCCGGCAGCACCGGCCGGCTACCGGCGCCGATCACGACATGACGTGCCGCGATCCTCGTCACCTCCGCGCCGTCGGCCACGGACTCGAGCGTGACCTCGAACCTGCCGCCGCTCCAGTCGATACGGGTCGCCCTCGTGCCGTTGGAGACCGGAAGGCCGATCCGGCCCGCGGCCCAGCTCAGGTATCCGTGGAACTCACGTCTCGTCGGGAAGAACGTCTTGAGATTGATGAAGTCGGACAGCCGCCCCTGCTCGTGCAGGTAGTTCAGAAACGTGAACGGGCTGGTCGGGGTCCGCAGCGCGACCAGATCCTTCAGGAAACTGATCTGCATGGTCGTGCCCGGCAACAACATTCCGTCGTGCCACCCGAACTGTCGCCTGACATCGACGAATCTCGCTGTCAGCGGCCGGTCCGCACGATGCCGGTCGTTGAATTCCTCGATCGCGATCGCCAGGCTCAGATTGGACGGACCGAACCCGATACCGAGAATGTCGACCTCGTCGGCCTTGATCAACTCATCCATCGCCATCCGGCAAGTGGCCCCTTTATCCAGGTCGCGAACGAACGGCGCGATGACCGACCATCCCTCATCGAGGGCAAACTATAGCACCACGAGTTAGGTTAGCCTAACTTTGGTTGGTGCGCCCCGCAAGCAGCGCCGGCTCAGGCCAGTGAGCCGGCACGCCGCCCGATCACCATGCCCGCGGTCAGGCCGGCGCCTGTCGGGTAGTTCTCACTGAAGAGCCCCCCGAGCGTCTCCCCGCACGCGAAGAGCCCGGGAATCGGCTCACCCGACCGGTCCAGCACCCGGCCGTCGACGTCACCGCGAAGGCCGCCGAAGGTGAAGCTGATTCCACAGGTCACCGGGTACGCGTAGTACGGCGGCGCCTCGACCGCCGATGCCCAGTTGCTCTTCACCGGCTCGACCGCTGCGCTGCGGCCGTCCTTGATGGTCGGATCGAGCGGACGGCTGACATCGATCGAGGAGTTGAACTCCCGGACCGTCTGCACGAATCCGTCCACGTCGACATCCATGGCCACGGCAAGGTCTTCGATGCTGTGGGCGACGAACGGCTTGATCCCGGGCATCTCGTACTCGTACGCCGCCAGCATCGAGCGCGACGTGGCATCGAACACCTGGAACGCCACCGAACCCGGCTGCTCGAGGATCACCTTGCCGTACTTCGCGTACGTGTAGTTACGGAAGTCCGCGCCTTCGTCGATGAACCGCCGGCCCCGCCGATTGACGACGATGCCGAGCGGGTAGCCGTACCGGCTGAGCCGGTTCGTCAGGGCGCGATTGCTCTCGTTCTCGGGAAACGACGCGTCCCACGGGACACTGTGGCAGGTCGACCAGTCGCCGCCACGATCGGCGCCCATCTCCAGAGCGGCGTGGATCAGGTCACCGGTGTTGTACGGCGTGCCACGCACCTTCGCGTGCTGCCAGCCCTCTCCCAGGTAGCGCTGACGCCACTGCGCGTTCGCCTGGAAACCACCGCTGGCGATCACCACCGACTCCGCTCGAATCTCCTGATCGCCGATCCGAACGCCGACGACCGAACCACCGTCAGTGATCAGTCCCGTCACCGGGCAGTCGTAGCGGACCTCGACTCCGAGCCGGGAGGCGATGCGCTCATGGACCGCCATCAGTCCGGGGCCGGCGTCGACGTTGGACACGTGCGATCCGCCCCAGAACACGAGCGTCCCGTCGGAGTGTTCGTGAGCCTGCCGCTCGTACATCAGCTGGAATTTCAAACCCAAGGCATGCAGCCAGCGGACCGCGTCGCGGGAGCCGTCGACGACGGCCTCGGTGAGTTCCTTGTCGCCGCGCCCTCCGGTGACCCGCTCCAGATCGGCCACGAACTCCGCCGCCGAGTAGGGCGGGACCTCGGTACGCGGGTGACGGTCGTCAGGCTCGAGGATCTCGAGCAGGTCGCCGAGTCCGTCGTGCACCATCCGGATCGAACCCAGGGTGTAGAAGCTGTTCCCGCCGGCGTGTGCCCGCGGCGCCTTCTCCAGCAGGAGCACGCGTCGCCCGCGCTCGGCCGCCGCGTGAGCCGCGCAGTAGCCGGCGTTTCCTCCGCCCACCACGACAACCTCTGGATCGCGCATGTCCATCTCCCCACCGACATCGACCGCGGTCAGGCCGAGCGGCGGCACCATCCGGGTGATCCGCGGCCGGCCCTTGGTCCACCCCAAGCCCGCAGAAACGTAGCTTAGCCTTACCTAAATTGGACCTGGAGCCGGGCGACGAACATAGGTTAGGCTACCCAAATGAATCGAGTTGCTGTGTTGGGGGCCCGCGGGCGGATGGGCGTGGCTTCGGTCCGCGCAATTGAGGCCAGCTCCGACTTGACCGTGGTCGCCGAGATCGACGTTGATGACGACATCCAGGACATTGTCGACAACAACGCCGACATCGTGCTGGTGTTCTCGCCACCGGGCGTTGCCCACGAGCAGGTCCAGTGGTGCATCAAGCAAGGGATTCATGTGGTGGTCGGGTCATCCGGCTTCGACGAGGACTCGGTGGAGGAGATCCGCGCCGCGCTGCTCGACCACAGTGACGTCAGCGTGTTCGTCGTTCCGAACTTCTCGGTCAGTGCGGTGCTGATGACCAAGTTCGCCGCAAAGGCAGCCCCGTACTACGAGTCTGTCGAGATCATCGAGATCCACCATCCCGGCAAGGTGGACGCGCCGTCGGGAACGGCGCAGCACACCGCCGAGTTGATCGGTCTCGCTCGCGCCAAGGCTGGTTGCGCCCCGTCACCCGATGCCACCACCCGCGACCCCCACGGCGTGCGGGGCGGTCAGATCGAGGGCGTCTCGGTTCACGCGGTCCGGGTCCGTGGGTTCATGTCCTCGCAGGAGGTGCTGTTCGGCGTCGAAGGCGAGGTTCTGCGGCTGCGCTACGACTCCGTGACGCGCGAATCGCTCATGCCTGGAGTGCTCACCTCGCTTCGCGCCGTCCAGAATCTCACCGGTGTGACGGTTGGACTCGACGCCGTACTGAGCCTGGACTGACACCACTGCGAGCGAGTGGAAGTGGCGCAACAGCGCTCCAGCAGACGTGACCTGGTCAGCTGTCAGCGCGCGCCACTTCGCCGGGATCTTAGGTTAGGCTACCCTTCATGACCGCGGAGGCGGCTCCTCGAAGGGAAACCCATTGAACATCGAACCGCTGGCCCTTGACGGGGTCGTTCCGTTTCCGCCGGAGACGGCAGCCAAGTATGTCGCCGAGGGACACTGGCGCGATCAGACGTTGCCGGAGCTGTTGTTCGCCACCGCGGAGCGCTGTCCCGACAAACTCGCCGTCATCGACCGCAAGGCCGAGTTGAGCTATGCACAGCTCACCGCCGAGGTCCTGCGCCTCGCTGCCGGCCTGCAGGACCTCGGGCTGAACCGTGGCGACCGGGTGGTGGTGCACCTGCCCAACATCTACGAGTACATCGCCTTCGTCTTCGCCTTGTGGGAGCTCGGGGCGGTTCCCGTGGTCGCTCCCATCGCGCACCGTCGTGCCGAGATCGAGCACTTCATCGAGATCGCCGAGGCGCGTGCCTACATCACCGTCGCCTCGGACAGCGGCACCGATCTCGCTGCGATGGCTGCCGACCTGAAGCAGAAGTGGCCTCAACTGGAACACACCGTGGTGCTCGACCCTCACGGCGGCGGCGCCGAGTACACGGCGTTGCAGTCGAAGGGATCGCTCGAGCACGCGCGACGGTGCAGCCCGCAGGATGTCGCTCTGTTGCAGATGTCCGGCGGCACGACGGGCGTTCCGAAGCTGATGCCGCACACCCACCAGACGTACGGCTACGCACTGCGCAGGAGCGTCGGGGAACGAGGCATCACCGAGCGCACCGTACATCTGCTGGTCATTCCGATCTGCCACAGCATGTCGACGCGTTCGCCGGGATTCCTCGGCGCGTTCAGCGTGGGCGCCACCATTGTGATCGCACCGAACGGCAGCCCCGACGCGGCGTTCCCGCTGATCCAGAAGCACGGGGTGACCCGCGTCTCGCTGGTGCCGCCGATTCTGCTGGCCTGGCTGAACTCCTCGCTCCGCAAGTCCTACGACCTCTCCAGCTTGAAGGTGCTCATGTGCGGGGGCGCGAAGCTGAGCGAGTCGGTGGCGAGCCGGGTCGAGCCGGAGTTCGGCGTACAACTGTCGCAGAGCTTCGGAATGGGCGAGGGCCTCGTCGTCAGCAATCCGGCCGACGTCGATCGGGCCACCAGCGTGCGATACCAGGGCCGTCCGGCCTCAGCGGCCGACGAGATCCAGGTCATCGACGACGAGGGCAACGAGGTGCCGCCCGGTGCGCCCGGCCACCTGCTGACCCGAGGACCGTCGGTGATTCGCGGCTACTACCGCAACCCCGAACAGAATGCGCTGGCGTTCACCAACGACGGCTACTACCGCACCGGCGACATCGTCGAGCGGGACGAGCGTGGCTTCATCAGAGTCGTGGGCCGGTCGAAGGACCAGATCAACCGGGGCGGCGAGAAGATCGCGCCCGAGGAGCTGGAGAACGCGCTGCTCACGCATGCCGGTGTCCACAATGTCTCGGTCGTCGGCGTCGATGACGAGGTTCTCGGCGAACGCGTCAAGGCGTACCTGATCCCCCGGACGCCGGAGAGCGCGGCCGAGCTCACCCTGGGCAAGCTGCGCCAGTTCCTGCGCGACAAGGGTCTCGCCACGTTCAAGCTCCCCGATGTGGTGGAGGTCGTAGCCGAGTTCCCGTACACCGCGGTCGGCAAGGTCAGCAAGCGTCTGCAGCGCGAGCTGAAATAGACGCATGCCGAACAAGACCACACGTGTCCTCATCGCGGGCGCGGGCCCGGTCGGAATGGTCTGTGCGCTGGCGCTGAATCGGCGTGGTATCCCGGTGACCGTGCTCGAATCCGAGCCGGCACCGGTGCAGGATCAGCGCGCGGCGACCATCCATCCGAGCACCCTGGAGATGCTCGACGAGCTGGGCATCACCGAGAAGATCCGGGAGCACAGCCTACTTTCGAGCACCTATCGCTTCCACGACCGGCCGACCGGAGAAGTGGTGGCGGAGTTCGATCTCGGCCGGCTCAAGGACGAGATCCGGTTCCCGTATGTGCTGCAGTACGAGCAGTACAAACTGACCGCCGCCATCGCCGGGGAATACGCCGACGAGTCCGATTTCGACGTACGGTTCTCCCACACGCTGACCGGTCTGACCGAAGCCGCAGGTGGCCTCGAAGTGGAGTACACCTCACCGGCCGGCACGGAACGCATGTCGGTGGCCTACGTCATCGGCTGTGACGGCGGCCGATCGACGGTTCGCAAGCTCGCCGGCATCGAATTCGAGGGATTCACCTATCCGGAGCGATTCATCAAGATCGCGACCAGCTTCGACTTCCTGACCGTCAAGCCGGATCTGGCGCTGCGCAACTACTTCTCCGACCCCAACGAGTGGGCCAACGTGTTCAAGGTGCGCGGCGAAACACCCGGAGGGCTCTGGCGAGTGATTCTGCCGATCGGCAACGACGAGGACGACGCCACCGCGTTGTCGCCGGCGCGCGTCGAGGAGCGGATGCAGAAGTTCCTGCCGAAGGCCGGCCCGTACCACGTCGAGTATCGCAACGTCTACGGAGTCAATCAGCGGGTGGCCGCGACCTTCCGTCAGGGGCGCATTCTGCTCGCCGGCGACAGCGCGCACGTCAACAACCCGATCGGCGGCATGGGCATGAACGGCGGCATCCATGACGCCATCAATCTGACGGAGAAGCTCACGAAGGTGATCGCCGGTGAGGCCGGCGACGATCTGCTCGACCTGTACAGCCGCCAGCGGCGGCATGCCGCGGTGAACTACGTACAGGCCCAGACGATCGCCAACAAACGGCTGCTGGAGCAACGCGACCCCGAGGTGCGCCGACAGAACCTCGACGAGCTGCGCCGGACCGCCGAGAAGTTCGACACCGCCCGCGCCTACATGCGGCGTGCGGCCCTGTTCGACAGCCTCCAGGACGCTGCCGCCATCACCTGAGGCATTCGGCTCCGTGTCTGGTGCAGTACCACGCGTGGTACTGCACCAGACACCGAGGTCCACTCAGCTGGTCAGCAGGTTCGTCAGTAGCGGGCCCCATTTCAGCAGCCCGGAATCCGGCTCGAGGATGGACTGGTGGTCTTCGTCCTCAGCGACGAAGAACGAATAGTTGGTCAGGTAGCCGTCCCATCCCAGCGCGTCCTCACGGCCCAGTTCCGCCAGCCGGGGCGTGTGAGTCGCGGAGGACGCGATCACCAGCGCCTCGATGTCGAGACTGCCCACCGTCGGAGTGGACGTCAGGACGTCACAACGACGTCCCGCCGTCTCGACCGCCTTCAACTGCTTCGCGTCGGCGAGCAACTCGTTGAACGCCTCTTCGCCGAAGGCTTTCCGCATCTCGTCGCGCATCGACTCGGCGGAACCCGGTCGTACGAGAAGCTCCATCGCGTTCTCTGAACCGGCCGGCATCGCATCCACGATCACCAGGGGCCGGACCCGTTCGCCCCGGGAGAGCAGCTGGCGCGCCACGGCGAACATGATGTGCGCGCCGTACGACCACCCCAGCAGTTCGTAGGGTCCGGCCGGCTGCATCCCCTGAATGACATCGGCATAGGTCGAGGCGAGGTCGGCCAGGTCGTCGAACTCCACATCCAGGCCGACGATCGCCGGATCGTCGATGCCGACCAGCCCGACCCCGGGCGGGAGATAGGTCGACAGCTCCGAGTACATGGATGAGGCGCCGAACTTCGGGTGCGCGCAGAACAGCGTGCGGCCGTTCAGCGATGGCGTGAACCGGGTGGTGATCGCGGTGATGTCGACACCGGGATCCGCATCCGGATGCATCTTCGCTTCGACGACCGAACTCAGATCACCGATCGTCGAAGCGGTGATGACATCGCGCATCGCAATGGTCACCGGGAACGTACGGTTCATCTGCGAGGCGAGCCGCATCGCCGCGAGCGAATGCCCGCCCAGCCGGAAGAAGTCGTCGCCCGCGCCCAGGACCAGTCCCTCATCGAGGTCGAGCACCGCACGGAAGACCGCGGCCACCGCGAACTCCGTCTCCGACTCGAGCGCCCGGCCCATGCCGACTCCGGACCCGGCCACGTCGGCCGGGGGCAGCGCCCGGCGGTCCAGCTTTCCCGTCGGAGTGAGGGGGAAGGAGTCCACCGCGACGAGGGCTGCCGGAATCATGTAGTCCGGCAGGTACGTGGCCAGGTGGTTACGCAACGGCTCGCTGATGTCGAGGTCCGCGGTGGTGATGTAGTAGGCCGCCAGCTGGAGCCCGGTGGAATGCTCGAAAGCCACCACTTCGGCGCGGGTGATCCCGGGGAACTTCTGCACCACGTCCCGGATCTCGTCCGGTTCGATGCGATAACCGCGAATCTTGATCTGCTCGTCGGCCCGGCCGAGGTAGTCGATCATCCCGTCATCGTTCCACCGGGCCAGGTCTCCGGTGCGATACATGCGCTCCGCCGGCTCCCACGGGCAGGCGACGAAACGCTCGGCAGTCAGCGCGGACTGACCCCAGTATCCGCGCGCTGTTCCTTCGCCGGCGAGGTAGAGCTCGCCGGCGACACCGGGCAGGGCCGGTTGCAGGTTCTCGTCGAGGATGTAGGCCCGGGTGTTGAAGATCGGCGTACCGACACTCGAGGTGGTGCTGTCGGCCAGATCGGCGCCGAGAGCATTGATGGTGTACTCGGTGGGCCCGTAGAGGTTGTACGACTCGACTCCGGGCGCGCTGCGCAGCTGTTGCCACAGCCGGTCGGGGACCGCCTCGCCACCGAGGGACACGAACACGACACCCGGCGCATCGGACAACACCGACCGGCCGGCCGGCCGGTCCCGCTCGAGCAGTCCTTCCTCGACCAGCAGCTGCCCGTACGACGGGGTCACATCGAACCCGTCCATACGCACCTCGTCGTAGTGAGCCAGCAGCCGCTGATGGTCGCGCCGCATCTCCTCGTCGATGACGTGCACCTCGTGCCCGTTCAGGAGCCAGAACAGCTGCTCCCACGAGGCGTCGAAGGAGAACGACGTCGTGTGTGCGATCTTCATCCGGCGCCCGCGCTGGTGGTCCACCACCCGATCGAAGATCTTCTCGACGTGGTTGACGTACATGTTCGTCAGTCCGCGGTAGCCGACGGCGACTCCCTTGGGCCGTCCGGTCGTACCCGAGGTGAAGATGATGTAGGCGAGGTTGTCGAGCGAGACCGTCCCGCCTCGTTCCGCTGCCGTGATCGGAGCGGTGGCCATCCCCCCGAGGCGTTCCACCACCGGCGCGGACTCCAGGTTGATCACCTTGCCGACGGCGCCGGTGAGCCGGTTGACGTCGCGGTCGGTCACCAGAGTGACTGTCGGTTCAGCGATCTCGATCATGTAGCCGATTCGTTCGTCAGGCAGTTCGCTGTCCACCGGGACGTAGGCGGCTCCAATGGCGAACACCGCAAACATCGCGATTACCGTACGTTCGTCGCGCGGCAGCAGCAGTGCGACCCGATGTTCCGGGCGTACTCCCTCGTCGAGCAGCAGACGGGCGTAGCGATTCACCTCAGCGGAGAACTCGTCAAAGGTGAACACCCGATCGCCGGCGACCAGCGCCGTCTCCGATCCGGACAGCCGCACCTGCCGGTCCAGCAACTCGGCGACCGTGACCGGTTCGATGTCACGGAAGAGATCAGCGGCGACACCCGTGTGCGGCGTGGTCTCGTCCGGCAACAGGGCGGACAACATGCCGGCGGGCTGGTCGAGCTGGCGAGTGAGAGAGAGGAGCACCTGGACGTAGCGTTGGAGCAACAGCTCCGCGGCCGGGGCCTCGAAGACGTCCCGGCGGTAGGACAGGCGCACATGCACGGTCGCCGCCCCGTCGCGTTCTTCCGGGTCGACCGCGAACGTCACGGGGTAATGCGTCGCGTCATCGACCTTCGCGCCGACGACCTGCAGCCCGGACGTGTCCTTCCCCGCGGCCTTGCCGAGCGGCACGTTCTGCACCACGAACAGCGTGTCGAACAGAACCGGAACGCCGGCATTGGTCTGGATCTGGGTCAGAGTGGCTTGCGGATGGTCGATGACGAGCAGCTGCTCGGACTGGACCCGGGCGAGCAGCTGCCGATTCGTTTCGAACGGCGGCACGCTCACCCGCATCGGGACCGTGTTGAACAGCAGCCCGATGATCCGGTCGGCGTCGGGCAAGGACGGCGGCCGGCCGGAAACGGTGTTGCCGAAGACAACGTCGTTGCTGCCCGTGAGCCGGCTGAGCGCGACCCCCCAGGCGGTCTGCAGCAGAGTGCCCACCGTGACCTTGGCGTCTCGTGCGGTACCGAACACCATCGCGGCCTCAGCCGGGCTGAGATCGAGGTGAAGTTCACCGGTCTCGCCCTGTGCATCGCCGAGGTCGACGAAGTCCGGGCACAGCAACGTCGGGCCGGTCAGTTCCGCAAGGTAGCCGTCCCAGGCGCGATAGGCGGTCGCGGGATCCTGGTCGTCGACCCAGTCCAGGTACGAGCGGAACGACGCCGGTCGCACGCGATCGACGTATCCGTCGTCGGTGTAGATGCTGAAGATCTCATCGAACACCGCGTTGATCGACCAGCCATCCAGCAGGATGTGCTCGAAACTCATGATCAGAATCCACGAGTGGTGGCCGATTTCGAGCAGCGTGAATCGGATCAGCGGCGGGACCTCGAAGTCGAACGGCTCACCCCGCTCGGCAGCCAGGAACTGCTCCACATCGACGCCGCGGCCACTCCAGTCGTGCAATCGGATGACCCGCACCGGGACTTTGACACCGGACGGGATCACCTGCACGTCCCCGGGCGGGACGAACGCCGCCTGGAGGTTGGGGTGCCGGTCCATCGCGCCGGCGATGGAGTTCGTCATCCGCTGCGGGTCGACGTCTCCGGCAATCTGCCGGGTGATCTGCGAGACGTAGGTGTTGTGGTCGTCGGATTCCTGGGACCGCAGGAGGTGATAGAACAATCCGCGCTGCAGCGGGGCGAGCGGAAGGATCTGGGCATCGTGCCCGTAGCGGGCTCGGATGGATTCTTCTTCGGCGGGCGTCAACGTGACCCGGTCGGCGCGACGCAGAGTGAAGGCGTCTCGAGGCTCGTGGCCGGCAGCAAGGACTCCGGCGGCGACGATCTCCTCGGTGATGGCGGCGGCCAGCGCGCTGGTGTCGACATCGACGGTGTCCGCCGACTCCACCCAGACGCGGACCTCACGACCCGCGACGTGGACCTGGACGCCGAGTCCGTCCTCCGGTGCGCCGGCACCCGCGGCGGGCTCGGTGATCAGCTCCGCCCGGCTACCGAACACACTCACCCGGATCGGCGGGATCGGAAGATCATCGAAGAAGCGGCTGAACCGGGGGTGTCCGGCCAGCGCGGCGTATTCGGCAGCTCGCTCCGGGCTCAGTCCGTGGAGTCCGTCATCGTCGAGCAGGACCGGGAATCCACGCGTCCGCAGGGGACCGTCGGACTCGTGGAACTCCACGAGCAGATCGCCGCCGGCGATCCCGGCCAGGGCCTTGGCCACGGCGGTCAGCACGACGGACGGCAGGGAGGTCTCATCCGCGTCGGGAACCACGCGTTCAGCCGTGACGCTCGACGTGTCCGAGTCGCCTCGCTGCCGCAGCACCGTGTCGGCCGCATCGGCGAGCTGATCGACCCAGTCCTCCCAGAACGGATCGTCAAGGACTGCCGCCAGCTCGTCGTCCCGGTATCCCGCCGCAGCCGACGTGGACGGGACGACGACCATCGGAATCTTCGCCTGATAGGCGGTGACCAGCTCGGTGAGCTTCTTCGCGACCGCATCGAGCATCTCCGGGTTGCCGGTCTCGGCGACCAGCTCACCGGTGCCGCCGTCGCTGATCGCCAGGCTCAAGGCGAGGCTCGCTCCCGACAGGGCGTGACTGACATGATCGATCGCCGCCCGCCAGAGCGGAGCCACGCTGATGTCGAAATCCTCGAGCGGCAGACGGAAACGGCGCGTGTCACCGGCACTGTTGCCGGCTCTGGCCCGGCCCTCGTCGCCGGCACGAACGATCTGGGCGAGTTGCTTGACGGTCAGATCCGGGTGCTGGGATCCGAGCACCAGGAAGCGCACCGTGTTCCGCAACAGACGTGACGTGGTCTCCGCCGAGAACAACTCGCGGGCCGCGTTCAGATTGATTCCGAAGGCCCCGCCGTCGAGCCTCTCGATGCTCGACACAAGATCGAACAGCGCGGGCTGAGATGCCAGCGGGCCGTCCGCGGTGGTCGAGGCGTAGTTGGTGAGCGGTGCCGCCGCACTCGAGTCTCCGCCGCGATCCACGTAGGCGGCCATCACCTGGAAGAGCGGACTGATCCCGACCTGCCGTGGCGGGTTCACCGCCTCGACGACACGCTCGAACGGAACGAGCTTGTGGTCGGCGGCTTCGAGCATGCGGTCGCGGCAACGTAGCAGCGCCTGCACGAAGCCGGCGTCAGCGTCGATGTCGGCGCGCACCACCACGGTGTTCACGAAGTACCCGATCAGGTCGTGCAACTCGGGCTGGTCGCGCAGACTGGCCGGAGTGCCGATGGGTACGGTGTCGCCTGCGCCTTCGTCCCAGAGCGCCAGTGCGAACGCCGCGATCAACGCTTGAAGCGGTGTCGCCCGGTGTTCGACCAGCAGCTCGTCGACCCGTGCCGTCTCAGTGCTGGTGAGGGACGTGGTCGCCGGCCGGATGGTTCGCTCTTCGGACACGTCACGTGGCTGGTCGAGAGGCAGGACGGTCTCGGTGGGGAGCCCCGACAGCATGTCCTGCCAGTACCGCAGGTCCAGCTGATAGCGAGACCCTGGATCCTTCTGATCTCCCAGGACATGCCGCTGCCAGACCGCGAAGTCGGCGTACTGAGTCGGCAAGGCCTCGACTTCGGTGGGATCACCGGCAGCCGCTTCGACGTAGAACTCGTTCAGTTCACGGAAGAGGACCGCGAAGGAATCCGCGTCGGTGATGATGTGGTGCCCATAGGCGACGAGGACATCGCCACCGGAGTGGCGCAGCAGATGGAACTTGAGCCCGAACTCGGTGGTGAAGTCGAGCGGCAGTGCGGCGACCCGGGCGATCTCGTCGCTGAGCAGCTCGGCATCGACGTCTTCGACGGCCAGGACCCTGGTGTCATCGTCGGGCGCCGGACAGATGACCTGGCGCAATGACGAGGTCTCCTCGTCCGGCACGAGGATCGTACGCAAGATCTCGTGGCGAGCGACGATTCGACGGATCGCCGTCTCCAAAGCGTCCAGTTGGAGCCGCTCACTCGCTTGCAGCACGATTTCAGTCCGATAGACCGAACGGCCCGCGATCTGCTCGGTGAACCACAGTGCTTGCTGTCCGTAGGAGACGGGCAGGACTGCGGGGCGTGGCAGGTCGCCGACTCGGATGCTCGACGTCTCGGTGGTGGCCGTGGTGGTGTCGGCGATGTGGGCGAGTTCGCTGATCCGGGGGTGGTCGAAGACGTCGCGGAGGGTGAGTGCGGTGCCGAGTTGTGCGTTGGCGCGGG
>NZ_JBEZXU010000034.1:0-117790 GCF_040638175.1 Actinoplanes sp. NPDC026670
ACCGCCCCCGCGAAACCCTCAACTGGCGCACCCCCACCGAAAAACTCAACGAGTTCCTCACCAGCACCGATGCAACCACCCCTTGACTCCAAGCCGGCGAGAAGAAAGCTGCAAGGTCTCCCCGGCGCAGTAGACCTTGCACGACAAACCACGCCCAGACCTGAAGAACCATGCAAGATCGCCGCGAAGGTGGAGAACCGTGCAAGATCCACGAGGCCGAGCCGGACCAAATCCTCGGAGAACAGAACATTTCGGCCCGGTGTCCCGGTCGCATGCGTGACCGGTGCGACAGTCCGAAGGCCGGGGAGGCCCGGGCAGGCGCGCAATCACCGCACGGCATAGGGATTCACCGTGGACACGGCGAAGCCTTGAAGGAGCTTCCCCGTCTCGCGGAGCTTCACAAGATCAACAGGAGATCCGGGCTCGACGGCCACCACCGCCAGGTCCACGACCGGCGACGGGCTCCTCGTCGCGGCGGCAGTCTCTCAGCACCGGGTGTGGTGACCTGTGGTGTGGATCGGACCGTAGGTCGGCACGTGGGTTGGAGCGGTGTGGTCAGTCGATCTGGCCGGTCGACTGGAGTTCGTGCAGGACCAGGCGGATGGCGGGGGCGCAGCGGGCGGCGTCGGCCGAGGTGAACCAGGCCAGCTCGGCGATCTCGGCGGCCGGGTGTGGGGTTCCGGTGGCGTCGCCGGTGAAGCAGATCAGGTGGACCCGGGTGCCGGGCGGGCGGTTGTGGGCCGGCGCGTCGAACGTGGCGAACGGTCGCAACTCGGCCGGGTCGATGGTCAGGCCCACCTCTTCGAGGACCTCGCGGGCTGCGGCCTCGGCGTCCGACTCGCCCGGCTCGGGTTTGCCGCCGGGCAGGTAGAAGGCGTCCGAGCCGTTCGCGCGGACGGTGAGGACCCGCCGGTCCCGGACGTGCACCCAGGCCGCCGCCACGACCACGTCGACGGCCGTCATGCGAGCACGAACGGTTCGCCGGCCTCGAAACGGGCCAAGTGGTCGAGGGTCACCGGCACCGCCGCGGACAGGTCGCCGGGCAGCGCGTCGAGGGCGAAGAACCCGGCGTCAAGGGTCTCGTCGGTGACCCGGACGAGGTCACCAGACCACGAGTCGACCCGGACGGCCAGGGACACGTGCTGGTACGTCGCCCCGAACACATTGGTGTGCAGGTGCTCACCGGAATAGAGGGCGAACGGCGTGACGGTGTGCGCGGTGAGGCCGGTCTCCTCATACACCTCGCGGATCGCGCAGTCGCGCAGAGTCTGGCCGAGCTCCATGGTCCCGGCCGGCCACGACCAGCGGCCGTTGTCGTTGCGCTGGATCAGCAGGATCCGGCCCTCCGGGTCGCGGACCACGGCTCGGGCCCCGATCGTCATCAGGACCGGCTCGGCTCCGGTGATCGCCCGTAACTTCCCCAGGTACGACTCTTCCCACGGCACGGCAGAAGGCTACCGGGCTCAGGCTGGGAGGGTTTCGGCCGACCGGATGGGTGTGATCCGCGTGCTCCTGGCCGTGGCGGGGGTGCTGCTGGTCGGCGGCGCCGTCCCGGCCCGGTTCGGGTGGTCGTCGTCGGTGGTGATCTCCGGTTCGATGAGCCCCGTCGTCGAGGCGGGTGACGTCGTCGTCACTTCACCGGTGCCGGCGGACCGGCTGCGGGAAGGGCTGGTGATCCGGTTCCACGACCCGCGCCGGCCCGGACGGTACGTGCTGCACCGCATCGTCGGGACCACCGCGGACGGGCGACTCGTCACCAGAGGCGACGCGAACACGGTGGCCGACGCGGCCCCGGTGCCGAAGGGGACGGTCACCGGGGTGTGGCGTCTGCGGGTGCCCCGGCTCGGGCTGCCGGTGCTGTGGTGGATCGAGGGCCGGCACCTGTACCTGGTGCTGACGGCGCTGGCTCTGGCCGTACCCCCGTGGTGGTTGTGGTTTAGATCTCGTCGATCAGATCGGCGACCGAGTTGATGATGCGGGACGGCCGGTAGGGGTACGTCTCGCTCTCCAGCCGGCTGCTGATGCCGGTCAGCACCAGGATCGTCTCCAGCCCCGCCTCGAGACCGCAGAGGACGTCGGTGTCCATCCGGTCGCCGATCATCGCGGTGGTCTCGCTGTGCGCGCCGATCGCGTTGAGCGCCGAGCGCATCATCATCGGGTTGGGCTTGCCCACGAAGTACGGCTTCACGCCGGTCGCCTTGGAGATCATCGCCGCGACCGAGCCGGCCGCCGGGAGCAGGCCCTCGTTGGACGGCCCGGTGGCGTCCGGGTTGGTGCAGATGAACCGCGCGCCGCCGCTGATCAGCCGGATCGCCTTGGTGATCGCCTCGAAGCTGTACGTCCGGGTCTCGCCGAGGACCACATAGTCCGGCTCGAACTCGGTGAGGATGTAGCCGGCCGCGTGCATGGCCGTGGTCAGGCCGGCCTCGCCGATCACATACGCGGTGCCGCCGGGCCGCTGGTCGGCGAGGAACTGCGCGGTCGCCAGCGCGGCCGTCCAGATCGACTGCTCGTCCACGTCGAACCCCATCCGGTGCAGGCGGGCCTGCAGGTCGCGGGGCGTGTAGATGGAGTTGTTGGTGAGGATGAGGAACGGCTTGCCGCTCTCCTTCATCCTGTTGACGAACTCGGGTGCGCCCGGCACCGGCTCACCCTCGTGGACGAGAACACCGTCCATGTCGGTGAGCCAGCTCTCGATCGCCTTGCGCTCCTTCATCGGGGGGCTCCTCGTCGCACGGGGGTGGGACAACAATCGGCTTGGCACGTGTCCCAGGTCGGAAGCGTACCGAGAGCTGACCGGGATTGATCATCGGTCCGCTCCTGGACCAACTCGCGGACCAGGGACACGAAATCGGGGTGAACTCCGGGCGTCGCGGCCCGCGCGTAACCGAGGCCGAGCCGGGCCGCGGTGTCCTTCGCCTCGTTGTCGAGGTCCCAGATGACCTCGAGATGGTCGGAGACGAAGCCGATCGGGCTGACCACCACGTCGGTGACGCCCTTCTCGGCGAGGATCTCCAGGTGGTCGTTGATGTCCGGCTCCAGCCACGGGATCTGTGGCGGGCCGGAACGGCTCTGCCAGACCAGGTCGTAACCCAGGTCGGCGGCGGCCGCGGCGTGCACCAGACCGGCGGTCTCCTCCAGCTGGGCGTTGTAGCGGCCACCGGTCGGACCTGCTGCATTCGCCATGCTGACCGGAATTGAATGGGCCGTGAAAACCAGGCGAGTGGAGGCCCGGCGGGCCGGATCCAGTTTCGCCAGAGCCTCCTGCACGCCGGCCACGTGCGGGTTCACGAAACCCGGATGGTCGTGGAACTGCCGCAGTTTGGCAATCCGTGGCGCGCCGGCGCCTACATGCCGACGGGCCGCGTCGATGTCCTCCCAGTACTGCCGGCAGGACGAATACCCGCCGTACGCGCTGGTGGCGAACCCGAGCGCGTGCTCGACACCGTCGTCGCGCATCTGGGCCACGGTGTCGGCGAGCATCGGGTGCCAGTTGCGGTTGCCCCAGTAGGTGGGCAGCTCGATCCCGTACTCCTGAAACTCGGTCTTGATCGCCGAAAGGAGGTCACGGCACTGCTGGTTGATCGGGGACACCCCGCCGAAGTGCATGTAGTGCTCGTACACCTCGGCGAGGCGCTCATCCGGAACGCCCCGCCCGCGGACCACGTTCCGCAGGAAGGGCATCACGTCATCGGGTTTCTCGGGGCCGCCGAAGGAGAGCAGGACGAACGCGTCGTAAACCACCCGACCATCCTGCCACCGGGTCAGGCCCCGATCGCGTGGTAACCCCCGTCAACGTGCACAACCTCACCTGTGGTGGCCGGGAACCAGTCGGACAGCAGCGCGCAGATGGCCTTGCCGGCGGCGCTGGTGTCGTGCAGATCCCAGCCGAGCGGCGACCGCTCCGCCCACGCCTCCTCGAACTGCTCGAAGCCGGGGATCGACTTGGCGGCGATGGTGCGCAGCGGGCCGGCCGCCACCAGGTTGCTGCGGATGCCCTGCTTGCCCAGGTGCAGCGCGAGGTAGCGGGAGGCGGACTCGAGGCCGGCCTTGGCCACGCCCATCCAGTCGTAGACCGGCCAGGCGCTGGTCGCGTCGAAGGTCAGGCCGACGATGCTGCCGCCCGACGACATCAGCGGCAGGGCCGCCGTGGCCAGCGACTTGTACGAGTACGTGGAGACGTGGACAGCGGTGGCCACGTCCTCCCACGGCGCGTCCAGGAAGCCGCCGCCGAGGCAGGACGGCGGAGCGAAGCCGATCGAGTGGACCACGCCGTCCAGCCCGTCGACGTGCTCGCGGACCTTGTCGGCCAGCCCGGCGAGGTGTTCCGCGTTGGTCACGTCCAGTTCGATGACCGGCGCCGGCTCCGGCAGCCGCTTGGCGATCCGCTCGACCAGGGACAGGCGGCCGAAGCCGGTCAGCACGACCGTCGCCCCCTGCTCCTGGGCGATCTTCGCCGCCGAGAAGGCGATCGAGGCGTCGGTGATGACCCCCGTGATGAGCAGCCGTTTTCCGGCCAGCAGTCCAGACACTTTGATTACTCTCCTGAAAAAGTTTCCCGAGCTTTCAGTGGCCCATTCCGAGGCCACCGTCGACCGGCAGCACGGCGCCCGAGATGTAAGCCGCACTGTCGCTGGCCAGGAAGGTCACCGCCGCGGCGACCTCGTCGGTGGAGGCGAGACGCGCCGCCGGGACGGCCTTGATGATCTCGGCCTTGCGGGCGTCGGTCAGGACCGCGGTCATCTCCGTCTCGATGAAGCCGGGGGCCACCACGTTCGCGGTGATGTTGCGGCCGCCCAGCTCACGCGTGATGCTACGGGCCATGCCGACCAGGCCGGCCTTGCTCGCCGCGTAGTTCACCTGGCCGGGACCGCCGTACAGGCCGACCACCGACGAGATGAAGATGATCCGGCCCCACCGGGCGCGCAGCATCTTCATGCTCGCCCGCTTCGCCACCCGGAACGCGCCCGTCAGGTTGGTGTCGATGACCCGCTCGAACTGCTCGTCACTCATCCGTGGGAGCAGCGTGTCGTCGGTGATGCCGGCGTTCGCCACGACCACCTCGACCGGGCCGAGCTCGTTCTCCACGGTCGTGAACGCGGCGTCGACGGCGGCCGAGTCGGTGATGTCGCACTGCACGCCGAACAGGCCCTCGGGCGCGCCGGAACCACGGTGGGTGACGGCCACCCGGTCGCCCTGCTTCGCGAACGCACTCGCGATGGCCAGGCCGATGCCGCGGTTTCCTCCGGTCACCAGAACGGTGCGAGCCACAACACACTCCATTCGACAGGCGTTACTCACTCAGGGTCACTCAAGAGCGAGACTATCGGCCCGCCGTCCCACCTCGGAGGGACGGTCCCGCCGACTTACGGCCCGTTCAGTGCGGGGCCGATTTTCTTAAGTTGCGATTAAGGAGTACGCTCCCAACCGGTTCCCAGGCCCGACGAGCTGATGGAGGTGATCGCTGTGCGAGATAGCGATCCTCCTAGTCGTGGCCGGGACGCTCGTCAGCGTTTCTGACCGCTGACCAGACGACTCCCCATCTGCACGCCCACCGGCTTTCCGCCGGCCTTTTCGGCGTGCGATGGTTTCCGGCCGCGACCGACCACAGCGCCCTTTGCTCAGTCGCCAGCGGAAGACGGTTCAACCATGCGTAACTTCGTCGCGCCCCTCGGATTCACCCTGCTCTCGGCATGGGTCCTGGTGCTCTTCGTGCTCGCCCACAACACGCCCTGACCGGCACCGGTCAGGGCAGCCGGGACGTCCACAGCAGGCTCATCGCCGCCCCGGCCAGCCCCAGCAGCAGGCCGATCGCCGCATACCACTGCGTCACCTCACGTGGCTCGGTGCGATGCCCGATCGAACTGCCCATGTCCTCGTAGACCTGCTTCAGCTCGCTGACCGACGCCGCTTCGTAGAAGTAGCCCTTCGTCTGCTCGGCGAGGTCCTGCAACGACAACCTGTCGACGGGCACCCGCTGCACCGAGCCGCGGATGTCCACCACACCCGTGTCGGTGCCGAACGCGATCGTCGACACCGGCACGTTGGCCTGCACGGCGGCGGTCGCCGCGTCCTCGATCGACCGGCCCGACGTGCGGTAACCGTCCGAGAGCAGCACGATCCGGGCCGGTGGGGCGCCGTCCGCGCCGTCCGACGGCACCATCCGGATCGCGTCCAGCGAGGTGAACACCGCCTCACCCGTCGCGGTCGCCTCGGCCAGCGTCAGCCCGTCGATGGCGGAGATCACCGCGGACCGGTCCTTGGTCGGCGCGACCAGCACGTTCGCCGCCTTCGCAAAAGACACCAGACCCAGGTTGTACGTCGGGGGCAGCTCGCTGACGAACGCCTTCGCCGCCTCCTGTGCCGCCTCGATCCGGCTCGGCTCGACATCCTCGGCCTGCATCGACAGCGACACGTCGATGGCGAGCATCACAGTGGCCCGTTCCAGCGGTTCCTCGGTGTCCACCGACGGGCGGGCCGTCGCCGCCGCCAGCGCGCCCAGCATCAGCAGGAACGCGGCAGCCGACACGTGCTTACGCCAGCCCAGGCCCTTCGGCGCCAGCGTGCGCAGCAGGTCGACGTTGGTGAACCGCATCGCGTACTGCCGCTTGCGGAACTGCCGCCAGACGTACGCCCCGGCCATCGCCAGGACCGGCAGCAGGGTCAGCAGCCACCACGGCTCCAGGAAACGGATCATCGTGTGGTCCCTCGGGTACGGGCGTGGCGCGAAGCGGCCACGAAGCGGACCATGTCGAGCAGCCAGTCGGTGTCGGTGCGCAGCCGCAGATGGCTGGCGCCGGCCGCACGCAGCGCACGGGCGATCGCGGCACGCTGCCGGCCGGCCGCCTCGGCGTACCGATGGCGCAGTTTCGCATCGGACGTCTGCACCTCGTGCAGCGCCCCGGACTCCGGGTCGGCCAGAGTCAGCACGCCGACGTCCGGAAGCTCCAGCTCACGCGGGTCGACCACCTCGATCGCCAGCACGTCGTGCCGGACCCCCAGCTTCTTGACCGGCCGGGCCCAGTTGTCCACCGGCGCCAGGAAGTCGGAGATCACCACGGCCACGCCACGCCGCCGCGGCGGCCGGTTCAGCATGTCGATCAGCGCGCCCAGGTCGGCCCGCCCGGGTTTGATCTTCGTCCCGGCGATCGCCCGCAACAGGCCCTGCGCCTCCTTGCGGCCGGGCCGCGCCGGCAGGCGCAGAATCGGAGACCGATGCGTCGGCTCGGCCTGCGCGGCCGGCTTCCGGCGCCACCAGCTTCCGCCAGACCCCTTCTCCGGTACGCCGGACCCGGTGCCCACCACAGCCCCGATCCGGTTGCCGCCCCGGACGGTCAGATGAGCCATCGCCGTGGCGGCCGCGATCACCAGATCCCGTTTCAGCCACTTGGCGGTGCCGAAGTCGAGGCTCGCCGACAGGTCCACGGCCAGCCACGTCTCCAGCTCGCGGTCGGCCACCGTCCGGCGCACGTGCGGCATCGTGGTGCGGGCCGTCACCGGCCAGTCCATCCGGCGCACGTCGTCGCCCGGACGGTACTCCCGGGACTCGCCGGCCTCGGTGCCCGGACCGGGCAGCAGGCCCGCGTAGTCGCCCTGGAGCAGGCCGTCCAGTTTGCGGGTGATGAGTAGTTGCAGCCGGCCGAGGACGGCCTCGGCGCGGGCCGCCTCCTCCGGGGCGACGGGCATCGCGGCGCCCGGCGGGGTCATGACTGGCTCGGCCAGGCGCCGTTACCGCCCGGTTGCGGGGGCCGGCTGTCGAAGGTGGCCGCGGGGACGCCACTGGTCGGCTGCGCTCCCGCCGGGCCGGCGTTTCCGGCAGGTCCTGCCGGGCCGGGGTGGCCGGCTCCCGTCGCGCCTGCCCCCATCACACCCGCGCCGCCCACTCCCGCCGGGCCGCCCATTCCTGCTGGGCCGGCCATTCCTGCCGGGCCGCCCACTCCTGCTGGGCCGGCGACGAACTGGGCGGTGGGTGGCTGGCCGGAGGCGACCGGGGCCAGCGGGCCGGGAAGCGCCGGGACCGGCTGGCCGGGCTGCGGGAACGACGGCTGACCGGGCTGACCGAACCCGGCCGGCTGACCGGGCTGGCCGAACCCGGTGGGCGGGGTGGGCTGGCCGTTCGGTGAGCCCTGGCGCGACGACACCTGCGGCGGCGGGACCATCTGCATGATCCGGGCCACGATGTGGTCGGCCGGGATGTCGTCGGCCAGCGCGTCGTAGCTGAGCACGAGCCGGTGCCGCAGGATGTCCGGCGCGATGTCCTGCACGTCCTGCGGGAGCGCGTAGTCACGGCCGCGCAGCAGGGCCAGGGCGCGCGTGGCCCGGACGATGCCGAGCGAGGCGCGGGGGCTTGCGCCGTACTGAATGAGCTGGGCCACGTCGGGCATGCCGTGCTGGGCCGGGGCGCGGGTCGCCAGCACCAGGCGGACCGTGTAGTCGACCAGGGCGTTGTGGACGAACACCTGGTCGGCGCGGCTCTGCAGGGCCAGCAGGTCGGCCGGGGTGAAGATCTGCTTCGGCTCGGGGGCGCTCACCCCCATCCGGTAGACGATCTCCCGCTCCTCGGCGTCGGTCGGATAGCCGACCAGGATCTTCATCAGGAACCGGTCACGCTGCGCCTCGGGCAGTGGGTAGACACCCTCCTGCTCGATCGGGTTCTGCGTGGCCATCACCAGGAACGGGTCGGGCACGTCGTAGCTCTTGCCGCCGATCGACACCTGGTGCTCGGCCATCACCTCGAGCAGCGCCGACTGCACCTTGGCCGGAGCGCGGTTGATCTCGTCGGCCAGCAGGAAGTTGACGAACACCGGGCCCAGCTCGACGTCGAACTGCTCACTCGACTGCCGGTAGATCCGGGTGCCGACGATGTCCGACGGCACCAGGTCGGGGGTGAACTGCACCCGGGAGAACGTGCCGCCGACCACCTTGGCCAGAGTCTCCACCGCGAGGGTCTTGGCCACCCCGGGCACACCCTCCAGCAGGCAGTGACCGCGGGCCAGCAGCGCCACGAACATCCGCTCGACCATCCGGTCCTGGCCGACGATGACCCGCTTGACCTCGAACATCGCCCGCTCGAGCTGCGACGCGTCCTGCGCGGGCGGCACCGGCACGGCGGCGTCGGCGCTGGTCTCGGTATCGGGCGTGCTCGGCTGCGCCACCGGTCCTCCACAACTGTCGAGAAACGCCGGCTCTTCGACGCCGACGGTCAAGACTTACACGACAGACAACAGCACACGGCTGAGAGGTTCCTAAGAACCCCACGTCCGTACTGCACGGCAGCATAGGGAGCCGTGTCGTCATCCGGGCGTCATCATCGCCGGATCCGAATGTCTTCGCAGCCCAGAATGCCATGGGCCGAAAGTGTGGATCTTTCTGCGCGATCCGCCGGATCGGGCACCGTCACCGGGTACTCACGCGACCTTGGGAAGCGTGTAGCATTTGAATCGTCGCCGGGCGGCTTCCCCCGTGGCCGCCCGGCGCTCAAACTTCTTTCTCCCAGCCGTAGGGTCTATGGCATGGTCGAGGACTTTTCTCCGCAGTGCTCTTCCAAAGGCTGTCGTGCGGCCGCCGAGTGGCAGCTCCTGTGGAACAACCCGAAGATCCACACGCCGGACCGGCGGAAGACGTGGCTGGCCTGCGGCGAGCACCGGGCCACCCTGGGCTCCTTCCTCGACGCGCGTGGATTCCTGCGTGAGGTGACTCCCTTCGCCTCGTCGGACGGTGCGGTCGTCTCCTAGGCTCTAGTTGTGAGCGAGCCGTCCGCGCCTACCGTCGTCGATGCCCTCGAGCCCTGGCCCGGCACCGTCGCCTGGCGCCCGGTCTCCAGCCGGCTGATCATCGTCCATCTCATCGGCATCGCGATCTGGTCGGCGGTGCTGCTCGGCGGGCTGCTCGCCGGATACCTGATCGTCGAGGGCACGCCCTGGCTGGCCGGGATGGGCGCGGTGTTCGCCCTGGCCGCGTGGCGGGCCGTCATCGCCGCCCGCGCCGTCCGCGCCTGGGGTTACGCCGAGCGCGACAAGGACCTGCTCGTCCGGCACGGGCTGCTGGTCCGGCACCTGTCCATCGTGCCGTATGCGCGGATGCAGTACGTGGACGTCACCGCCGGGCCGCTGGAACGCGCGTTCGGGCTGGCCACCGTCCAGTTGCACACCGCCGCGGCGGCCAGCAACGCCCGGGTGCCGGGCCTGCCACCCGACGAGGCGTCCCGTCTCCGCGACCGGCTGACCGCCCTCGGCGAAGACCGGGCCGAGGGCCTGTGACCAGCGCCGGACTCCCCCATCCCCCGCAGGCCACCCCGGGCGATCCCGCCCCGGCCGGCCCCATCCCGACGGGCACCGGCGGTCAGCCACTGCCAGGGACGCCTGGATCGGAGGGCTTCTACTCTTCGGGCTTGCCCGGGGGCGCGAGTCAGCCTCTCTCGGACGGCGGGAACGCGGCTTCCGTACCATATGGGGGGTTTTCTGAGGGAGCGCCGGCCGGGACGGGATCGACGGACGGTGAGGCACGGCAGCGGTTGCATCCCCTCAGCCCGCTGCTCAAGGGCGCCAAAAGCATCGCGGTGATCATCGCGGCGCTGTCCTGGAACACGCTCGGGCAGGTCGGGGCGACCGACTTCGCGCTGATCGTGCTGGGGCTGGCCGTCGCCGTGGTGATCTTCTCGGCGATCGGCTGGTGGAACACGGGGTATCACGTGGTCGGGCGAGAGCTGCGGATCACCGAAGGGCTGATCTGGCGGCGCAACCGGGCCATTCCGCTCGACCGACTCCAGGCCGTCGAGGTGCGGCGGCCGCTGCTCGCCCAGCTCACCGGGCTCGCCGAACTGCGGCTCGAAGTGGTCGGCGGCGGCAAGACCGAGGCGCCGCTCGCCTATCTCACCGTCCGTGACGCCGGCACGCTGCGGGAACGGCTGCTGTCGCTGTCCGGGCGGGCGCCCGCCGTCGCCGCGCCCACACCCGGCGACACCGCCGCCGAGATTCCCCTCTACCGGGTACGCAACCAGGACCTTCTGATCAGCCAGTTGCTCACACCGCAGGCGTTCTTCCTGCCGTTCGGGGTCGCGTGGGTGATCACCCAGTTCGTGATGGAGGGGACCTGGACGTTCATCGGCATCGCCAGCACCGTCACCGCGATGGCCGGCGTGCTGCTGCAACCCATCCGGCGGGTGCTGCGCGACTGGGACTTCCGGCTGTTCCGCGGAGAACGGCTGGTCCTGCACTACGGGCTCACCGAGACCCGCAGCCAGGTCGTGCCGCCACACCGCGTGCAGACCGTCCGGGTCACCTGGCCCCTGCTGTGGCGGGCCAAACAGTGGCTGCGCCTGACCCTCGACATCGCCGGCGTCTCCGGCCCCGAACCCGGCGAGGACCACAGCTCCGACCGCCTCATGCCGGTCGGTGACCTGGCCGCCGCACGTGCGCTCGTCGCCGCCGCCCTGCCCGGCGTCGACCTGGCCGGGCTGGCCACGTCGCCGCCGCCCGCCCGGGCCAAATGGCTGCACCCGTTCGGGCTGCGGTTCTACGGGGCCGGGCTCGCCGACCAGGTGTTCGTCAGCCGGTCCGGGCGGCTCACCCGGGAGATGACCCTCGTGCCGTACGCGCGGTTGCAGAGCGTCCGGGTCGTCCAGGGGCCGTTGCAGCGGCGGCTCGGGCTCGCCACCGTCTACGCCGACACCGCCGGTGGGCGGGCCGGTGAAGCCCGCGACCGGGATCTGGCCGAGGCCTACGCGATCGCCGACCAGCTGGCGGCGCGGTCCCGGCAGGCTCGTGCTGTCCCGCAGGTGGTTGCTGGGGCCGGGGTGCCCGGGTCCGGTCCCGCGCTCGCGCCGCCGGCTCCCGGTTTCCCGCCGCCGGCGTCCGGATTCGCGCCGCCGGCGTCCGGATTCGCCACACCGGCTTCGGGCATTCCGACGCCTGGTTTCGTTCCCCCTGGCCCGAGCCACGCGGCGTCGGCACCTGGCGTCGGGGGTGATTCGTCCGGCTTCGGGGCGTCCGGGGTGGTACCTCCGGACGCGGGTGGGCGGCCGATCAGCGAACCCGACGACGAGACGTACTGGCAGCGGCCCGAACAGTCTTAAGCTTTGGCAATGGAGCTTCCGGAGTTCGCGCCCGGTCTCAGCGCCCGGGTCGAGTTGACGGTCACCGACGCCGACACCGCCCAGTCCATGGGCTCCGGTGACGTCCCGGTTCTCGGTACGCCCCGGCTGCTCGCCCTCGCCGAAGCCGCTACGGTCGCCGCCACCGCCCGGCAGATCCCGGGCGGCATCACCACGGTCAGCAGCCGGGCCGAAGTCGAACACCGGGCACCTTCTCCGGTCGGCCGCCGGGTCATCGCCCAGGCCACGCTGACCAAGGTGGACGGGCCGAAACTGCTGTTCGAGGTGACCGTCCACGACGGGGACACGCAGGTCGCGGAGGTACGCATCGAGCGGGTTCTGCTGGATCGGCAGCGGTTCATCGCGCGGGCCCTCGGCGACTGACCCACCCGACAAGCGCCCAGCCCGTCCCGGACCCGCGGGCGCGACCCGTCCACGACCCGTCACAGCTCGGCTCGGCTCGGCTCCACGCTCCGGTCGGCGCAACCTTGCCCGGACCGCACCGTCGGCCGATCTTGTGCGCCTTAGCGATCTTGCATGCCCGCCTCACTCTCGGCGGTCTTGCACGCTCCTCCACGCCCGCGGCGATCTTGCGTGTTTCCCCACGCTAGCGACACTTTTACACATTTCTCCATACTCGCGGCGAAATTGTTGTATTTCTCCGCACTAATGGAGAAGTTGTTACGTTTCTCCACACTCGCGGCAACCTTGCACGGCTGTTCACGCCCGCGACGATCTTGCACGCTTGTTCATGCTCGCGGCGATCTTGCACGGTTCTCCACGCTCGCGGCGATCTTGCATCGTTGTTCATGTCCCGGTGTGGTTTTCCTTGCAAGATCTACTTCTGGGCGAGGACCTTGCAGCTTTCTTCCCGTCGGGGCGTGGAGAAGGTTGCAAGATCGGCGCTGGGGTGCAAATTCGTGCAAGATCTGCCCCGGGCGGAGATTCGTGCAAGATCCGTGAGGGCTGCGGAAGCGGGCCGCGTTGATCGGAACACCGGAGCACCAGAACGCCAGGACATCGGAACGCCAGGGCACCAGAACGCCAGAACGTCGGAGCACCAGGACGCCAGGACGCCGGAGCGCCAAAACGCCAGAACATCGGAGCGCCGGAACGCCAGGGCTTCGGAGCTTCGGAGCGTCGCTCGAGTGGTGTTCCGGTTACTCGGCGTGTTGACGTGGCTTGGAGTGGGGTGGCGGTGAGCGGCGGCTACGCCCGTGAGGCGCCTTTCGGTCCTGGGACGGGCCTGCGTTGCGGTGTAGGCAGAGGGCTCTTCGTGGCCGTACCGAATCAGAGATCTCCCCAGCGGGCCCGCAAGTCGGACGGGGTCGGCATCGCGGTGGCGCCGCCCTGTCGTTCGCAGACGAGGCCGGCTACCGAGAGTGCGAAGCGGACGTGGCCGGACCAGGCGGTCAGGCCGGCGGGACGGCCTTCGGTGAGCAGGCGGCTGATCAGGGCGGCCATCACCGAATCGCCGGCGCCTGTCGCGTCGATCGCGCTGACCAGCGGCGCCGGGATGTCGGTGGCGCCGCCGGAGGTCGCCACGTGCGCGCCGCGGGAGCCGCAGGTGACCACGACCGCGCCCGCGCCGAGGGCGAGGATGCGGGCCGCGGCGGCGGCCGGATCGTGTTCGCGGTAGAGGGCGATCGCGTCGGCTGAGCTTAGTTTTACCAGGTCAGCGGTGGCGAAGAACTCTTCGGTGAGGTCGCGGAGGGCGTCCACGGCGGCGGCGTCCGGCAGCAGGGTGGGCCGCACGTTCGGATCGAAGACCCGCAGCGGCCCGGAGGCGGACACCCCAGCCGGAGAGGAGGCGGCGGAGGAGGCTGCGGCGGAGACGGAGGCAGAGGCTGGGGCAGCGGCGGACCAGGCGGCTCGGGCGGCGCTCAGGAACGGCTCGCGGAGCAGGCTGATCGAACCCGCGTACAGCACCGCCGCCCCCGCCACCGCCGGCAGGTCCAGGTCGGCCGGGGTGAGCAGGGCGTAGGACGGCGGCTCGCCGTAGAAGGTGAACGTCGGCTCGGCGCCGTCGAACGTGGTGACGGCGAGGGTGGTCGGCGCGGCGACGCGGCGGACGCCCTGGCCGTCGACGCCCGCGGCGTGCAGGAAGGCGGCCATCCGGTCGCCGAGGATGTCGGTGCTGAGGCTGCCGGCGAACCGGGCGTCGCCGCCGAGGCGCGCCACGCCGACGGCGACGTTGAGGGGCGCGCCGCCGATCGCCTGCCGGTAGACCTGTTCGCCGTCGACGTCCGCTTCGAGCAGGTCGATCAGCGCCTCGCCCATCACCATCGCGTAGCCCACGACGCCAGCCTCTCATCCCGCGGCGGGTGGTCCCAAGCGGGCCAGACCCAACCGATCAACAGGTTGATTTCCGGAGATTTGCGACAATCGGCAGATGAATCCGTTAATGCTGGCGATGGCGGCGCCGCTCCTGCTGACGCCCCCGCCCGTCACCGAGGGGACCTTCAAGACCTGGCGCGACGAAGCGCGCGCCGTCACCTACGACACGGCGGTGGTCCCGGCAGGCGCGCGGGCCACGGTCACGATCATTCAAAACCATGCCGGGGTACGGGTGAGCCTGCTCGCCACCGGGCTGAGGCCCGGCCGGCCGTACGGCGCCCACCTGCACACCAGCCCGTGCCAGAAGGATCCGGCCGCGGCCGGCCCGCACTACCAGAGCCGCCCCGACCCCGCCGCCGGACCAGGCAAGCCCTCGACCGACCCGGCCTACGCCAACCCGCGCAACGAGGTGTGGCTGGACTTCATCGCCGACCGCAACGGCGTCGGGCGGGCGGTGAGCGCGCAGGACTGGACGTTCGCCGCCGGCCGGCCGCCCCGCTCGCTGGTGCTGCACGCCGAGCACACGCACACCATGCCGGGTGAGGCGGGCACGGCCGGCGCCCGGCTGGCGTGCCTGACCCTGCCGGTCACCCCGTCTTGATCATGGCGGCCGGGCCCGGGCCTGCCGGGCCCGGAGCTTCGGCGGTAACGTCGGGGGCACCGAGAACGGAGGCACCCCACATGGCCGAGAACAGCGGCACCCAGCCCGCGCCGAAGACGGAGTCACACGATCCCGACTTCCCCGAGGCGTTCCTGAGCTTCATGCGCCAGGGCTGGCGGGAGGATCCGCTGGCCGTGTCGCCCCTGCCCGAGGTGCCCAACTACGCGAAGCGCCGCAACGCGCTCTCTGAGGCCTTCCCCGGTGAGACGCTGATCATCCCGAGTGGCAACGAGAAGGTGCGTGCCAACGACACCGACTACCACTTCCGGCCGGGCAGCGACTTCTTCTATCTGACCGGCGACCGCGACCCGGACAGTGTGCTCGTGCTGCACCCGAGCGGGTCGGGGCACGACGCGGTGCTGTATACGCGGCAGCGCAACTCGAAGGACACCGACCGGTTCTTCCGGGACCGCAACGGCGAGCTGTGGGTGGGCCGGACGCACACGCTCTCGGAGAAGTCGACCGAGCTGGGGCTGACCGCGGCGCCGCTGGGCGACCTGGGCGCGGCGCTGGCCGGTTCGGCGCCGGGCCGCACCCGGGTGCTGCGCGGCCTCGACCCGAACGTGGACCGGGCGGTGCTGGCGTACGAGCCGGACCGGGCGAAGCCGCGCGACCGGGCGCTGGCCGCGGTGATCTCCGAGCTGAAACTGGTCAAGGACGAGTGGGAGATCGCCCAGCTCCAGGCCGCGATCGACGCCACCGTGCGCGGCTTCGAGGACGTGGCCCGGATCCTGCCGGCCGACCGGAGCGTCAAGGAGCGGCTGCTGGAGGGTGTGTTCGGGCTGCGGGCCCGGCACGACGGCAACGACGTCGGCTACACCTCGATCGTGGGCGCCGGCCCGCACGCGACGATCCTGCACTGGGTCCGCAACACGGGTGTGACGACGCCCGGCGACCTGCTGCTGATGGACATGGGGGTCGAGGGCGACAACCTCTACACCGCCGACGTGACCCGGACGGTTCCGGTCAACGGCACGTTCACGCCGCTGCAGCGGCAGGTCTACGACATCGTGTACGCGTCACAGCAGGCCGGCATGGACGCGATCAAGCCGGGTGTGGTCTTCCGGGACGTGCACAAGGTCTGCATGCGGGTGCTCGCCGAGGGCCTGCACGACCTGGGCCTGCTGCCGGTGAGCGTGGACGAGGCGATGGCCGACGACAGCACGGTCTACCGGCGGTGGACGCTGCACGGCTTCGGGCACATGCTCGGCATCGACGTGCACGACTGTTCGGCGGCGCGCAACGAGACGTACCGGGAGGGTCAGCTCAAGGAGGGCTACGTGCTGACCGTCGAGCCGGGCCTCTACTTCCAGCCGGAGGACGAGCTGGTCCCGGCGGAGCTGCGCGGTCTCGGCGTCCGGATCGAGGACGACGTGCTGGTCACCGCGGACGGCTGCCGCAACCTGTCGGCCGGTCTGCCGCGCGCCTCGGGTGAGGTCGAGCAGTGGCTCGCGTCGCAGCGGGAGGCCGGTCCTCGCCTGCCCGGCTGACCATCCGGCAGGATCAGGGGCATGAGCACCACCGGGCCCGCCGTTCGACTGCGTTCCTACGGCGGGCTCCGCATGTGGCGTTCCGGCGCCGAGGTCGACATCGGGGCGCCCCGGCTGCGGATCCTGCTGGCGGCGCTGCTCGCGGCCCGCGGCGGCACGGTCGGGGTGGACACCCTGATCGAGCTGATCTGGGGCGCCGAGCCGTCGCCCAGCGCGGTCAATCAGCTGCACCGGCTGGTCGGGCAGGCCCGGCGGCTGTTCGAGCCGGAGCTGGCCAGCCGGGCCACCGGGGGCTGGGTGTTCCCGGCCGGGCAGGGGTACCGTCTGGTCACCGGCGCGGACAGCTGCGACCTGATGGCGGTGCGCGCGCTGCTGGACACGCCCGGGGCGGTCCGTCAGGCGCTGGAGCTCGTCCAGGAGCCGGTGTTCGCCGGGCTGGACGCCGAGGTGCTCACCCATCCGGCCTTCGTGGCCCTGGAACAGGAGCGGATCCAGATCGCGGTGGACGCCGCCGACCTGGCCGAGCCGCGGCTTCTGCCCCTGCTCCAGCGGATCGCCTCGTCGGCGCCGCTGCACGAGCCGCTCCAGGCCCGGCTGATCCGCCTGATGACGTCGGCGGGCCGCCGGGCCGAGGCGCTCGTGCACTTCGACACGACCCGCCGCCTGCTCGCCGACGAGCTGGGCGCCGACCCGGGCGCCGAGCTGCGGGCCGCCCACCTGGCCGCGCTCACCGACGACGAGCCTTCACTGGAACGCCGGCCGGCGCAGCTGCCGCGCCGGGTGGCCGGTTTCGTCGACCGCGGCGAGCTGCCCGACCCGGGCACCGGCATCGCGGTGCTCAGTGGCATGGGCGGCATCGGCAAGACGGCTCTCGCGGTGGACTGGGCGCACCGGCTGGCACCCCGGTACCCGGACGGGCAGCTCTACCTCAACCTGCGCGGCTTCGACCCGAGCGGCCGGGTGGTGATCCCGTCCGACGCGCTGGCCACGCTCCTCGAGTCGATCGGCGTCTCTCCCGCCGAACTGCCGGACGATGTCGACGCCCGCTCCGCCCGGTTCCGCTCAGCGGTCGCCGACCGGCGCATGATCATCCTGCTGGACAACGCCCGCGACTCCGACCAGGTGCGCCCGCTGCTACCCGGCGCATCAGGCTGCCTGGTGCTGGTGACCAGCCGCAACCGGCTCGCCGGCCTGGTGGCGCACGAGGGCGCCCGCGCCGTCCCGGTCGGCCGGCTCAGTGACGCCGGCGCCCGGGAACTGCTTGCGAGACGGGTCGGTGCTCCCCGGCTGGCCGCCGAGCCGGCCGCGGCCACCGACCTCGTCCGATTCTGTGCCGGCCTGCCTCTGGCGCTGTCGATCACCGCAGCCCACGCGGCGGTCCGGCCCGGCCTCAAACTCGCCGACCTGGTCGACGAGCTGACCTCACAGGCCCGGCTGGACGCCCTCACCACCGGCGAAACCCACGATGACGTACGGTCCGCGCTGTCCTGGTCCTATCTGGCGCTCAGCCCGGCCGCGGCCCGGCTGTTCCGGTTGATCTCGGTGCACTCCGGGCCGGAGATCCCGGTCGAGGCGGCGGCCAGCATCACCGGGACAGGTCCGGCCGTGCGGGCGGCGCTCGCCGAGCTCAGCGCGGCCAACATGATCACCGAAGCCGGCCGGCAGCGGTACACCCTGCACGACCTCCTCCGGGCGTACGCCGGAGAGCTCCTCGGCGACGAGCGTGGCCCTGCGGTCGCCCGCTTGGTCGAGCACTGTCTGCGCGACGCCCGGGCGGCGTACCTGGCGTTCGGCCGGCCCGAGATCGCCCCGATCGGCCCCGCCTCGCCGGGCATGACGGCCACCCCGATGGGCTCCCTCGACGACGCTCTGCGCTGGTACACCCGGGAGCAGGCCGCGCTCGCCTGCATCATCGACCTGGCGCTGCTGCACGGCCACCACCGGGCGGCGGTGCTCACCGTGCTGTACCTGCGGGCGGTCCGGTCGGCCCGGCTGGAGCCGTACGCCGACTCCCGCGAACAGACCATGCGGGTCCTGGCCGTGGTCGGCGGCCTCGGCGAGCCGGTGCTGGAGGCGGCCCTGCTGCGGGAGGCCGCGCTCGCCGAGCGCCGCACTGATCCGGCTGTCGCGCAGATGCTGCTGCGCCGGGCGCTGGACATCGCGGACCGGGCGAACGACGTGATCGGCCAGGCACACCTCCAGCGCAATCTGGGGTTGATGGTGGCCGACCAGGACCCGGGCCAGGCCCTCGTCCTCCTCCGGCAGTCGGTGCGGGCGGCCCGGCTGACCGGGGAACCGACGGTTCTCGTGTACTGCGTCGACGCGCTCGCCCGGACCCTCCAGGAGGACGGTCAGCTGGACGAGTCCGTGGCACTCGCCCGGGAGGCGTTCGACATCGCCGCCGCCACCGGCCTCTCCGACCTCCGGAGCAACGCGGCGACCCGGCTCGCCGAGATCTCGCTGCTGATGGGTGATCACCGGCAGGCCGCCGCGATGGCACGGTGGGCGGCCGAGCACATGTCGCCCGGCGAGATCCACATGCGGCTCCCGGCGTACGCCTTCCTCGCCGAGGCCAGCGACCACCTGGGCGACCACGAACAGGCGCGGGCCGCGTGTGACGTCTTCCGGGAGCTGATGCGGCGGCACGGTCCGGCCTACCGGCAGGCTCTCGGCAGTGCGGAGGTGGACCGGTTCGTCGCCACCGTGGACCGGATCACGAGTGCATCGGAAATGCACTGATCACGCACTGAACTCGGGTTGGCTGATCCTCGACCGATCTCCAGGAGGATCCGATGAGCTACCCGAAGCCCGTGCTCGAACCGGCCGCGCAGGCCTTCGTCGAGGCGACCGCGAACCCGCCGTACCTGTTCGACCTGGGCCCCGAGGAGGGCCGCAAGGCCGTCGAGTCGGTGCAGGACGGCGCCGGAGTCGAGACGCCGGCCGCCGACGTCCAGGACCTGACGTTCGCCGGCGGCCCGACCGGTGAGGTGAAGGTGCGTGTCCTGCGGCCGGCCGGGGTGACCGGGCCGCTGCCGGTGCTGATCTACACGCACGGCGCCGGCTGGGTCTTCGGCGACGCGAACACCCACGACCGGCTGGTCCGGGAGCTGACCGTACGGGCGAACGCCGCCACCGTCTTCGTCGAGTACGACCGTTCCCCCGAGGCCCGCTACCCGGTCGCGATCGAGCAGGTCTACGCCACGCTGGAGTGGGTGGCCACGCACGGCGCCCAGCACGGGCTGGACGCCACCCGCATCGCGGTCGCCGGTGACTCGGTCGGCGGCAACATGACCGCCGCCCTGACCATCCTGGCCAAGCAGCGGTCCGGCCCGGCGATCAGCGCGCAGCTGCTGTACTACCCGGTGACCGACGCGAGCTTCGACACCGACTCGTACCACCAGTTCGCCGAGGGCTACTTCCTGCGCCGCGACGGCATGCAGTGGTTCTGGGACCAGTACACGACCGACGAGGCGGAGCGGGCGCAGATCACCGCGTCGCCGCTGCGGGCCACCACCGAGGACCTGGCCGGGCTGCCGAAGGCGCTGGTCATCGTGGCCGAGGCGGATGTGCTGCGGGACGAGGGCGAGGCGTACGCGGCCAAGCTGCGCACCGCCGGAGTGGACGTCACCGCCGTCCGCTACCAGGGCATCGTCCACGACTTCGTGCTGCTCAACGCGCTCAAGGACACGCACGCCGCGAAGGCCGCCACCCGTCAGGGCGGCGACTTCCTGCGGGATGCCCTGCACCCCTGATCCCGCCCGGGGCGCGGCGCGCCTTCGAGGGCCGGCCGGGGCGCGGCGTGACACGCTGTGCCCCGGAGGAGGCCCGGCCCGGTCAGGATGCCGGTTTGTACTCCGTCACGTTCCAGCACTCGGCGGCGGCCGGATCGTCCTCGACGTTGATCTTCACCTGGACCGGGTGGCCGTCGGTGGTGTCGAACTTCGTCTCCACGGTGGCGCCGTCCTCACCGGCGGTCGCCGCCATGGCCAGCAGCTCGCCGAGTGTCGGCACGTCGATCTCCTCGCCCTGCTGGCCCTCGGTGACCGGGCCGAGATCCACCTCGGCCGACGTGGACGGCACCACGGACTCTGCGCCGACCCGTTCGGCGGCGCTCAGCACACCGTCCTTGACGGTCGCCCGGTACTCGCCGATCGCCGCCGCCTCGCACCCGCGGGTCAGCGTGAAGCTGTAGGCGGCCGGCTCGGTCCAGGCCGGCGCCGACGCGGCGGCGGCCGGTGAGCTGGGGTCCTCGACGACCGGTTTCTTCTCGTCTCCCGACGAGGTGCAGCCACCGATGAGCCCGGCCAACACCAACGCGCACAGGGCACGCTCTACCCGCACCACGACCTCCGCTCGACGCCTCACGCGGCGCAATGTAGCGCAGCCACGCCCGCCCCAGCGGCCAGGGGGATGCCGGCGCGGCGGCCGCCGCGCCCGGACACCGGCGCTTCTGGAAACGGCCGCCGCGCCCCGCACGACAGCGTCTCCGAAAGCGCCGCCGCGCCCCGCACGACGGCGTCCCTGAAAGCGCCGCCGCGCCTCGCACGACAGCGTCTCTGGAGCGCGGCCACCGCGGTCAGGCGATGTCGGCGACGAACACGGCGGTCGAGCGGGCGGGCACGCCGGACGGGGTCGCGGTCCGCAGCACCGGATCGGCCGAGCCGGTCAGCTCCGGGTGCAGCCGCAAGCCGTCCGGGCCGGGGATCGCCGGATGGACCCACCCGTCGGTGGCGTTGAACACCACGACCACGCGGGCCCACCGGGGGTCGAGGCCGGTGCCGTCCAGGCACATCACGATCACGCCCGGCTGCTCCGACCCGCCGCCCGGCGCGAACGACAGCCGCCGCTGCACCTCCTCGGCGGTGGGCAGCCCGAAGACCGGCGACGACCGGCGGATCCGCAGCAGCTCCCGGTAGCGCTCGGCGGCCAGCTCGATCACGTCGGGCGCCGGGACCAGCGACGGGTCACCGAGCAGCGGCCGAGACCAGTCCCATTTGTCGCCGTTGTCGGACTCCGGTGGCAGGCCCACCCCGAACCCGTTGCCGAGCGCCGGATCCCAGCGGATCTGGTTGAACCAGTCACCCGAGTTGTACGAGTTACGGTCCAGCGACTTGGACCGCAGCCGCTCGGTGCCGAGCGCGACGAAACCCGCGCCCTGGCTCAGCACCACCAGCGACAGCGCCAGGACCTGCATGCGGGCCCGGTCGATCTGGGAGATGCCGGCCGGCAGCTTGAACGCCATCGCGTCATACAGGATCTCGTTGTCATGGGCGTCCACATAGTTGACCGCCTCGCCCGGATCGTGGGCGTAACCGGCCGGTGAGCCGTTGTAGCCGATCTGCGCGCCGCTGCGCTCGACGTCGTCGTGCGCCCGGAACCGGTAGGTGGCCAGTGCCCCGGACAGGCCCACCTTGACCTGGTCGTGCAGCCACAGTGGAACCGCCGAGCCGAGCCCGGTCGCGAAGCCGCGCACCGCCGGGTCGTCGCCGAACGCCCCGCCACCGCGGATCGCGTCGCGCAGCCTGTCGTTGAACGTGCCGACGCCGGTGCCGGCCATGTTGACCTGGGTGGCCTGGACGAACCGGGCGTCGTAGGCCACCTCGCCGAAATTCCACCCCTCGCCGTAGAGCGCGATGTCCGGCCGGACCTGTTCCAGCGCCTCCCGCGCGGCCAGGACGTTGGCCCGTGGGTGGTGGCCCATCAGATCGAACCGGAAGCCGTCGATCCGATACTCCCGGGCCCAGGTGACCAGCGAGTCGACCACGAGCCGGCCCATCATGGTGTGCTCGGTGGCCGTGTTCGGGCAGCAGCTCGACTCGGCGACGCTGCCGTCGGCGAGCAGCCGGTGGTAGTAGCCGGGGACGATCCGGTCGAGCACGCTGAACCGGTCGAGCCCGTCGCCCATGGTGTGGTTGTAGACGACGTCGAGGACCACCCGCAGCCCGGCCGCGTGCAGTGCCGCCACCGCCGCGCGCATCTGGGTGATCCGGGGCGCGCCGGCCGGGTCGGTGGCGTAGCTGCCCTCCGGCGTCGTCCAGTGCCAGGGGTCGTAACCCCAGTTGAAGCCGTCGGAGTCGGCCACCGCCATGACGGCCCGCTGCTGCTCCGGCGAGTCGGGCGGGAACGACGCCAGGTCACAGAGCGGCGCCGCCTGGTCGGCGCGCCGGTCGGGCACGGTGGCGAAGTCGTTGACCGGCAGCAGGTGCACGTGGGTGAGCCCGGCCTCGGCCAGCGAGCGCAGGTGACGCATCCCGGCCGACTCGTGGTGGGTGAACGCCAGGTAGGTGCCGCGCTCGCCGGGCGGGACGGTGGTGTCGGCGATCGAGAAGTCGCGGACCGAGACCTCGGTGATCTGCATCCGGGCCGGCGCCACCGCCTCCGGCGCGGCGGACCCGGCCCAGCCCGGCGGGGCGAGCTCCGGGTCGGACAGGTCGACGAGCTGGCTGTGGGTGGAGTCGGTGGCCAGCGACACCGAATACGGGTCGGTGACGCTGGTGGTGACGATCCGCTGGGCGGCCGGCTGCCACACCTGGACGCGGAATCTATACCACCTGTTGATCCACTTGCGCTTGCCGGCGACCGACCAGACGCCTGTCGTGTCGTCGCGCTCCATCGGCAGCACCCGCGGCTCCTCGCCGGGCTCGCGGAACAGCTCCAGCTCCACGGTGCGGGCGGTGGGCGCCCACACCGACAGGCGCGGCCGCTCCGGGTCGTCGAGCACCGGGCCCAGCTCGGCGCCGGCGGCGTCCGCATACAGATCGTCGAGCACGCCCTGCAACTGCACGGCGGTGACCGCGACCACCTCGCCCGCGCCGTCACGGCCGGTGACCAGGATCTGGTCGCGCAGCATCGCACCGAGCGTCGCGTCGCCGAGCTCACGCACCGCGAAGGCGCGATAGGCCCGGAGGTGCGGGAAGCGGCGGCTCTGCGCCTGGAACAGGCCGCCGGGCCGGGGCACGAGCGGTAGCGACCCGAGGGTGAAGCTCGCGGCCCGGGACGCGAACCACTCGGGCAGCGCCACGGTGCCCCGGTCGATGAAGACGGCGTGCGCCCGGGCCGGGTCGAGCTCGGGGCCATGCGTCCCGACGTCGGGCCGGACCGGCTGGACGGAACCGGCGACCAGCCACGCCTCGCGGGCCACGGTGAGGTCGAGGCGCTGGTCGTCGGGCAGATCCTTCTCCTCGCCGCGGTGCAGCACGTAGCGCAGGCCGACGGCGTCGGGCCGGACCCGCACCTCGAAGACGGCGCCGAACGCGTCGTAGCGGGTGGGCATGTGCGGCCGGCCCCACCTGGTCTTCTCGGTGACCGGGACGCCCTCCCAGGCGTGCAGTCCCCACCCCGCGTAGTCGCCGGCCGGACGCCGGTAGTGGATCACCACGGTCTCGGCGGGCGGCTCGGGCAGGGCCGGCGGGGTGTACGAGACACGCCTGTCGCCGGCCGTGACCCAGATCTCACTGCCCTCACTCAGCGTGACCCAGCGGTCGATCTCGACGTCTTTGCCGCCCTGTCGGCTGAGCACCAGGAAGCCGATCTCCTGAGCATCCTCGGCGATGCGCACCCAGGCGAAGCGGCCCCATGCGTCCTCCCCGGCGAACGGCACGCCGTCGGGATAGAGCGGGTCGGCGCCGGGCGCGAGATCACCCCAGGCGTGCAGGATCCAGTCGGCGTAGTCGCCGTCGGGCCGCTGGTAGTGCACGATCAGCCACTGCGGCCTGGTCCTGGAAGAAGCCGGGGCGCCCGCAATGATCTCCATCGTCGTCACCGGCACATCATCCCAGCGGGATACGACATTTTCCGGGTCTCTCGACTACAGGCTGCGAGGATCGTCGCGTGGGACCCGCCTTGCAGCGGCTAGCAAGACGGACGTACGGTTTACCGAAGACGCACAACCGAGAGTTAGGCATACCTAACCAAGAGGTCGCCCTTTCGGTGCGAAAGACTTGACTTCCAGTCGCTGGGTGTGAAGGAGATGACGGTGGCCAGCCTCGACACCTTTGGTGCGAAGAGCGAGCTGCGCGTCGGAGACGCGAGCTACGAGATTTTCACGATCGACAAGGTGAAGGGGCACGAACGCCTGCCCTACTCCTTGAAGGTCCTCCTGGAGAACCTGCTGCGCACTGAGGACGGCGCGAACATCACCGCCGACCACATCAACGCGCTCGGCAGCTGGGACAAGGACGCACAGCCGAACGTCGAGATTCAGTTCACCCCGGCACGGGTGCTGATGCAGGACTTCACCGGCGTCCCCTGCGTGGTCGACCTGGCCACCATGCGTGAGGCCGTGAAGGACCTGGGCGGCGACCCGACCAAGGTGAACCCGCTCTCGCCGGCCGAGATGGTCATCGACCACTCGGTCATCGCCGACCTGTTCGGCCGCGAGGACGCCTTCCAGCGCAACGTGGAGCTGGAGTACCAGCGCAACCGCGAGCGCTACCAGTTCCTGCGCTGGGGTCAGACCGCGTTCAACGAGTTCAAGGTCGTCCCGCCGGGCACCGGCATCGTGCACCAGGTCAACATCGAGTACCTGGCTCGTACGATCATGGAGCGCAACGGCCAGGCCTACCCCGACACCGTGGTCGGCACCGACTCGCACACCACCATGGTCAACGGCCTGGGTGTGCTGGGCTGGGGCGTCGGCGGCATCGAGGCCGAGGCCGCCATGCTCGGCCAGCCGGTCAGCATGCTGATCCCGCGGGTCGTCGGCTTCAAGCTCTACGGCGAGGCCCCGGCCGGCACCACCGCCACCGACCTGGTGCTCACCATCACCGAGATGCTGCGCAAGCACGGTGTGGTCAGCAAGTTCGTCGAGTTCTACGGCCCCGGCGTGAGCGCCGTCCCGCTGGCGAACCGCGCGACCATCGGCAACATGTCGCCGGAGTACGGCTCGACCGCCGCGATGTTCCCGATCGACGAGCAGACCATCGACTACCTCAAGCTCACCGGCCGCTCCGAGCAGCAGGTCGCGCTCGTCGAGGCGTACGCGAAGCGCCAGGGTCTCTGGCTCGACCCGGACGCCGAGCCGGACTTCAGCGAGAAGCTGGAGCTCGACCTGTCGACGATCGTCCCGTCGCTGGCCGGCCCGAAGCGCCCGCAGGACCGGGTGCTGCTGAGCGAGGCGAAGGCCGCGTTCCGTGGCGCGCTGCCGACCTACGCGGCGCCGCACGGCCACGCCGACGAGGCCAGCGAGGAGTCCTTCCCGGCGTCCGACGCGCCCGCCAACGGTGTGCAGGACGACGCCGACAAGCCGGTCATCTTCAGCGCCGCCAACGGCGCCAAGGGCCGCACCTCCAAGCCCACCCTGGTCAAGGGCGAGGACGGCAACGAGTACGAGCTGGACCACGGCGCCGTCGTGATCGCCGCCATCACGTCCTGCACCAACACCTCGAACCCGCAGGTCATGATCGGCGCCGCCCTGCTCGCCAAGAAGGCGGTGGAGAAGGGCCTGACCCGCAAGCCGTGGGTCAAGACCACCCTGGCCCCGGGCTCGAAGGTCGTCTCCGACTACTACAACCGGGCCGGCCTCACGCCGTACCTGGACAAGATCGGTTTCAACCTGGTCGGCTACGGCTGCACCACCTGCATCGGCAACTCGGGCCCGCTGCCCGAGGAGGTCTCGGCCGCCATCAACGAGGCCGACCTGACCGCGGTCAGCGTCCTCTCCGGCAACCGGAACTTCGAGGGCCGGATCAACCCGGACGTCAAGATGAACTACCTGGCGTCCCCGCCGCTGGTGGTGGCGTACGCCCTGGCCGGCTCGATGGACATCGACATCACCACCGAGCCGCTCGGCACCGGCTCGGACGGCAAGCCGGTCTACCTCAACGACATCTGGCCGACCAACGCCGAGATCGACGAGACGATCGCGCAGGCCATCGGCGCCGAGGGCTTCAGCACCGCCTACCAGGACGTCTTCGCCGGCGACGAGCAGTGGCAGTCGCTGCCGACCCCGACCGGCAACACCTTCGCCTGGGCGGACGACTCCACCTACGTCCGGAAGCCCCCGTACTTCGAGGGCATGCAGGCCGACCCGAGCCCGGTGACCGACATCACCGGCGCCCGCGTGCTGGCCAAGCTGGGCGACTCGGTCACCACCGACCACATCTCCCCGGCCAGCTCGATCAAGCCGGACTCGCCCGCCGGTAAGTACCTCGCCGAGCACGGCGTCCCGCGCGCCGAGTTCAACAGCTACGGCTCGCGCCGCGGCAACCACGAGGTCATGATCCGGGGCACGTTCGCCAACATCCGGCTGCGCAACCAGCTGCTGACCGATGTCGAGGGTGGCTTCACGCTCAACCACCTGACCGGCGAGCAGACCACCATCTACGACGCCTCGGTCGCCTACCAGGAGGCCGGCATCCCGCTGGTGATCCTGGCCGGCAAGGAGTACGGCTCGGGCTCGTCGCGTGACTGGGCCGCCAAGGGCACCATGCTCCTCGGCGTCCGCGCGGTCATCGCCGAGAGCTACGAGCGCATCCACCGCTCGAACCTGATCGGCATGGGCGTGCTCCCGCTGCAGTTCCCGCAGGGCGAGAACGCCGCGTCGCTCGGCCTCACCGGCACCGAGACCTTCTCGTTCGCCGGCGTCACCGAGCTCAACGACGGCACCACGCCGAGCACGGTCAAGGTCACCACCGACACCGGCATCGAGTTCGACGCGGTCGTCCGCATCGACACGCCCGGCGAGGCCGACTACTACCGCAACGGCGGCATCCTGCAGTACGTGCTGCGCAAGATGCTTCGCAGCTGACATTGCCTGGTCAAGGCCCGCTTTCCGGTTCCGGGAGGCGGGCTTTTTCCATATCCGGTACGGCTACCCGCCCCCGCTTCACGAAAGAGGCGCTCACCCCGTACCAGAATCAGGGTTTGAATCCGGTCTTGTCGGCGTCGGTGATCTCACGCAGCACCCGGGCCGGGACGCCGGCCGCGATCACCCCGGAGGGGATCGGCTTGGTGACCACGCTGCCGGAGGCGACAATCGCGCCGTCACCGATCGTGACGCCCTGGTTGATGGTGACGCCGCCACCGATCCACACGTTGTCCCCGATCGTCACCGGCTTGGCGTAGCAGGCGCCGGCCGCCCGCTCGGCCGCGTCGATGGCGTGGTTGGAGGTGTAGATCCCGACCCGCGGCCCGAACAGCACATGGTCACCGATGGTGATCCCGCCGCCGTCGAGCATCACGCAGTCGAAGTTGGCGTAGAAGCTGTCCCCGACGCTGATGTTGAACCCGAACTCGCACCGGAACGTCGGCTCGAAGTGACACCCGTCACCGACCGACTTGAGCAGCCGCCGCAGAATGCCCTCGCGTTCCGCCTGCGGCCGCCCGAAGCTCCGGTTGTACTCGTCGGTGAGCAGCACGGTCCGCTCCCGCGCCTCGACGAGTTCGCTGGTCAGGTCGTTGTACATGGCCCCGGAGAGGATGTGCTCCCGCTGCTCGTCAAGCGTCACCCGGCGATCTTCCCACGGGTCGGCGTGGACACCCCGCCGGTGGTGAATAGGCTTCGGACATGGATGACAAGACCGTTCTGGGACGGATCAGCGAGCTGGTCGACGAGGAGCACAAGCTTCGCCGCCAGCTGAGCGATGGCAAGATCTCGTCCGACGAGGAGCACACCCGCCTCAAGGACCTGGAGGAGTCCCTCGACCAGTGCTGGGACCTGCTGCGCCGCCGCCGGGCGGCCCGTGACGCCGGCCACGATCCGGATGTCGAGCAGGCCCACAGCACCGCCGAGGTCGAGGGCTACATTCAGTGAGGTGAGCCGGGGCCGTGCGGCCCCGGCCCCAGCTGCCGGTCAGCGCAGGCCCGCCTCGAAGTGCAGGCGCTCGATCAGCTCGTCCTCGTCGATGGTCAGGCCCCGCGACCGGAACCAGCTCGCCACGTTGCGCACGTCCCGGGCGATGAACTCGCCCCCGCGCGGGTTGGCGATGACGTCGACGATCTGCGGCAGGTCGATCATGACGAGCCGCCCGTCGTGCACCATCGTGTTGTACGGCGACAGGTCACCGTGCGCCACCTGCGCCCGGGCCAGCACCGACAGCGCGTCGGTCATCTGCCGCCACAGGTCGGCCAGCTGATCCGGATCAGCCCGGACCTGGGCGAGGCGTGGCGCGGCCTCGCCCGTCTCCCAGTCGCCGATGAACTCCATCATCAGCTCGGTGCCGATCAGCTGGACCGGGTAGGGCACACAGACCAGGCCGCTCTCCTGCCCGATCTCCCACAGCCGGCCGAGCGCGCCGAATTCGGCCGCCGACCACTGCCCGGAGATCATCTCCTTGCCGAAGGCGGTCCGGTTGTTCATCGCCCGCATCTCCCGGGACCGGCGGACCCGGCGCCCTTCGAGATAACCGGCGTCGCGATGGAACATCCGATGGTCGCCGTCACGGTAGCGCTTGGCTGCCAGCATGCTGATCTTGTCGGTGCCCGGGATGGCCCGGCGCACCAGGAACACGTCGGCTTCCTTGCCGGTCTTGAGCATGCCCAGCTCGGTGTCGACCGCACCGTACTCGGTGCGGACCCAGTCGGGGCGAGGCTCGGGACCGTGCAGGGCGCCGTCCCACGTGGACCAGCGGTCGCCCTCCTCGGGCAGATCCGGGTCCTCCTGCAGGGCCGGCTCGATCCGGCCGCGCTTTACGAACGTGGGGTCGTCGTCGTCGAACTTCTTGCGCTTGCCGCGCATGGTGGTGGAGCCGTAAGAGTCGTGCTCGCGCACTGGAGGTTCTCCTCGGAGAAAGAAGTTTTCAGGGAAACGCGGACAGCAGGCATCACAACGACAGCCATCTGGTCCACCCCCTTCTTTCTCGTCGGGTCTTGCTCGTCAGGTCGTTCTCTACAGCGCGCCCACTCTCTCCGATCACGGCGGGGCGCGCAACCGAATTAATTCAGCGGTTCGCCATGATCGCGGACAGGCCCTGGATCACGTTACCGACCGCGTGGGTCGGCGCGAACCGGTTGTCCACCCACTCCCGCCCCCGGTGCAGCCACACGCTGGGCAGGCCGAGCGCCGCGGCCCCGCCGATGTCGGCCTCCGGGCTGTCACCGACCACCCACGCGCCGGCCAGCCGCATCCGCACCCGCTGGGCGGCGACCGCGAAGATCCGCGGGTTGGGCTTGCTCACCCCGCACTCCTCGGAGATCACCCAGTCGGCGACATAGCGGTCCAGGCCGGTGCGCCGGATCCGGGCGTCCTGCTGGTCGGCCGGCCCGTTGGTGACCACCACCGGCACCAGCCCGGCATCGCCGGCGATCTCCAGCGCGCAACCGACCATCGGGTCGAGGCGTTCAAAGGTCTGTGGACCGCCGTTCAGCTCGTCGACCAGATCGATCGACGAGACCCGCAGCCGGTAGCGCTCGCGGATCAGGTCGGCGAGGTCCCACCGGGAGGTCAGGCCGTCCGCGTCGACCGCGACGAGCCACTCCAGATCGTCCTGCGGCGCCGCGATCTCATCGAGGAACCCCTTCGCCCACAGCCGGAACGCACCACTGCGGTCAAGCAGGGTGTCGTCCAGAGCGAGGAAGACTAGAGGCACGCGCGCACTTTACGTGAGCATCACGGGAACCAACCAGCCCAGGACTGTTAACAAAACGCTGAGAGGATGACGAAATTCGCATCATCCGATCGTGGGTCACCCGGCTCTAGTAAGCCGTACGTACGGATTGCAAGAAAGTCCTGGCCCATGACACGATCAACGGTGTGCCCAGGGTGAGTCAGGACCAGCTCGATGCTCGACGCCACGAGATCCTCAGCGCGTCCCGCACGTGCTTCGCGCGGTTCGGATACAACGGCGCGACCGTCCACCGGCTCGAAGAGGCCACCGGCATGTCCCGTGGCGCGATTTTCCACCATTTCCGGGACAAGGAACATCTCTTCCTCGCGGTCGCCGAGGACGACGCCGCCACGATGGCTGAGACAGTCGCCCGTAACGGTCTCGTCCAGGTGATGCGTGACCTGCTCGAACGCGCCGGCAACAGCGAGGGCGACACGGCCGGGTGGCTCGGCACCCAGCTCGAGGTGGCGCACCGGCGGCGTACCGATCCGGCCTTCGCCAAACGGTGGGCGCAGCGGTCGGCCGCCATCGCCGACGCCACCCGCGAACGACTCCAGCGCCAGCGGGACGCCGGCGTGCTCCGCGAGGACGTGCCGGTCGAGGTCCTCACCCAGTTCCTCGAGCTCGCGTACGACGGGCTCGTCCTCCACCTGGCCACCGGCCGCCCGGCCGGCGAGCTCGCCGCAGTCCTCGACGTGGTCGAGGAAGCCGTCCGCCGCCACTGACCCCGATGCCCGGCAGACGCGGATCCGCCCTGGTCACGGGGGCCTCACGCGGGCTCGGCGCGGAGATCGCGCGGCGGCTCGCCGCCGACGGCTGGCCGGTGGCGGTCAACTACCTGCCCGATCCGGACGGCGCCGAACGTGTCGTCGCCGCGATCGTCGCGGCCGGTGGCACGGCCGCCGCATTCCGCGCCGACATCACCGACGAGACCGCCGTCGCGGATCTCCTGCCCGCGGTGCGAGACGTCCTCGGGCCGGTCCGGGTGCTGATCCCCAACGCGACAGGACCTCAGCCGGTACGGGCAGCGCTCGACCTGACCTGGCAGGACCACCTCGACCAGCTGCTGTTCTTCGTGAAGAGCCCGACCCTGCTGATGCGGGCGGCCGTCCCGGACATGCGCCGGCTCGGCGGCGGGCGCATCATCCACATCGGCTCCGACCTGCCCGAACGCTCCGCGCCCGGAATGTCGGCGTACAGCGCCGCGAAGGCCGCCCAGCTCTCCCTGACCCGCACGTGGGCCCGGGAGCTCGGTCCGCTCGGCATCACCGTCAACCTGGTGGCGCCCGGCTGGATCCCCGTCGAACGCCACGCCGGGATACCCGCCGACCAGGTCGACGACTACCGGCGAGACGTGCCGCTGGGCCGGATGGGCACACCCGCCGAGGTGTCCGACGTGGTGGCCTTCCTCGCCTCGGACCAGGCCCGTTTCGTCACCGGCGAACGGATCGCCGTGAACGGCGGCCATACCCTGGCGTAATGCCGGCGATTACCCACGAGGTAATGGCCGCCGTCCCGCGCGCCCGCCTACGCTGCCGGAATGAGCGAGGTGGGCAGGTTGCTGCGCGGCTGGCGGGACACCAGGCGGATGAGCCAGCTCGATCTCTCCGGCCGGTCCGGGGTGTCGACCCGGCACCTGTCGTTCGTGGAGACCGGCCGCTCCCGGCCGACCCGGCAGATGCTGCTGCGCCTGGCCGAGGAACTGGACGTGCCGCTGCGGGCCCGCAACGAGCTGCTGCTGGCCGGCGGGTACGCGCCCGCCTACCCGGAGTCCGAACTGGACGGCCCGCCGCTCGCCGACGTGCTGAGCGCGCTCCGCAACGTGCTGGCCGGGCACGCACCGCATCCGGCGATCCTGATCGACAGGCACTGGACGATGATCGACGGCAACGACGGGGTGGCCCGGTTCACCGCCGGATGCGCTCCCGAGCTGCTGACCCCGCCGGTCAACGTCCTGCGCCTGGCACTGCATCCGGCCGGCATGGCGAGCCGGATCAAAAACCTTCCCGATTGGCGTACGCACATCCTGCACCGCCTCGACCGGCAGGCCGCGGCGACGGGCGACCCGGTGCTGCGCGAGCTCCGGGCCGAACTGGCCGCCTACCCCGGCGGGGAGAGCACCGCCCACCCGGACGGTCTCGTCGTTCCGCTGCACTACGAGGACCTGCGTTTCTTCAGCATCACGACGGTGCTCGGCACACCGCGTGACGTGACCCTGTCCGAACTCGCCATCGAGGCGTTCCTGCCCGCCGACGCGGCCACCGCGACGGCGCTGCGGCGGGAGATGGCAGGATCGGGGCATGGACCTTGGGCTCGCTGATCGTGTCTACATCCTCACCGGGGCCTCACGCGGGCTCGGGTTCGCCACCGCGCAGGCGCTCGTCGGCGACGGGGCGAAAGTGGTCATCTCGTCACGTGACGGCGACCGGGTCACCGAGGCGGTCGCCGCGCTCGGCGGCCCGGAGCACGCCCTCGGGGTGACCGCCGACCTGTCCGACCCGAGCACCCCGCGTGAGCTGGTGCACGCCGCGCAGGAGCGGTTCGGGCGGCTCGACGGCGCGCTGGTCTCGGTCGGCGGTCCGGCGCCGGGCAGCGCGGCGAGCATGAGCGACGACCAGTGGACGAGCGCGTTCGAGACGGTGTTCCTGGGTTCGGTGCGGGCCGCCCGGACCTTCGCGTCGGCGCTGCCGGAGGGTGGCGCGATCGGCCTGGTGCTGTCCACGTCGGTGAAGACGCCGCTGGCCGGCCTCGGCCTCTCCAACGGTTTCCGTCCCGGCCTGGCGATGGTGGCGAAGGACATGGCCGACGAGTTCGGGCCGCGCGGCATCCGGGTGCTCAGTGTCCTGCCCGGCCGTTTCATGACCGACCGCAGCCGTGAACTCTTCGAATCGGCCGCCGACCCGGTCGCCGCCGCCGAAGCGGTCGCCTCCGGAATCCCGCTGCGCCGCATCGGCGAGCCCACCGAGTTCGGCCGGGCGGCTGCTTTCCTGCTGTCCCCCGCGGCGAGTTACGTGACGGGCGTGGCGGTGGCGGTCGACGGCGGCGCCCTCCGAACCCTGTGACCGCCCCCACTTCCCCCAGCACCGGCCGGGCGCCCCAGCCCACCACCGTGCCACCCGAAACCCAGCCCACCACCGCCCCACCCGAAACCCGGACCACCGCCGCCCCACCCGAGATCCGGCCCGCCGCCGATCTCTCGTCCAGGCGGCCCAGTGCCGACGAGGTGGCGGCGGCCGCTGACCGCACCATTCCCGACGTGGCGGGACCGGACCTGCTCGTGTTGTTCTCCGGCATCAATCCGAGCCTCTACTCGGCGGCGACCGGCCACCATTTCGCCCGCCCGGGAAACCGGTTCTGGCCCGCGCTGCACGGCGCCGGCTTCACTGACCGGCTGCTGCACCCATCCGAACAGCATCTACTGCCGGCCCTCGGCCTCGGCATCACCAACGTGGTCTCCCGGGCGACCGCCCGAGCCGACGAACTGTCACCCGAGGAGTTCCTCGAAGGCGGCACCCAACTCGCCGCACGGGTGGCCCGGCTGCGCCCGCGATACCTGGCGGTGCTGGGCGTGACCGCCTACCGCGCGGCGTTCCAGCGCCCGAAGGCCCGGCTCGGCCCCCAGAGCGACACAATCGCCGGCGTGCCGGTCTGGGTGCTGCCGAACCCGAGCGGCCTGAACGCCCACTTCCAGCTGCCGGCCTTGATCACCGAGTTCGCCGCTCTCCGAGCAGCAGCGACCCCAGCCCACCCACCGACCTCGTGACCGCCCACCGCCACAAACACGTCCTACCGACCTCGTAACCTCCCACCCGCAGACACCCTTCGCAGATCTCGCAACCTTCCGCCCACAGACACCCCTCGCAGATCTCGCAACTCTCCGCCCACAGACACCCCTCGCCGAGTTTGCGAGCCGTTCGCCCCCGATCCCAGCCATAGCCGCAGCCGCAGCCGCACAAGATCGACGAGGGGTGGGCACCCAGCAATTTTGTTAACTTTCACCCCGGGGGAAGCCGCTTCAAGGCTTTCGCCGCATCCGCGGTCAATCCCTCTGTCGTGCGACGATTTCCCGCCCACGCTTAGGCCATCGCACCGGTCACGCATGCAACCGAGACGCGAACCAGGTCGAAATGTTCATTTTCGCAACGAATTCGCGCCCGACCATTCTTGTAGATCTTGCACGATTCTCCGCGTTGGCGGCGATCTTGCACGAATCTCCGGGTCAGCAGCGATCTTGCATGATTCTTCACGTCTGGGCGCGGTATGTCGTGCAAGATCCACTGCGCCGGGGAGACCTTGCAACTTTCTTCCCGCTGGGATGTGGAAAGAGCTGCAAGATCGACGCGAGCGTGAAAACACGTGCAAGATCCGCGAGCGGCGAGCCGTGGGCGAGAAGACGTCATCCGCCTGAGGGCTGCCCTTATCAAGCAGAGGTGGCTGCGAATAAGGCTCAGAGGCATCCACGACTACACAAGTCTTCCGGGGCGCTTCGCGCCTGCCCCGGATGGGGAAAGCGGCTGTGGGCAGGCGTCATCGCGGGCTGTGGGCAGGCGTCATCGCGCCCTTACGCCCCCGCGAGATCGGGCGAGCCTCGCGTCATGGCCACAGTCACCTGCAGCTTCGCACGGGTCGGGCTTTGTTTTCTATCCAGATCGACTTGGACCCGCCGATCGTGAGGCCCACCGCGACCTGCCAGGCACGAAGCTGGGCGCGGGCCGTCGAGCGCAGAACTGCGCGCGGAACGCCGGGCGCAAAGCTGCGTGCGGGCAGCCGGGCCCAGGGCTGGGCGCGGGCAGCCAGGCGCAGGGCTGGGCGCGGGCAGCCAGGCCCAGGGCTGGGCCCGGGACGCCGGAGCGCGGATGGCCGGGTGTGGGTCTCATTCGGGCGGGATGATCGGTGGGACGGCCGGACTGCGATCGAATCGCCGGACCAGACTCGCCGCCCTCACGACGGGCATGCGGGGACCATTTCGAGCCTGAGCGGCTGGAAAGGGCCCGGCACCGTCATGGGCGGGTTCGGTCGTCGCCTGGCCGGGGTGGCAGGAGCCGCTGCTCGTGGACTGCGGTCTCGCGCCGGAACCGGTCAGCCGACGGATGCCACGCCTCGTCGATCGGCCCCATCACGCCGCCGCCGATCCCCCGGCGCCGGGCCCAGGCAGCGAACCGCATCAGCAACACGCAGATCAACGCGAGCGCCGCGAAGGTCACCAGGTAGGCCATCAGATCACCGCTTCTGTGAACTGGGTCCGGTACAGCGAAGCGTAGAGCCCACCGGCCGCGACCAGGTCCTCGTGCCGGCCGCGCTCGACGATCCGCCCCTCCTCCAGGACCAGGATCTGGTCGGCCTCCCGGATGGTGGAGAGCCGATGCGCGATGACCAGGGCGGTCCGGCCGCGCAACGCCTCGGCCAGGGCTCGCTGCACGGCCGCCTCGGACTCGCTGTCGAGGTGGGCGGTGGCCTCGTCGAGGATCACGATCGACGGCTGTTTGAGCAGCAGCCGGGCGATGGCGAGACGCTGTTTCTCCCCGCCGGAGAACCGGTAGCCGCGCTCGCCCACCACGGTGTCGAGCCCGTCGGGCAGCGCCCGGACCAGAGCGGCGATCCGCGCCCCGGTCAGCGCCTCCCACATCTGCTCCTCGGTCGCGCCCGGCCGGGCATACCGCAGATTCTCGGCAATGGTCTCGTGGAAGAGATGTGAGTCCTGCGTGACCACGCCGACCGTGTCCCGCAGCGACTCCAGGGTGGCGTCGCGGACGTCGATCCCGCCGACCAGCACCGACCCGCCTGTCACGTCATAGACCCGGGACACCAGCATCGACGTGGTCGATTTCCCGGCGCCGGACGGGCCGACCAGCGCGACCATCTGCCCCGGCTCGACGGTGAAGTCGAGGCCGGTGAGCACCTCCGCCTGCTCGGTCCGGTCGAGGGCGCTGACATCCTCCAGCGAGGCCAGCGACACCTGGTCGGCGCTCGGATAGCGGAACCGGACGTCGCGGAACTCGATCCGCCCCGACCCGGCCGGGACCGGAACCGCCCCGGGTTTCTCGGCGATGCCCGGCTCCAGGTCGAGCACCTCGAAGACCCGGTCGAACGAGACCAGCGCGCTCATCACGTCGACCCGGACGTTGCTGAGCGCGGTGAGCGGGCCGTAGAGCCTGGTCAGCAGCAGGGCCAGGGTGACGACGGTGCCGGCCGAGACGTTGCCGTGCACGGCGAGCCAGCCGCCCAGCCCATACGTCAGGGCCTGCGCGAGTGAGGCGACCAGCAGCATCGCGACGAAGAAGGTGCGGGAATACATGGCCTGCTGGACACCGATGTCGCGGACCCGGGAGGCACGCTCGCCGAACCGGGACGCCTCGGTGTCCGGCCGCCCGAAAAGCTTGACCAGCAGCGCGCCGGAGACGTTGAACCGCTCGGTCATCGTCGCGTTCATCTTGGCGTCCAGGTCGTACGACTCACGGGTGATCTCGGCGAGCCGTCGGCCGACGCGGCGGGCGGGCACGATGAACACCGGCAGGAGCAGCAGCGACAGGGCGGTGATCGGCCAGGACAGGGTGAACATCACACCGGCCGTGAGGGTCAGCTGGATGACGTTGCTGACCACCCCGGAGAGCGTCGACGTGAATGCCCGCTGGGCACCGACCACGTCGTTGTTGAGGCGGCTGACCAGGGCGCCGGTCTGGGTGCGCGCGAAGAACTGGAGCGGCATCCGCTGGACGTGGTCATAGACCCGGGTCCGCAGGTCGAGGATGATCCCCTCGCCGATGCGAGCCGAATACCATCTCTGGGCGAGCGACAGCAGCGCATCGGCGACGGCCAGCGCGGCGATCACCAGGGCGAGCCGGACCACCGCCGAGGCGGCGCCGGCGCCACCTGCGGTGATCGCGTTGATCACGTGCCCGGCCAGCAGCGGCGTGGCGACCCCGATGCCGGCAGCCAGCATGACGGTCAGCAGGAAGACCGAGATGTCTCGCCGGTACGGCACGGCGAACCGCACGATCCGCCGAGCGGTGCCCTTGCGCACCTGATGCCGGTTGACGCGATCCGCGCTCTGGATCGAGCGCAGCACACTCCAGCTCGTGGACATGTCTCACCTCCCGGGCGTCGTTCGACGGGCAGAACACATCCTGCCCCGTGGGTACGACAATCCCGGGAGGTGATCTACTCCCCGGAGCCCAGCAGTTCGCTGAGACGCCGTGTCTGGGCCTCACGTTCGGCCCGGTCCTGCTCCGCGTACGACCGCAGGGGCGCACCCGCCAGCAGGGCCTTGATCTCCGCGACCGCTCCCCGGTCCGCCGCCAGCACCGCAGCGGCCAGGTCGGACACGGTCGCGTCCAGGTCGGCACGGGCGACGACGGTGGTCGCCAGGCCGATCCGGTCCGCCTCGTCGGCGGAGATCCGCCGGCCGGTGACGCAGATCTCCAGCGCCCGGGACGGTCCGACCAGCTCGGTGAGCCGCTTCGTACCGCCCAGATCGGGAACCAGCCCGAGGGTGACCTCGGCCATCGAGAACCGTGCGTCGTCCGCAAGCACTCGCATGTCGCAGTTGAGCGCCAACTGGAAGCCGGCGCCGATCGCGTGTCCTTGCACTCCAGCAATCGTCACAATGGACGGACTACGCAGCCAGGTGAACGCGGTCTGGAACCCGGCAATGCGATCGGCGCACTCGGTGGCTGACAACTGCGCCAGCCGGGACAGTGAAGAATCGCCGTCGCCACGGGCCACCGACAGATCCAGGCCCGCGGAAAACGCGCGTCCCTCGGCTCGGACAATGACGACCCGGACGTCACCCGGCAATTTCCGGGAAATGTTGCCGAGCTCCGTCCACATCGCCGGAGTCTGAGCATTGAGAACGTCGGGCCGGCACAACGTCACCGTCGCGACCGGCCCGTCCTGTTCGTAGCGAACGCCTACCTCGTCGGTGGTGGTGGGCCCGGCGTTCCCGGCCGTCACGCCTTCTTGCGGCGGCGGGCGCCACCACGCTGGCGCAACTGCACGCCAGACTCGGTGAGCACGCGGTGTACGAATCCGTAGGAACGGCCGGTGGACGCGGCCAGCGCGCGGATGCTCTCGCCGCCGGTGTAACGCTTCACCAGGTCCTTGGCGAGCGACTGCCGCTCGCTACCGACGATTCGACGACCCTTCTCAGTACTGGTAGCTGTGCCAGTGGCTGCCATCTTGAATCCTCACGTCGCAGACAGTGCGGTCAGATACGGTCCCACCTATTACACCGTCTCGGACGATCATGCGCCAGGCATCTAGCCCCCGTGAACGTGCCCATTTATTACTGTCAGGAACTTGACGGTTACCACGGGCATCAATGTCAGACAGTTTGCGGGGAGCCTCTCGGGACCCATTTCCGCCCTCCGGGGCGGTCCCCCAAGACCATCGATCACCTGCGGAAACACTGGATCGAGGGGACCGCCTCGATCGCTCCGGAGAGTGCTGTGATCGCTCCATGGCGTGACACTCGACCTTGGTACGGACCGCCCGGCACCTGCCCGACCTGTTCGGAAACGCCCGAACATCGCACTGTCTGTGTGGGCACCAGTTGACAACTGAGGATCGACGACGATCGGACCTCAGGCCAGCTCGACGAGCTCCAGCAGATCGTCGCTCCAGGCGTCCTCGTCGCCGTCCGGCAGCAGGATCGCGCGGTCCGGCTTGAGCGCCTGCACGCAGCCGGCATCGTGCGTGACCAGCACGATCGCGCCCGGATAGTTGGCGATCGCGTCGAGCACCTGCTCCCGGCTGACCGGGTCGAGGTTGTTCGTCGGCTCGTCCAGCAGCAGCACGTTGGCGCCCGAACAGACCAGGGTGGCCAGGGCCAGACGGGTCTTCTCGCCACCGGAGAGCACCCCGGCCGGCTTGTCGACGTCGTCACCGGAGAAGAGGAACGCGCCGAGGATCTTCCGCAGCTCGGTGTCGGTCTGCTCGGAGCCGGCGCTGCGCATGTGCTCCAGGATCGTCCGGTCCACGTCCAGCGTCTCGTGCTCCTGGGCGTAGTAGCCCAGCCGGAGGCCGTGCCCGGCACGCACCTCACCGGTGTCCGGTTCGAGCAGGCCACCGAGCATCCGCAGCAGGGTGGTCTTGCCGGCGCCGTTCAGCCCGAGGATCGCCACCCGTGAACCACGGTCCACCGCGACACTCACGTCCGTGAAGATCTCCAGGGACCCGTACGACTTGGAGAGGTTTGCCGCAGTCAGAGGCGTCTTGCCGCACGGCGCCGGACTCGGGAATCGGACCTTGGCCACCTTGTCGGAGGTCCGGACCTCTTCGAGGCCGCCGAGAAGCTTCTCGGCGCGGCGAGCCATGTTCTGCGCGGCGACCGTCTTGGTGGCCTTGGCCCGCATCTTGTCGGCCTGCGCCATCAGGGCGCCGGCCTTCTTCTCGGCGTTGGCCCGCTCGCGGCGGCGGCGGCGCTCGTCGGTCTCGCGGGCTTCGAGGTACGTCTTCCAGCCCATGTTGTACATGTCGACGACCGAGCGGTTCGCGTCGAGATACCACACCTTGTTCACCGCGGCGTCGAGCAGCTCGACGTCGTGGCTGATCACGATGAGGCCGCCCTTGTGCTGCGCCATGTAGCCGCGCAGCCAGGCGATCGAGTCCTGGTCGAGGTGGTTGGTCGGCTCGTCGAGCAGCAGGATGCCCTTGCCGTTCTGCCCGGAGTTGGCGAACAGGATGCGGGCCAGCTCGATCCGGCGGCGCTGGCCACCGGAGAGGGTGCCGATCGTCTGGGCCAGGGCGCGCTCGGGCAGGCCCAGGTTGGCACAGATCCGGGCGGCCTCGGCCTCGGCGCCGTAACCGCCGAGCGCGGAGAACTGGTCCTCCAACTGGCCGTACCGCCGGACCAGTTTCTCCTCGGAACTCTCCTCGAGCTGGATCTCGAGTTTCTGCATCTCGGCGAGGATGGTGTCGAGGCCGCGGGCGGACAGGACCCGGTCGCGGCCGGTCACGTTCAGGTCGCCGGTCCGCGGGTCCTGAGGCAGGTAACCGATCTCGCTCGTCCGCTCGACCTGTCCCGCGTACGGAATGCCCTCGCCTGCGAGAACCTTGAGTGTGGTGGTCTTGCCGGCGCCGTTGCGGCCGACCAGGCCGATCCGGTCGCCGGGCTGCACCCGCAGGGTGGTCGGGGAGATGAGGATGCGCGCGCCGGCGCGGAGTTCCAGTCCGGTGGCGGTGATCATGAGGTTTCTCGCTCTCGGTGAGACGGCTGACTCAGGGCGCAGAAAAGCGCCGGCCATCGGATCGACGGTCGGCGCCGGGGCAGGTCAGCCTTCGCAGAGCAGCACCCGGCCATCTTACCGGGCGCCCGCGGACACCTCCCACCCGATTAATCCGGGGCGCGCCCGCGTGCGCCTCCGGGCTCGATTAATTCACAAGATCATCGGGTACTCGCCCGGCAACCGTGCTGAAGGCGGGTACTCGCCCGGGCAACCGTGCTGAAGGTGGGACGACATGGAACTCAACGAACGCGCCGACATCGACCCCGGATCGATCGAGGACGTCCGCGGATCGGGCGGCGGAGGCGGCATCGGCGGCCTCCCGATCGGCGGCGGCGGGCTCGCCGGGATCGTGGTGACCCTGGCCCTCGCTCTGATCGGCGGCTACTTCGGGATCAACACGCTGGGCGGCGGCGAGGAGAGCGCACCCAGCGGGAACTCGACCGAACAGTGCGCCAACGAGCAGGAACGCACCAAGCTGCTGGAATGCCGTAATGGGCTCTACGTCACATCGATCCAGCGGTACTGGCAGCAGGCCCTGCCGGAGTCGTTCGGCGAGCAGTACAAGGCGGCGCCCACACGCATCTTCTCCAACCGGGTCAGCACCGGCTGCGGCGCCGCCGACTCCGGTGTCGGACCGTTCTACTGCCCCGCCGACGACAAGGTCTACATCGACCTCACCTTCTACCAGGTGCTCGCCAAGGAACTCGGCGCGCCGGGCGAGTTCGCCCAGCCGTATGTGCTGGCCCACGAATACGGCCACCACGTCCAGGACCTCCTCGGCACCGAGGCGGAGATGCGCCGCCGCCAGGAACGTGACCCTGGCAACGCCAACCAGGAGTCGGTGAAGCTGGAGCTCCAGGCCGACTGCTACGCCGGCGCCTGGGCCCACTCGGCCGCGAACACCGTCGACAAGGACGGCGACAAGATCTTCACGAGCCTCACCGACGCCGACATCCAGGAAGGCATCCAGACCGCCGGGCAGATCGGCGACGACACGCTCCAGCAGCGTGGCGGTGGCGAGATCAACCCGGACGGCTTCACCCATGGCACGTCGGAGCAGCGTCAGCGGTGGTTCCGCGTCGGGTGGGAGTCCGGCGACCCCAAGAAGTGCGACACGTTCAGCGCCACGACCCTCTGAGTCTCCGTCTTCCCGGGCGTCTCCGGCTTTCGGCGTCTCCGGCTTCTTGGATGGCCCGGCCCGGTCAGGGCTCCCGGATCAGGATCGGCACGGCACGGGCCGCGGCCACTGCGGACACCAGGACCGCATGCCGCGGCTCCGGCACGTCGAGCATCCTTCCGGTACGCAACGCGGCCACCGCCGCCAGCTGAGGCGCGGACAGGATCGCGTCCACAGCGGAACGATCACCGCCTGCGACCAGTGCGGCCAGTGACCGTACCTCCGGAAGAAGGATCCGGCCGACGATCCCGGCCCCGTCCGCCGACGCCGCTTTCGCCTGGTTGTCGCGGCGGCGCGCGAAGCGCTGCTGCGACCAGCCACCCGCCGCCGTCCGGCCCTGCACGTAGTGGGTGTCCACCTTGGACGTCACCAGTTCGGTTCCGTCGGCGATCCCGACGGCGACCGCGCCCTTGCGCGCCAGCAGCAGCCCCAGCCTCCGCGGCGCACGCGCCGCTTCGATCAGCTCGGCCAAGGCCGAGACGGGCAGGACACCCGGTGGCTCGTGCAGCGTCGCCGACGCACCGTCCGAGCCGATCACCGTCAGACCCTCTTCGGTGTACGACCCATGGCGCGCACCGAAGTTCTCCAGCCATCGAGGCAGTCGCTCCGGAGCTACGTCGACCCACTTCCCGCCGCCGGCGGCCGCGCGTTCCCCCACGTCACCACCCTACGGCGAAGGGCCGCCCGTCATCACCGTCACCCTACGACCGTTCATCCGCTCTCCACTCCCCCGCATGCGCCCTCCGCCGCTCGTCTCGCCTGTGTCCGGCATTCTCCCCCTCCGCTCGGGCGCCGGAATTTGTCGGACCCTGGTGGGAGGATGCGGGGATGAGTGACCTCGGGACGGCTCCCGGCGGCGCGGCTCCCGCTGACCAGCGGGTTGGCACGGTTCTCGTCGGCCGGCTGGCTGATGCGTTCGAGGAGGCCCGTGATCCGGAGCGGGCCGTCGGCATGGCCGCCTACATGCGCGATCAGTTCCCGTTCCTCGGTCTGACCAGCGCGGTCCGCCGCAGCCGGGCCAAGGTCGCCCTGGCCGGCCTGCCGAAACCGGCCGAGGCTGACCTGCGCGAGGTGGCCCTGGCGTGCTGGGCGCGTGACGGGCGGGAGTTCCAGCAGTTCGCCTGCGACTACCTGACCACTCACGTCAAGGTCGCCGGGCCGGCTTTCCTCGACACCACGGCCGAGCTGATCACCACGAAGTCCTGGTGGGACACAGTGGACCCACTCGCGACCCGGGTGGTCGCCGGCCTGGTCCGCCAGCACCCGGCCCTGACCGCCCGGATGGACGAGTGGTCCGAGACGGCGAACATGTGGCTGGTCCGCACCGCGATCCTGCACCAGTTGCACTACCGCGAGGCGACCGACACCGATCGCCTGTTCGGTTATTGCGCCCGCCAGGCCGGTCACCGCGACTTCTTCGTCCGCAAGGCGATCGGCTGGGCGCTACGCCAGCACGCCCGGACCGATCCCGAAGCGGTCCGCGCTTTCCTCGCCACCCATGCCGACACGCTGTCTCCGCTGTCGATCAGGGAGGCCGCAAAGCACCTGTAGACACCCCGCGTCAGGTCGTCAGCAGACGTAGGGCCAGGACCGCGATCACCAGGCTGGAGACGAGTGCGGTGATCAGGCGGCCCCGGTCGCTGGTCAGGGTGCGCCCGATCAGGGAACCGCCGCCGGCGATCAGCAGTTGCCAACTCGCCGAGGCGAGAAAGGCGCCGGTCACGAACCAGACGCCGCCTCCGGCGCCGCCGCTGGCGAGCACCAGGGCCGCGAAGTAGATCACGGTGGCCGGGTTGAGCAAGGTCAGGGCCAGGATCCCGGCGTACGCACGGAGCGCCGTCGCCGGACGCTCGGCCCGTTCCGTGACACCGGGCCGGCGGACGGCTCCCCACGCGGTCCATCCGGCCAGTGCCAGCAGGACCGCGGCGCCGAACCAGCGCAGCGGCGTCTCCACCGGTGCGATGATCCCGGCCACCGCCGCTCCCCCGGCCACCGCGACCAGCGCATAGATGCCGTCGGCGGTGGCCGCGCCCATTCCGGCGGCCGCGCCGATCCGCAGTGACGTTCGAGCGCTGAGCCCGGCGATCAGGACACCGATGGCGCCGACGGGCACAGCGATGCCATAACCGGCGACCACGCCGGCCAGGAACGCCCCGCTCATGACCGCTGCCGGAGACCCGCCGTTCGGTAGGCGGCCGTCTGCTGTCGCACGGCCCGATCGGCCACAGCGACAGGGACGGCGAAGTACGGCTTCAACTCGGTCACGCCCACATCCTGTTCCCCGCAGTCCCCACCGAGCCACCGATTTTCAGCGGGGCCTGAACGCCGCACTCGCTTGGCAGCCCGGCAGTGAGGCGGATGCGTCGGCCGTTGTCCAGGAACCATGGACGCACACGATGACCGTTCGCGTGCGCTGGTCGCCGCCAGGGCGATGGTCAGCGCACACGATCGGCCATTGTGTGCGCTGATCGTCGCGGTCGGCGTCGACTGTGTGATTCCATCGCCGCTACCGACAGGACCGTGTGCGTTCATCGCCGCTACCGGGCATCTCGTTCGCCCCTGAGGCTGGGGGTTCGGCGGCCGGCAGCGGGCGGTGGGCGACAAGGACGGCGGGCGTGGGTGGCGGGCAGCCGACGCGGGTAGCCGGTGACGGGCCTGGGTGGCGGGCAGCCGACGCGGGTAGCCGGTGACGGGGGCAGGTGGCCGGTGGCGCGGGCAGGTGGCGGGCCGCGGTCGCAGGTGGCGGGCCGCGGGTGGCCGGTGGCGGCGGCGGACGGTGGCGGGGTTGTTGATCACTGGAGGTTTGGGGGTGGTTTCTGAGCGTGACCGGAAGGCCGTCCAATCGGTAGGGTCGGATCATGGTCGCTGAGCTGATTCTGGTCCGGCACGGGCAGAGCCTCGCCAATGTCGCCTTCCCCGCCGCCGACGCGGAAGGGCTGATGGAGGCGGTCGTCAGCGGCCGCGACGCCGACGTCCCACTGACCGCGACGGGCGAGGAGCAGGCCGCCGCCGTGGGCCGCTGGCTGGCCGCCCGCCCAGAGGAGCGCCGCCCACAGGTGGTGATCACCTCACCGTACCTGCGGGCCCGGGAGACCTGGCGGATAGCCGCCGACGGTCTGGATCTGCCGGCCCCGACCACGGACGACCGTCTCGTCGACCGTCTGATGGGCGAGCTGGAGCTGCTGACCAGGGCCGCGGTGGCCGCACGTTTCCCGGGCGAGGCGGCACGGCGGGCGCAGGCGGGTGAGTTCGAGTACACCCCTCCGGGTGGGGAGTCGTTCGCCGACATCGCGGTTCGCCTGACGTCCTTTCTGGACGATCTGCACGCCGGTCATCCGGGTGAGCGGGTGATCGTCGTCGCGCACGATTCGGTGGTGCTGATGATGAGGGCCGTCATCGAGCGGCTGGACTGGGCTGAGGTGATCGCTGTGGAGAAGAGTTCGGGAAATGTGCGCAACGCCTCGATAACTCGTTTCGACGGCTCTTCGGGCGTGCTCAAGCTGGACCGATACAACGTGATCGACCATCTGACGCCGGCCTGACACCCGTCGAGACATCGATGACTGTCTTGCTTTGGATCGCCGGGAAAATTAGGTTCGGTCAGTGCCCGTCGCCATTTCCTCCCGCGGGCCGGCCCGCCCGCCCGTCACGGTGAACCGTCAGCTGGGCGCTCTTCTCACCGCCGAGGCGCTCTCCATGCTCGGCAGCCGGATCACCTTCGTGGCCGTACCGTGGCTGGTTCTGACCACGCAGGATTCCGCGCTGCTGGCCGGCCTGGCCGGACTCGCCGAAATGCTGCCGTATGTGCTGGCCGGCCTGATCGGTGGCCCGATCGTGGACCGGGTCGGGCCGCGCCCGACCGCGGTGGCCGCGGACACCGCGAGTGTTCTCGCGGTCGCCGGCATTCCGCTCGTCGCCCACTGGGAGCTGAGCGCCCTGCTGCCGCTGATCGCGCTGGCCGGGGCGCTGCGCGGGTTCGGTGACGCGGCGAAACGGGCGCTGCTGCCACGGACGATCGCGGCCGCCGGGCTGTCCACCGAACGCGGCACCGCGATGTACGACGGTGTCTGCCGGGCGTCGACGCTGGTCGGGCTGCCGCTGGCGGGAGTGCTGATCGCCGCGTTCGGGCCGGCGACGGTGTTGCTCTTCGACGCGTTGTCGTTCGCGGCGAGCGCGATCATCATCGGGTTGCTGGTGCGGGTCGGCTGCGCCGACGCCGCGGCGCTGGCCGAGAGCGAGCGGCAGGGGTACGCGGACGCCCTGCGCGACGGTTTCCGCTGGGTACGTTCGGACCGGCTGATGCTGGGGATCATGTCCATGCTGTTCGCCACGAACATGTTCGACCAGGCGTTCGCGACCGTGTTCGTGCCGGTGTGGGTGCGCGAGGGCCCGCACGGGCCGGCCGCGCTGGGGGTGATCGGCACCGCGTTCGGTCTCGGCGCGGTGGCCGGCAACATCCTGTACACGGTGGCCGCCCCGCGGTGGCCACGGCGGATGACGTTCGGTATCTGTTTCTTCCTCGGCGGCCCGGCGCAACTTCTCGCGCTGGCGTTCACCGATCGGATGTGGACGGTCCTGGTGACGGCGGCGCTGGCGGGCGCGCTGATGTCGACCGTCAACCCGATCCTGATGGCCGAGGTGTACCGCCGGATCCCGGTGCACCTCCAGGGCCGGGTGATCAGTGTGCTGATCGCGGTGTCGTGGGCGGGCATCCCGTTCGGCGGTGTGGTCGGCGGCTGGGCGACGGACCGGTTCGGTCTGCAGAACGCCGCCCTGATCGCCGCGGTCGGCTATCTGGCGGTCACCGTCTCCCCGTTCCTCTTCCCGGCCTGGCGGGAGCTCGACGCCCGCCCACGCTCGGAGGCGAAACCGGCGATGGCCACCGCCTGAGGAGACGCCCGGCAAGATCCAGAACTTCGAAAACCGGATGTGGTACGCCGTACGCGCGGGCTACGGTCGCGTCGATGACTCTTGACTTTGACGTGACCGGCGATGGCCCGGCCGTGCTTCTGCTGCATTCGACCGTCTGCGACCGCCGCATGTGGGATCCCCAGGTGGCGGCACTGTCCGCGGCCGGCCACCGGGTGGTGCGCCTGGATCTCGTCGGCCACGGTGGCACCCCGGTGCCGCCCGGCCGGTTCGACGAGGCAGGTGAGGCGGCCGGGCTCCTCGACCGGCTCGGCATCGACGAGCTGGCCCTGGTCGGCGCGTCCGGTGGCGGCCGGCTGGCGCTGGAGTTCGCCGCCCGCTGGCCGGACCGGGTGACCGCGCTGGCCCTGCTCTGCACCGCGCTGCGCGGCCACCCGGCCGGCCCCGAACTGGAGGCGTTCGACGAGCGCGAGGAGGCGCTGCTGGAGGCTGGTGACGTGGCCGGCGCCGTCGACCTGAACGTGGATCTGTGGCTCGGCCCGGAGGCCGGCGACGCGACCCGGGAGCTGGTCCGGACGATGCAGCGGCACGCGTTCGACGTGCAGCTCGCCGCCGAGGACGTGCCCTACGAGCCGGTCCGCACCGAGCCTGACCTGTCCCGGATCACCGCGCCCACGCTGCTGGTGACCGGCGCCCACGACCTGCCCGACTTCCGGGAGATCGCCCTGCACCTGGCCGGTGTGCTGCCGAAGGCCCGGCACGTGGAGCTGGACTGGGCCGGTCACCTGCCGAGCCTGGAACGCCCCGAGGCGGTCAACGAGCTGCTGCGGGAGTTCCTCGCCTGACCGCGGCGACGGCGGCGGCGAACCGCACGAACCCCTCCGGGTCGGGATCGTCCGGGGCCGGTTGCAGGACCACCGTGTCCGCGCCGGCGCCGGCCCACCGCTCGACCTGTTCGGCGACCGCGTCGACGTCACCGGTGACGGCCCGGTCCTCGATGGTGTCGTAGCCCCAGCGGACCCGTTCCCCCTCCAGCCGTTCGGCGGAGCCGGGGCCGGTCGCCGTGTGCAGGTAGACGACGAGCGGGGTGTCGCCGATGACGGTGCGCGCCGACCGTACGTCATCGGGGGTGTTGCCCGCGCTGATGATGACGCCGTCGCCGATCTCGCCGGCCAGACGCAGGGTCTTCGGGCCGGAGGCCCCGACCAGGACGGGCGCCGCCGCGGCCGGCGGCCAGTCCAGGGCGACGCCGTCGAGATGCACGTAGCGGCCGTCGACGGTCACCCGCTCGCCGGCGAGCAGCTGCCGCAACGCCGTGACGTGCTCGCGGAGCAGCGTCATCGGCGAGGCGACGCGGGCGCCGACCTGGCCCATCCAGTCCTGCACGCCGTGGCCGACGCCGATGTGCGCCCGGCCCGGGAAGAGCCGGTGCAGGGTGGCCAGCTCCATCGCGGCGATCGCCACGTTGCGCAGCGGCACCGGGAGCAGGCCGACCCCGACCTTGAGCCGGCCGCTCCAGGCGAGCGCCGCCGCCATGGTGGCGACGCCGCTGGTCAGGAAGCAGTCCTCCCACAGCCACAGCTCGTCGAGCCCGGACTCGTCGGCGGCCTCGACGACGCCACGCAGGCGTTCCGGTGGCAGCTGCGGCAGGGCGATCGCTCCTAGAACGGTCACGCTGGGACCCTCTCCTGATCGGTGATCCGCCGGTACAACTCATCCGGTGACAGGTTCGCGTACCAGGGGGTGACCGGGCGGCGTTCGTACCGTTCCATGCCTACCAGGAATGCCAGCACATATCCCGTCCCCAGGCTGAGGAACGCGGCCGACCACGCCGCGATGACCACGTGCTCACCCTGGATCAGCCGGAGCACCGCGAATCCGAGCGCGGACACCTCGGCCAGCGCGAACACCCGGTAGGCCCACTTCAGCCGGGCGTCGGCGCCGCGCCGCGCCCGCTTGTCGGTCACCCCGAACTGCCGTTCCCCGAAGACCGCCGCGGGCAGGGCGGCCAGCATCGGCAGCGTGTCGGCGACGGCGAACGCCTCGCTGTGCAGCATGTGGTAGTGCCCGCGCCCGAACCGGACGACGGTCCAGATCGAGAAGATCGTGAAACCGAGAAAGGCAAACCCATAGATGGCGTACGGTCCACGCACCGGCGCCACCCCGGTGGTGAGCGCCGCGATCGGAACGAGCAGGTAGAGCAGCCGGTTCAGGCCCTGGAAGTGCGCGACCACGGCGCTCAGGTAGTTGAGCCGCTGCCGCCAGGTCAGCCCGCGCACCACGAGCGGCGAGTCGGGGTGCCGCAGCAGCAGGTGCAGGCTGCCGATCGCCCAGCGCCGCCGGGTCCCGTAGTACTGCCGCAGGTTGTTGACCTCCAGCCCGTAGGCGAGCGGCTCCTCCAGGTAGACCGACTTCCACCCGCGGGCGTGCAGCCGCAGGGACGTGTGGATGTCCTCGGTGGACGTGTCCTCGGCGAACCCGCCGGCCTCGTCGAGCGCGGCCCGCCGCAGCATCGCCGACGTGCCGGTGTAGATGGCGCTGTTCGCGCTGTTCTTGGTCGGCTGCACCCCGCCGTAGAACATCTCCTGCTCGTGCCAGCCACCGTCCCGCCCGTGCCGGCGGCGGAAGGTGAACGACTCGGTGTTGTAGAACGACTGCGGCGACTGGACGATCGCCACCTCCGGGTCGTCGAAGTAGCCGAGGGTGCGCTCGATGAACCCGGGCAGCGGGATGTGGTCGGCGTCCAGGGTGACCACGAACTCGGCGTCGCTCACACCCAGCCCGTGGTTGAGGTTGCCGGCCTTGGCGCCCGCGCTGGTGGCCCGGGGCAGGTAGCGGGCGCCGAGCCGGTCGGCCATCGCCCGCACCTCGGGGCGGCTGCCGTCGTCCAGGACGATCACGTCACGGACGCCGCGGACCCGCAGCGCGCCGATCACCGTGGGTTCGAGCACCGGCGCCGGCTCGTTGACGGTGGGGATCAGGATGTCGACGGTCCGGGTGACCGCCCCGCTCACGGTCCGCGGAACCGGGCGGGTGCGGCGGCGCAGCGAGATCACGAAGATCGTGGTGGTGGCGACCGCGAACATCTCGGCGGCCCAGGCGACCGGCCCGTACCAGACGGCCCAGTTGACGACCGCGGTCCGCCAGATCACGAAGACCGGGGCCAGGGTCAGGAAGACGGCGAAGAGGATCGGCAGATGCGGCGGGTCGCGGTCGGCGACCTGCTCAACGCGGTACGGAGACACGCATGGTCCTTTCGAGTCCAGGGTGGAGTGCGGGCCCCGCCGCGAGCACTCCGGAGCCCAGCCGGGTGACGGTGGCGCCCGCCTCGGCGGCGATGAGTTCCCCGGCCGCGAAGTCCCAGGGGGCCAGCTCGTCCTCGTAGTAGGCGTCGCAGCGGCCGGCGGCTAGCCAGCACAACTCCAGGGCGGCGCTGCCGTGGCTGCGGATGTCGCGCACCAGGGGCAGCAGCCCGGCGAGGATCCGCGCCTGTCTGGCCCGTGCTTCAGGGGTGTAGGCGAAACCGGTCGTGACGAGGGCACGGTCGAGGGGCACCGGATCGTTGACCCGGATCGGGAGATTGTTGAGCCGGGAGCCGAGGCCCCTGATCGCGGTGAACGTCTCGGAACGGTAGGGGTCGTGGACGACTCCGACGACGGCCCGCCAGGACCCGTCGGGGAGCTGTTCCTCCGCCGCGACACTCACGGTGACGTGCGGTGACCCGTACAGCAGATTGGTTGTGCCGTCGACCGGATCGACCACCCACCTGATGCCGGACGTCCCCGCCTGCGCCGTGCCCTCCTCGCCGAGAAGGCCGTCGTGCGGCCGTGCGGCCGCGAGGCAGGCGGTGACAGCCGCCTCGCTCGCGAGATCGATTTCGGTCACCGGATCGGTGGGGCTGGACTTGTGGCCGGCTGCCCGGACGGTCCCGGCGGCCCGGATCACCCACCCGCCGTCACGCGCGGCGGCCACCGCGACGTCGAGCAGCGCCTCCGGGGAGGTCATCCGGCGCTCACCCGGCGCACCTCGGCGAGGACCCTTTCGCGGTAGGGGCCGGGCAGCGCGCCGATCGGTTCGAGCACGAGGCTCCGGTCGACGCTGCCGTCCTCGTAGGGCAGGGCCAGCCCGACCAGCGGCAGGACCTCGACGTCGGCGGCGGTGGCCGGCAGCACCCGGCCGGAATCGGGTGGCACGCCGACGACCAGGTGCGTCCGGCCGTCGACCCGGCCGTGCACGACGGTGAGCCCGCCCGCCGCGCGGCGCAGCGGAAGGTAGTGCGAGTTGGCCTCGAAGTCGCCGAACGCGCACGCCAGCTCGACGTCGAGGCCCGGCCATTTGCGCAGGAAGTAGCGGTAGTTGGGGGCCTCGGTGCGGCGGTTGGCGGCGACGCTGCGCAGGTGGGGCAGGTGCACGCCGAAGAAGTCGCGGCCCATCACGATCGGGGTGCCGCCGGCGGCCACCCGGTACGCCCACTCCAGATCCTCCACCCCGTACCCGTGGAAGCCGGTGTCGAACTCCACGGCCAGGTCGCGGGGCAGGGCGATCAGCGCGGTCCACGCGAACGACCACGGGATCACGTGCTCCGCGGTCATCCGGGGGTCCTGCCCGGCCGTCCCGGTCGCCTGGAGGTCGTCGAGGATCTTGCGATAGTGCTGGTAGGGCTGCACGTCGACGCTCGTCACGTCACCGGTGTTGTTGTCGTAGTCGATCATCTGGCCGACCACGCAGACCCGCTGCCGATAGGCGAAATGCCTGTCCCACAGGTCCTCCAGGCAGCGGGACGGCAGCGCCATGTCGACGTCCATCAGCACCACCACCTCGCCGGTGGCCTGCCGCAGCGCCAGGTTGCGGGCGTACCCGACCTGCCAGGGCCGCGCCGAGGCGACCGTGACGATGTCGAGCCGGCCGGCGAACTCCCGGCACACCTCCGCGTGCCCGCCGTCGTACTCGCCGTCGTCGAGCACTCCGAGCACCACCTCGAAGTCGCCGGGCGGCAGTGTCTGGTCGGCCAGCGCGGCGAGGGCCAGGCGCAGGTTGGCGGCCCGCTTCCGGTACGGGATGACGACGCTGAACCGGCGCTCACTCATCGCCGCCGCCCGGACTGATCAGCACCTTGCAGCTGGCCTGATCGGCCGGACCGAACCGGCGCTCGCCGATGTCGCAGCCCAGCGCCGCGAACCCGGTGGCGAACTCGTCGAGCGGGACCACGTGGCTGACCAGCCGTTCGGCCGGCACCCGGCCGGTGGTGATCAGGTGGAACGCCTCGTCGAACGAGCCGGGCAGCGAGTCGATCGAGCCGATCACCGACAGGCTACGGTCGGCCAGCAGCATGGTGTCGATCGACGCGACCCGTTCCTTGAGACCTATCGACATGTACGTCCCACCCGGCGCCATCTGCGGAAAGAGGTCCTCCAGCAGTGCCGACGTGGTGTCGACGACGATGTCGAGGGGCGCGGCCGGGTCGTTGAAGTACTTGCCGCGGGCCTCCTCCAGGGACGCGTAGGCGGCGGTGCCGTCGGGCAGCCGGTCCCGGGCGAACTCCAGCCGGGCCGCCGAGTGCTCGATCAGCACCGGGGTCAGGCCCTTGAGCGACAACACCCAGGTGTAGAGCAGGCCGAGCGGCCCGGCCCCGAAGACGTAGGTGAACGCGGCCAGCGACGGCGGCTGCAGCTTGCGGGCGCCGGCGACGACGCAGCTCAGCGGCTCGGTGAGGGCGGCCGCCCGCAGCGACACGTCATCCGGCACGCGGTGCACGAACGCCGACGTGGTCCGGTACCGACCGGCGTAGGCCCCGTCGTAGCTGACGCCGCACTCGGTGCCGTGTTTGCCGACGCAGTGGTTGATCCGCTGGGTTCGGCACATCCGGCAGCGGCCGCAGTACGGCGTCGGGTTGATCACCACCCGGTCCCCGACGGCGACCGAGGTGACTGCCGGGCCGGTCTCGGCGATGATGCCGCTGGCCTCGTGGCCGAGGGTGACGCCGGGAACCGCCACCGGGTAGGAGCCGGAGACGATGCCCAGGTCGGTGCCGCACACACCGCAGAACCTGATGTCGACGACCACGTCGTCGGGGCCGGTCACGTGCAGGTCGGGGACCTCGCTGAGCTCGACGTCCCAGGGGCCTCGGTACTTGAGCGCTTTCACGGCCGGGTGACCTCCCTCTGATAGGAGCGCAGGGTCTCGTGCAGGCGGGCGAGCAGATCGTCGACCTGCTCGGGGGTGATGATCAGCGGCGGCCGGACCTTGACGGTCCGGCCGAAGCCGTAGCGGCTGCCGCGCAGGAGGAGGCCGTGCCGCCGGCCCAGGGCGATGAACTGCGCGACGTCGACGCTGGTCGGCAGGTCGAACGCCTGCATCAGGCCGACCCCGCGGACGCCTGTCATCTCCCGGAAGGTCCGGGACAGGGCGAGCAGGCCACGTTGCAACAGGTCGCCGGCGACCCGCACCCCGTCGAGCACCCGGTGGCCGCGGAGGTAGCGGATCGTCTCCTCCAGCGCGACCAGCGCCAGCGGGTTGGCGCCGGAGGTGCTGGAGTGCTCCCACGGCTCCAGGACATCGAGCTCCGGCCGCATCAGCACACCCGCGACCGGGATGCCGACGCCTCCGGCGCCCTTGGCGAAGGTGATGACGTCGGGGCGCAGCGCCGCGGCATATCCGGTGGAGGCGAAGAACGATCCGGTACGCCCGAAGCCGGTCTGCACCTCGTCGGCGATGATCAGGACACCCAGCCGGTCGCAGGTCTCGCGGAGCACCGAATACCACTCCGGGGGCGGGACGATGTTGCCGCCGTTGCCCATGATCGGCTCGACGACCACCGCCGCCACCCGGCCGCTCGACGCGAACTCCACGAAGTCCTCCAGCCGCCGCGCGCAGAGCATCGCGCAGCTGCCGGGGGTCTGGCCGTAGAAGCAGTTGGCACAGTCCGGGCCGGGCATCTTGACCGAGTGCGGGAACGGCAGCGAGAAACTGCGCTGCCGGAAGGCGTTGCCGGACACCCCGGTGGTGCCGACGGTCTGCCCGTGGTGGGACAGGAACAGCGAGACGATGTCGGATCGGCCGGTCGCCTTCTGCACGATCCGGATCGCGGCCTCGTTGGCGCCCGAGCCGGTGATGTCACGGAACCAGAACGCGCCGATGTGCTCGGGCAGATCATCGCGCATCAGGTCGAAGATCTCCGCCGACCGGGAACGCGTGAAATCGGAGGAGAGATGCGCCGTCCGGTCGAGCTGAGCGTGCAGCGCCTCGATGATCTCCGGCGCCGAATAGCCGAGCGAGACGTTGAACGTGCCGGACGCGCAGTCGATGAATCGTTCGCCACGGACGTGCAGGTAGATCCCGTCCCCGACGTAGTCCGGCAGACCGGTGACCGGTCTGGAGACGATGCTCGAACTCATTTCTCGCCTTTCCGCGTCGTATTTCCTGGACTGCGATCCACAGTGGGCAATCGCAGTGATACGCGTCAAGACCTGAACCGGTTAAGTGACCTCCGTCAGAGCACTGAGCTGCTGATACAAGTAAATGTGCCGCTCGTCACCGCTAATTAGAAAAGACGGTTAAGTCGCCAACAGGTTTCCGAGATGACAAGCCATAATTGCCGGGTCGTTGCAAAAAAGAATTCGACTAACCCGACTTGCTCCACTCGGTGAGCTGATCGGCGACCGAGCGATCACCGTCGACCCGGACGTCGGCCAGCGGGACACGCCGGTAGAGCGCCAGAACCAGGTCGCTCGCGGTGGCCTGGATCCGGGTGACCGGCTCACCGCTCGCCGGTGGGTCGGCCTTGGCTCCGGACGGGGAGAGATCAAGCGTCCAGGAGGGGCCCTCGATCGCCTGGAACGCCACCCGGGCCGGGCGGTGCGGCCACGCGCCGAGCGAACCCAGGCCGACCTGGAGGAACTCGCTGACCCCGTCGACCGCGACGGCGGCCGGCAGCGGCTCCGCCTTACCGATCGACTCCTGCGCGTCATAGGCGTGCACGGCCGCCTCCTGCACCTGGTGACGGGCGACCGCGGTGGAGGTCAGCGGGGCGTCGGAGGCGCCCCACCACGCCCAGCAGGCAGCGTCGGGGCCGGCGTCGCGCAGGGCCGCCAGCAGCAGCGCGGTCGAGGTGGCCGACCACTCCAGCAGGTCACCGTGTGGCTCGCGGTCACCGAGCTGGCCGGCCGACGGCGGCCCGGACTCGTCACCGGCGGCGACCGCGGCCGCCCAGAAACGGTGCACAGCGCCCAGGTGGGCGACCAGATCGGTGATCGACCAGTCAGGGCAACCGGGGACGGTGACGGACAGGTCCGGGGCGGCGGCCACGGCCTCTCGGAACGCCGCCGACCGGCCCTCGATCAGCGCGAGCAGATCGGAGAACGGCGGTGTCGAAGTCATACCCGGTTTCTATCACCGGGGTACGACAAAGGGCGGCCGCATGATCGCGGACCGCCCCTGTGCCGTACGGAAGACCGGGTCAGACGTTGAAGCCGAGCGCCCGGAGCTGGTCCCGGCCGTCGTCGGTGATCTTGTCGGGGCCCCACGGCGGCAGCCACACCCAGTTGATCCGGAAGTCGTTGACGATCCCGCCGCCCGGGCCGGTCGTCAGCGCCTGCCGGGTCTGGTCCTCGATGACGTCGGTCAGCGGGCAGGCCGCCGAGGTCAGCGTCATGTCGATGGTGACCACGTTGTCGTCGTCCACGTGGGTGCCGTAGACCAGGCCCAGGTCGACGACGTTGATGCCGAGCTCGGGGTCGACGACGTCCTTCATCGCCTCCTCGACGTCCGCGATCGACGCCTTCTTCACGTCGGTCTTCGGCGACTCGGCGGGCGACTCGGCCACCGCCTCGGGCGTCTCGGCCGGAACCGCCTCACCGGACGGCGACGCGGCGACACTCACCGACGGCGTCTCCACCGGGTCGCCGGCCTCAGCCGCGGCGGCCCGCTCGTCGGCCAGCCAGCCCGGCACCTCTTCACCGTCGCCGGGGGCGGCGCCGGAAGCCGGAGCCGTGGCGACGGTCCGGGCCGTGTCCAAAGAATCAGTCATGCCTTCACCTCCGGGCTCACGCCCACGTCCACACCAGCGCGCGCCGCCGCGTCCTTGAACGCCATCCACGGCAGCAGCGCGCACTTAACCCGGGCCGGGAACTTGGCCACCCCGGCGAAGGCGATCCCGTCACCGAGAACCTCCTCGTCCGGTTCGGCCTGGCCGCGGCTCTGCATCAGCTCCACGAACGCGTGGTGGATCTCCGAGGCCGCCGCCGCGTCCTTACCCTCCAGCAGCTCGTGCAACACCGAGGCCGAGGCCTGGCTGATCGAGCAGCCGAGACCGTCGTACGAGATGTCGGTCAGATCGGCCGACACCCGCACGGTGATCTCGTCACCACAGGTGGGGTTGACGTGGTGCGCCTCGCCGTCGAACGGGTCCCGCAGACCGCGCCCGTGCGGGTTCTTGTAGTGGTCGAGGATGATCTCCTGGTACAGACCGTCGAGCAGCATCAGCCGAACACCTTCCGGACCTGGTCGAGCCCACGCGCGAGCGCGTCGATCTCCGCCGTGGTCGTGTAGAGGTAGAACGAGGCCCGGGTCATCGCGGGCACGCTGAACCTCGAGCACACCGGCCGCGCACAGTGGTGCCCGACCCGCACCTCGACGCCGAGCGCGTCCAGAACCTGTCCCACGTCGTGCGGGTGTACCCCGTCGACGCCGAACGACACCGTGCCGCCGCGACCCTCGATCGTGGCGGGACCGAAGATCCGGACGCCCGGCACCGACGAGAGCGCGTCGAGCGCGTACCGCGTGATGGTCTGCTCGTGCTCGTGGACCGCCGCCATGCCGAGCCCGGTCAGATAGCCGACCGCCGCGCCGAGGCCGATGGCCTCGGTGATCGGCGGCGTGCCGGCCTCGAACCGGGCGGGAGGCGCGGCGAAGGTCGTGCCGCCCATGGTGACCGTCTCGATCATCGACCCGCCGGCCAGGAACGGCGGCATCTGGGCGAGCAGATCGAACCGCCCCCACAGGACGCCGATGCCGGTCGGGCCGAGCATCTTGTGGCCGGTGAACGCGATCAGGTCGGCGCCCAGGGTGCCCACCGAGATGGGCAGGTGCGGCACCGACTGCGAGCAGTCCAGCATCAGCAGGGCGCCGACGGCCTTGGCCCGCGCGGCGATCCGTGAGACGTCGTTGACCGTGCCGAGCACGTTGGACATGTGCACCAGCGAGACGATCTTCGTCCGTTCGGTGAGCAGCTCGTCGAGGTTCGACTCGTCGAGACGGCCCTCGTCGGTGATGCCGAACCAGCGCAGGGTCGCGCCGGTCCGCTCGCAGAGCAGCTGCCACGGCACCAGGTTGGAGTGGTGCTCCATCTCGGAGATCACCACCTCGTCACCGGGGCCCAGGCGCAGCATCTGACCCAGCGAGTACGCCGCCAGGTTGATCGCCTCGGTGGAGTTCTTGGTGAACACCACCTCGTCCGGGCCCGCCGCGCCGATGAAGGTCGCGATACGCGCGCGGGCGCCCTCGTAGGCCTCGGTCGACTCGGTGCCGAGCGTGTGCACGGAGCGGGACACGTTGCCGTTGTACCGCTCCTGGTGCGCGCGCATGACGTCGAGCACCTGAACCGGCTTCTGCGAGGTGTTGGCGCTGTCCAGGTAGACCAGCGGGTGGCCGTTGACCTCCCGCTCGAAGATCGGGAAGTCCTTACGGACCCGCTCGACGTCGAAGCTCATCAGTGACCTCTCAGGCCTTGACCAGGAACTTCTTGTAGCCCTCGGCTTCGAGCTGTTCGCCGAGCTCCGGGCCGCCCTCCTCGACGATCCGGCCGCCGACGAACACATGCACGAAGTCCGGCTTGATGTAGCGCAGGATCCGGGTGTAGTGGGTGATCAGCAGGAAGCCGGTCTCCCCGTTCGCCCGGACCCGGTTGACGCCCTCGCTGACGATCTGCAGCGCGTCGATGTCGAGGCCGGAGTCGGTCTCGTCGAGGATCGCCATCTTCGGCTTGAGCAGCTCGAGCTGCATGATCTCGTGCCGCTTCTTCTCACCGCCGGAGAAGCCCTCGTTCACGTTGCGCTGGGCGAACGCGGGGTCCATCTGGAGCTTCTCCATGGCGCCGCGCAGCTCGCCGGCCCAGGTGCGCAGCTTCGGCGCCTCGCCGTCGATCGCGGTCTTCGCGGTACGCAGGAAGTTCGCCACCGACACACCTGGGACCTCGACTGGGTACTGCATGGCGAGGAAGAGGCCGGCCCGGGCCCGCTCGTCGACGCTGAGCTCCAGGATGTCCTGGCCGTCCAGGGTCACCGAGCCGCCGGTGATCTCGTACTTCGGGTGGCCCGCGATGGAGTAGGCGAGCGTTGACTTGCCGGAGCCGTTCGGGCCCATGATGGCGTGCGTCTCGCCCGACTTGATGGTGAGGTCGACCCCGGCGAGGATCGGCTTCAGCTCGCCATCCGGCAGCTTCACCGAAACCTGCAGGTCGCGGATCTCCAGGGTGCTCACGGCTCTACTCCATTGCTAGGTGTCGTCGAAACGTAGATGTGGCCGTCGCGGATCTCGACGGGGTAGACCGCCACCGGGCTGAAGGCGGGCGGTCCGGAAGGCTGACCGGTGCGCAGGTCGAAACGGGAACCGTGCAGCCAGCACTCCAGCGTGCACCCGTCCACCTCCCCCTCGGAGAGCGCCACCGAGGCATGGCTGCACTCGTCGCGGACGGCGTAGAACTGATCGTCGTCGGCGTGGACGACCGCGATCTCGACACCGTCGACCTCCACCTGGAGGGCGGTGCCCTTCGCGACGTCCGACGCCGGGCCGACGTTCTCGAAAGTCATTTACTGACCAGCCTCGACCAGCCGGGCCTCGATCGCGTCGCCGAGCCGCTCCCGCAGCTCCTCGACCGGGATCTTGTTGATCAGCTCGGCGAAGAAGCCGCGGACCACCAGCTTGCGGGCCTCCCCTTCGGGGATGCCGCGGGCCATCAGGTAGAACAACTGCTCGTCATCGAAACGGCCGGTCGCCGAGGCGTGTCCGGCGCCGGCGATCTCGCCGGTCTCGATCTCCAGATTGGGTACGGAGTCAGCCCGCGCCCCATCGGTGAGAAGCAGGTTCCGGTTGATCTCATACGTGTCGGTGCCCGTGGCAGCGGCCCGGATCAGCACGTCGCCGACCCAGACGGTGTGCGCCGACGAGCCCTGGAGCGCGCCGCGGTAACCCACGTAGCTGCGGCAGTCCGGAACCGCGTGGTCGACCAGCTGGCGGTGCTCGTGGTGCTGGCCGGAAGCGGCGAAGTAGACGCCCCACAGCTCGGCGTCGCCGCCGCGCCCCGCGTACTCCACGCTGGTGAACTGCCGGACCAGGTCGCCACCGAGGGTGACCTGCACGTGCTGGACCCGGGCGTCCCGGCCGACCCGGATCTTGACGTGCTGCGCCTGAACCGAGTCGCGGTCCCATTCGGCGAGCGTCACGAAGGTCAGCTGGGCGCTGTCGCCGACCACGACCTCGATGTTGTCGGCCAGGGTGACCGAACCGGTCTGCTCCAGCACGATCGTCGCCTTGGCGAAGGCGCCCACCTTGACGAAGGTGCGCGCGGCCGCGGCCTCGCCACCCTTGCCGACCAGGCGGATGACCACCGGCTCGGCCGGCTCGGCCTCGGGCGCCACCTCGATCACCGTGACGCCGGCGGCCGAGCCGAACGCGAGAGCGCTGACCCGGTCGAACGGGGTGAGCACCGGCTCCACGTCGTCCGCGTCCGACACCGTCACACCGGCGGGCAGGTCGCCGAACTCCAGCGAAGGAGCCGCCCCGCTCAGCGACGTGGCGGTGACCAGGTCACGCAGCCGCTTGAGCGGGGTGAAACGCCAGTCCTCCTCCAGGCCGTCGAGGGCCGGGAAGTCGTTGACGTCGAAGGAGCGCAGCACCTGCGACTTGGTGCTCGGCGGGGCGATGGCCTCGGTAGTCATTTCGTCCTTTAAAGTCCGCGTTCTAAGGGGGATGGCCGGTGGGGTACTAACCCACGGCCCCTTCCATCTGGAGCTCGATGAGGCGGTTCAGCTCCAGCGCGTACTCCATCGGGAGCTCCTTGGCGATCGGCTCGATGAAGCCGCGCACGATCATCGCCATCGCCTCGTCCTCGGTCAGGCCCCGGCTCATCAGGTAGAAGAGCTGGTCCTCACTGACCTTGGAGACGGTCGCCTCGTGGCCCATGTTGACGTCGTCCTCACGGATGTCGACGTACGGGTACGTGTCGGACCGGGAGATCGTGTCGACCAGCAGCGCGTCGCACTTGACCGTGCTCTTCGAGTGCGACGAGCCCTCCAGGACCTGGACCAGGCCGCGGTACGACGTACGCCCGCCGCCCCGGGCGATCGACTTGGAGATGATCGTCGAGGAGGTGTGCGGCGCGGCGTGCACCATCTTGGCGCCGGAGTCCTGGTGCTGGCCCTCGCCGGCCATCGCGATCGACAGGACCTCGCCCTTGGCGTGCGGGCCGGTCATGTAGACGGCCGGGTACTTCATGGTCACCTTGGAGCCGATGTTGCCGTCGATCCACTCCATGGTCGCGCCCTCTTCGCAGGTGGCGCGCTTGGTGACCAGGTTGTACACGTTGTTCGACCAGTTCTGGATGGTCGTGTAACGCACCCGGGCGTTCTTCTTCACGACGATCTCGACGACCGCGGAGTGCAGCGAGTCGGACGAGTAGATCGGCGCCGTGCAGCCCTCGACGTAGTGCACGTAGGAGCCCTCGTCGGCGATGATCAGGGTCCGCTCGAACTGGCCCATGTTCTCCGTGTTGATCCGGAAGTAGGCCTGCAGCGGGATGTCCACGTGCACGCCCTTCGGCACGTAGATGAACGAGCCGCCGGACCAGGTCGCGGTGTTCAGTGCGGCGAACTTGTTGTCGCCGACCGGGATCACCGTGCCGAAGTACTCCTGGAAGATCTCCGGGTGCTCCTTGAGCGCGGTGTCCGTGTCCAGGAAGAGCACACCCTGCTCCTCCAGGTCCTCACGGATCGCGTGGTAGACGACCTCGGACTCGTACTGCGCGGCGACACCGGCGACCAGGCGCTGCTTCTCCGCCTCCGGGATGCCCAGCTTGTCGTACGTCGCCTTGATGTCCTCCGGCAGCTCCTCCCACGAGGTGGCCTGCTTCTCGGTGGAGCGCACGAAGTACTTGATGTTCTGGAAGTCGATGCCGGTGAGGTCGGCGCCCCAGTGCGGCATCGGCTTGCGGTCGAACAGCCGCAGGCCCTTGAGCCGGAGGTTGAGCATCCACTCCGGCTCGCTCTTGAGCGCAGAGATGTTGCGCACCACCGCTTCGGACAGGCCACGCTGCGCGGCGGCGCCGGCGACGTCGGCATCGGCCCAGCCGTACTCGTACTTGCCAAGAGCGGCCAGGTGCTCTTCCTGAGTGACGATCTGGTCAGTCATGTATCTGTCCTAACCGTGTGTTCGGCGTAGTGCGTACTGCGGGCAGGGATGTGCGTGGTGCACACCCCGTCGCCGTGCGCGATGGTGGCGAGGCGCTGCACGTGGGTGCCGATGAGCCGGGAGATGACTTCGGTCTCGGCGTCGCACAGCTGAGGGAACTCGGCAGCCACGTGAGCCACCGGGCAGTGATGTTGGCACAGCTGCCCGCCGGACGCGATCGTCGAGGCGTTGGCAGCGTAGCCCTCGGCGGTCAGCACCTCGGCGAGAGCCTCGGCCCGGGCGATCGGATCGCGGCCGGCCTCCCGCAGGGCCGCCTGGCAGCGCTCCTCGAGGGCCTTGACCTGAGCGGCGGCGAAGGCGGAGACCGCCTCCGGCCCGTGCTGCTGGGAGATCCACCGCAGCGCGGCGGTGGCGATGCCGTCGTAGTGATGCGGGTTCAGATCCTCGCGGGCGGCGGCGGTCAGCACGAACGCCTTGGCCGGGCGGCCACGGCCGCGAGGTTTGTCCTGGCGCAGCTCACGCGTCTCGACGAGCTGCTCGGCGAGCATCGCGTCGAGGTGCTTGCGGATGGCGGCGGGGCTCAGGCCCAGCGCGGCGCCGAGCTCGGCCGCGGTGGTGGCGCCACGCTTGAGCAGCAGCTGCGCGACGCGGTCACGGGTGCGCCCGTCGGCCGCGGCGGCCGGAGCCGTCACGCCGATCTGGATCAGCACCTCGTTTTTCACTACGCCAACGTTACGTATTTCCGCCGACCCCTGCAAACCGGCCCCCGGTGATCCACCCCACCGCCCGCCGGAGCTGCAGAAATCAAGATCAGCAGCGAGCGTACGATGCGCGGGGTGAAGTCCTCCACGGCGCCCCTTGCGTCCGCTTTCCTGGCCTCCCGCCCTGTTCAGTGGTGCGGGTCCTCGTTGCGCGGGCTGGCCCTGGCCTCGGTGGTCGCCAACATCGGCATCATCGTCACCGGCGCCGCGGTCCGGCTCACCAAGTCCGGGCTGGGCTGCCCCACCTGGCCCCGGTGCACCGACGAGTCCTACGTGTCGACGCCCGAGATGGGGATCAACGGGGCCATCGAGTTCGGCAACCGGCTGCTCACGTTCGTCCTCGTGGCGATCGCCGTGGCCTGCTTCCTCGGTGCCCTGGCCCGGCGCCGGCGCTCGCTGGTCAAGCTGTCGGTCGCGGTCGCGCTCGGCATCCCCGGGCAGGGTGTCATCGGCGGCATCACGGTGCTCACCAACCTCAACCCGTGGGTGGTCGGGCTGCACTTCATCCTCTCCGTCGCGCTGATCGCCGGGGCGTTCGCGCTGTGGCGCCGGGTCGACGAGGGCGACGGCGACCCGGTGCTCCTGGTCCCGGCCCCGCTGCGCCAGCTGGCCCGGGTGACGACGGCGGCCAGTCTCGCGGTGATCGCGGCCGGCGTGGTGGTGACCGGCAGCGGGCCACACTCCGGCGACCAGGGCGCCAAGCGCAACAACCTCGACCCCCAGCAGGTCGCCCAGATCCACGCCGACCTGGTGTTCCTGCTGATCGGCCTGACCGTGGCGCTGTGGTTCGCGCTCCGCGCCGTGAACGCGCCGGCGGCCGCTCTCCGCGCCGCGGCCGTGCTGTTCTGGGTCGAGATGGGGCAGGGGGTGATCGGCTTCGTGCAGTACTTCACCCACCTCCCGGTCCTGCTGGTCGCCGCCCACATGCTCGGCTCCGGCCTGGTCTGGGTGGCCACCCTGTCGGTCCTCTGGTCGCTGCGCTCCCGCCCGGCGGTCGCCGCCGAGCCGGCCCCGGCCGTCACCCCGGCCCAGGCCGCCGTCGACCCGGTCCCCACCGCCTGACCTCCCACCGCAGCACCCCGTAGCGCTTTCGCCGAGTTGCCTGCCGTCGATCTTGTGGAGTTCGGCGACAACGGCGCGCCGGAATTTCACAAGTTCGCGGATGGGGTAGGGAGCTGCGGCTCGCGGTGCGGGCAGAAAACAGCGTGGTGACCGGCGGCCCGGAACGGACCGCAAGTCACCACGCTGTTCTGGTCAGATGCGGGCGAGAATCGCGTCGGCGAGCCGCTCGGCGGCGCCCGGCCCGTGCAGCAGGAACAGCGCCGGCTCGGTGAGTTCCAGCTCGATGAGCATCGGCGTCCCGTCCGGCCCCGGGATGAGGTCGACCCGGGCGTACAGCAGCTGCTTGGACCCGCCCGGCACCGCGGCGAGGACCTGGGCGGCCAGGTCCAGTTCGGCCGGGGACGGCGTGCGGGCGGTGATCTGCTCGGAACCGACGCTCACCTTGACGTCACCCCGGACGGTGAGCATCGCGCCCTTGCGGATGCCGTGGCTGAACGTCAGCTCACCGGTCTCGTCCGGTGTGCACAGCACCGCGGTCTCGCCGGCGGTGTCCACCGCGGACAGGTAGGGCTGGACCATCGCGGTCCGCCCGGCTCCGGTGAGCCGCCCGACGTGGGCGACGGCCTCCCCGGCCTGCCCGGGAAGCAGATAGCGGGCGGTGTCGCGGCTGCCGGCGCTGATCGTCGGCTTGACCACCCACTCGCCGTCGGCCGGTGGCGTCCAGCTGTCGCCGGGACCGACGAACCGGGTCGGGATGATCGGGATGCCGGCGGCGGCGAGTTCGCCCAGGTAACGCTTGTCGGTGTTCCAGACGATGATGTCGGCCGGGTTGGCCAGCCGGGGGACGGACCGCGCCCAGGCGACGAACGCCTCGGGCCGGTCGGTGTAGTCCCATGGGGACCGGATGACGGTCAGGTCGTAGCCGGACCAGTCGGCGCCCGGGTCGTCCCAGCGGACCGCCTCGACGACCACGCCGCGCGCCCGCAACGCGTCGCGCAGCCGATGGTCGTCCTCCCGCAGATCGGGGAAGGCTGCGCAGGTGACCAGCGCGACCCGGGAGTCGCGGCCCATCAGCGGGCCATGCTCCGGCGCGACATGGAACGCCACAGGTCGTTGCTGGGCCGCATCTGCTCGAGGAGCTCGCGCTCCCACTCGTTCTCCACCTGGACGCCGGCCTTGTCACACGCTTCACGGGCGACACCGGTGTCCTGGGCGAACTGGTCGGACCACTCGCCGTCCTCTCCGACGAGGACGATGCGGGCGCCGCGCTTACCGACGTACTCGATCACCGCCTTGGCGCCGCCGTGTCCGGCGGCGAAGGACTTGATCGAGGAGGTCAGTGTCGTAACGGAACCTTCTGCCATGTTGCGCAGCCTAAGCAGTCAAGGACGCCACGGTGTGCACCCCGATCGGTTTTTGTGACTCCAATTACCTGGAGGTTTCAACATTCGGGGCTTTGTTATGCGTAGGTAACGTACGAATTGTTCCCGCGCCCGAAATCCGCCCTTCGAGTGACGGACAGTGATGACACTGCTGACAATCCGGGCATCCTGTGCGACGGGTCAGATCAGAGCGTCAACGGCGACGGCCATGAAGACCACCGTGAGGTACGTGATCGACAGGTGGAACAGGCGCATCGGCTTGACCGCCGTGCCACCGCCGGCCCCGCGCGCCAGCCGGACCGCCTCGAAGAGGAACACCGCGCCCATCACGATCGCGGTGACCCCGTAGATCGGTCCAAGCCCGAGCGGCCACGCGACGAGCGAAGCGGCCACAGTGAGGACGGTGTAGAGGATGATCTCGAAGTTGACCCGCTTCATCGAGCGGACCACGGGCAGCATCGGGATGCCGGCGCGGGCGTAGTCGTCCTTGTACTTCACGGCGAGCGCGTAGAAGTGCGGCATCTGCCAAAAGAAGACAATCGCAAAAAGCGCCCACGCCATCGGCGGGATGGTGTTCGTGACGGCCGCCCAGCCGATCACCACCGGGGCCGCTCCGCACACTCCACCCCAGAACGTGTTCGCGGGCGTACGACGCTTCAGCCACATGGTGTAGATGACGTCGTAGTAGAAGATGGAGAACGCGGTCAGCGCGGTGGCCAACCAGTTGGTGAGAAGCGCCATCAGGGCGACGGAGATCACAGCCAGTGTCAGGCCGAAGATCAGCACGGCTCGCGGCGTCATCTGGTTCGCCGGCAGCGGGCGCCGCTTGGTGCGCCGCATCAGCTCGTCGATGTCGCGGTCGATGTAGCAGTTGAGCGCGCTCGCGGCGCCGCCGGCCAGACCGCCGCCGACCAGCACGGCCGTGAATGTGACCGGGTCAGGCCACCCCTGGGCGGCCAGCATCATGGTCGGCACGGTGGTGACCAGGAGCAGTTCCACGATCTGCGGCTTGGTCAGGGCCAGATAGGCCCGGAACACCGCAACCCAGCTCCGCCGTGCCTCGACGCGCTCAGCGCGCTCGGGGCGATCGGCACCGCCGGGCGTCCGCCGTTGGACGGGACGCTCGGTGATCATGCTCACGGACAGCCACCTTCCGGCATCGCCTTTATTACGCGGCCGTTAATCGGGTGATGACCCGGCCGCCAACCCGGACAGCCTACGCGTAGCCGTTGATGCTGCTCGGGGCACCCGGCACGGGTGCATGCGGTCACACCCGTTGAACCGGCGTGTCCGCTCACAGCGTATGTGCCTAGTGCGTTCGCTGCGCATGCGTTTAGCCCGACTGGATAGGGTCAAGCCGAAAAGGGTTCCATTATTTTGCCCGAGGAGCAGAACCGACGTGGCTGCCACAGATCCCGCTCTCAACTGGTCCGACCTCGACCGCAAGGCGGTGGACACCACCCGGGTCTTGGCCATGGACGCCGTGGAGAAGGCCGGCAACGGCCACCCCGGTACCGCCATGAGCCTGGCCCCGGCCGCCTACCTGCTGTTCAACCGTGTCATGCGGCACGACCCCACGGACCCGGAGTGGGCGGGGCGAGACCGCTTCGTGCTCTCCTGTGGTCACTCCAGCCTCACCCTTTACGTACAGTTGTTCCTCAATGGTTACAGCCTGTCGCTGGATGACCTGAAGTCGCTGCGCCAGTGGGACTCGCTGACCCCGGGCCACCCGGAGTACGGGCACACCCCCGGCGTCGAGATCACCACCGGCCCGCTGGGCCAGGGCATCGGCAACGCGATCGGCATGGCCATGTCGGCCCGCCGTGAGCGTGGCCTGTTCGACCCGGACGCCGCGGCCGGCGAGTCGCCGTTCGACCACTACGTCTACTCGATCGCCAGTGACGGCGACATCGAGGAGGGCGTCAGCCACGAGTCGTCGGCCATCGCGTCGGTGCAGAAACTGGGCAACCTCGTCGTGATCTACGACGACAACCAGATCTCCATCGAGGACGACACCCGGATCGCCAAGAACGAGGACGTCGGCAAGCGCTACGAGGCGTACGGCTGGCACGTCCAGACGGTGAACTGGAGCGGCTCGGACCCGTATGTCGAGGACGTCGAGGAGCTGTACGCCGCGATCCAGGCGGCCAAGGCGGTGACCGACAAGCCGTCGTTCATCGTGCTGAAGACGGTGATCGGCTTCCCGGCGCCGAAGAAGCGGAACACCGGCAAGATCCACGGCTCCGCGCTGGGCGCCGCCGAGATCACCGCCACCAAGGAGCTGCTCGGTTTCGCCGACGAGCCGTTCGCGATCGACGACGAGGTCGTCAAGCACGCGCAGCAGGTCGTCGAGCGTGGCCGCGAGGCCCGCGCCGCCTGGCAGGAGAAGTTCGACGCCTGGGCGGCCGGCAACGCCGAGGGCAAGGCGCTCTTCGACCGGCTCGCCACCCGGTCCCTGCCGGAGGGCTGGCACAAGGCGCTGCCGGAGTTCCCGGCGGACGCCAAGGGCCTGGCCACCCGGGCCGCGTCCGGCAAGATCCTGGAGGCGCTCGCCCCGGTCCTGCCCGAGCTGTGGGGCGGTTCCGCCGACCTGGCGGAGTCCAACAACACCACCATGAAGGGCGAGCCGTCCTTCATCCCCGCGGAGTACGCGACCAAGGAGTTCCCCGGTCACGAGTACGGCCGCACGCTGCACTTCGGCATCCGTGAACACGGCATGGGCTCGATCCTCAACGGCATCGCGGTGCACGGCGGCACCCGTCCGTACGGCGGCACGTTCCTGGTGTTCTCCGACTACATGCGTGGTTCGGTCCGGCTCTCCGCGCTGATGAAGCTGCCTGTCGTGTTCGTGTGGACGCACGACTCGATCGGTCTCGGCGAGGACGGCCCGACGCACCAGCCGATCGAGACGCTGACCGCGCTGCGGGCGATCGTCGGCCTCGACGTGGTCCGCCCGGCCGACGCCAACGAGACGGCGTACGCCTGGCGTGGCGCCCTGGAGCACACCGACCGCCCGACCGCGCTCGCGCTGTCCCGGCAGAACCTGCCGACCGTCGACCGCTCGAAGTACGCGTCGGCCGAGGGCACCCTCAAGGGCGGCTACATCCTGTCCGAGGCGTCCGGCGGCACGCCGAAGGTGATCCTGATCGCCAGCGGCTCCGAGGTGTCGATCGCGCTCACCGCGCAGGAGCGCCTGGAGGCCGAGGGCACCCCCACCCGGGTGGTGTCGATGCCCTGCCAGGAGTGGTTCTTCCAGCAGGACGTGGCATACCAGCAGCAGGTTCTGCCGCACGGGGTGAAGGCGCGTGTCACCGTGGAGGCGGGCATCCGGATGAGCTGGGACCGGATCCTCGGCGACGCCGGCGAAGCGGTCAGCATCGAGCACTACGGCGCCAGCGCCCCGGCCGCGGTCCTGTTCGAGCAGTTCGGGTTCACCGCTGACAACGTCGTCGCGAAGGCCAAGGCGTCCCTGACCAAGGCCGCCAACTGACTTTTCTTGTCACATCCTCTTTTCAGGAGTTGAGGGAAATGACCGACAGATTGGCCGAGCTGTCCGCCCAGGGCGTCGCGGTGTGGCTCGACGACCTCTCCCGGGTACGGCTGACCAGCGGCTCGCTGGACAAGCTGCGCACCGAGCAGCACGTCGTGGGCGTGACCACCAACCCGAGCATCTTCCAGAAGGCGCTCTCCGACGCCGACGCCTACGACGAGCAGGTCCGTGACCTGGCCGTCCAGGGTGTGACGGTCGAGGAGGCGATCCGGCTGCTGACCGCCAAGGACGTCCGCTGGGCGGCTGACGTGTTCCGCCCGGCGTACGACGCGTCCAACGGCATCGACGGCCGGATCTCGATCGAGGTGGACCCGCGCAAGGCCCACGAGACCGAGTCCACCGTCGCCGAGGCGAAGACCCTGTGGTGGCTCGTCGACCGGCCCAACCTCTACATCAAGATCCCGGCGACGCAGGCCGGCCTGCCCGCGATCACCCAGGTGCTGGCCGCGGGCATCAGCGTCAACGTCACGCTGATCTTCTCGGTCGAGCGCTACCGGGCGGTCATCGACGCGTTCCTGACCGGCCTGGAGCAGGCGAAGGCGAACGGCCACGACCTGTCCAAGATCGGCTCGGTCGCGTCGTTCTTCGTCTCGCGCGTCGACACCGAGGTGGACAAGCGCCTCGACAAGATCGGCTCGGACGAGGCGAAGGCCCTCAAGGGCAAGGCGGCGATCGCCAACGCCCGGCTGGCGTACGAGGCGTACACCGAGGAGTTCGGCGGCGACCGCTGGAAGGCCCTGGCCTCGGCCGGCGCCCACCCGCAGCGCCCGCTCTGGGCGTCGACCGGCACGAAGAACCCGGAGTTCCTCGACACCATCTACGTCGAGGAGCTGATCGCGCCCGGCACGGTGAACACCATGCCGGAGTCGGTGATCTTCGCGTACGAGGACCACGGCACCACCCGCGGTGACACCGTCACCGGCAACTTCGCGGACGCCCACCAGGTCTTCACCGACCTCGCCGCGGTCGGCATCGACTTCGCCGACGTGTTCAAGGTCCTCGAGGACGAGGGCGTGGAGAAGTTCGAGCAGAGCTGGAACGAGCTGCTCGAGAACGTCACGAAGACCCTCAAGGCCGCATAAGCGCTGAATGACGGAGCGGCCTGTCCTGTGGACAGGCCGCTCCGCACCCTCCAGAACTGGCAGGATGGGAACGTGGGTAATCCGCTGCGCACCGCACAGGACCGTCGGCTTCCGCGGATCCCGGAGCCCTGTGCTCTGGTCATCTTCGGGGTCACCGGTGACCTGTCCCGTAAGAAGCTCATCCCGGCCGTGTACGACCTGGCCAACCGTGGTCTGCTTCCCCCCGGTTTCGTGGTGGTGGGCTTCGCCCGCGCCGACTGGGGCGACGGCAGCTTCGAGTCACTGGCCTACGCGGCAGCCAAGAAGGGCGCCCGGACGCCCTGGCGCGACGACGTCTGGCAGCGCCTCTCCGAGCGATTCCACTTCATTCCCGGCTCGTTCGACGACGACGACGCCTTCGACAAACTCGCGGCCACGCTGGACGAGCTGAAGGAGCGCAACGGCATCGCCGGCAACGCGGCCTTCTACTTCTCCATCCCGCCGGCCGCGTTCCCGCTGGTGCTCAACCAGCTCAACCGCACCGGCATGGCCGATCCCTCGAAGACCGGCGGCTGGCGCCGGGTCGTCGTGGAGAAGCCGTTCGGCCACGACTTCCAGAGCGCCGTGCAGCTCAACAAGCTGGTCGACGACGTGTTCATCCCGGAGGACGTCTTCCGGATCGACCACTACCTCGGCAAAGAGACCGTGCAGAACATTATGGCGCTGCGCTTCGCGAACAGCCTGTTCGAGCCGGTGTGGAACTCGAAGTACGTCGACAGTGTGCAGATCACCATGGCCGAGGACGTCGGCATCGGCACCCGGGCGGCGTTCTACGACGCCTCCGGCGCGGCCCGTGACGTCCTGCAGAACCACCTGCTGCAACTGCTCGCGATGATCGCCATGGAAGAGCCGACGAGCTTCGACCCTCAGGAGGTACGAGCGGAGAAGCTCAAGGTCCTCAAGGCGATCAGTCTCCCGCCCGACATCAGCACCGGTTCCGTCCGCGGGCAGTACCTTCCCGGCTGGGTGGCCGGCGAGCGTGCCGTCGGGTATCTGGAGGAGCCGAACATCCCGGCCACGTCCACCACGGAGACGTATGCCGCGGTCCGCCTCGGCATCCAGAACCGGCGCTGGGCGGGCGTCCCGTTCTACGTGCGGGTCGGCAAGCGGATGCCCCGGCGGGTCACCGAGATCGCGATCCTGTTCAAGCGGGCGCCGCACCTGCCGTTCGACCCGGCCGACGTGGAGATGCTGGGCCACAACCAGCTCGTCGTGCGCGTGCAGCCGGACGAGGGCGTGGTCCTGAAGTTCGGCTCCAAGGTGCCCGGCACCTCGATGGAGGTCCGGGACATCGCGATGGACTTCCAGTACGGCGAGGCGTTCACCGAGTCCAGCCCGGAGGCGTACGAGCGGCTGGTCCTGGATGTTCTGATCGGTGACCGGACGCTCTTCCCGGACGCCGCCGAGATCGAGCAGTCCTGGCGGGTCATCGACCCGCTCGAGGCCGCCTGGGCGGGCAACAAACCGGAACCGTACCGGGCCGGCGAGTGGGGCCCGCGGGCCTCCGACGAGATGCTGGCGCGCGAAGGCCGTACCTGGAGGCGGGCATGATCGGTCTGTGGGACACCACCGGCAACGAGGTCGTCAAGGCTCTGGCCGCGGAGCGGCGCAGCGCCGGCGGCGTGGCATCGGGCCTGGCCCTGACGCTGATCGCGGTGGTCGAGGAGAAGAAGGTCCGGGAGGCCGAGGCGGCGGCCACCATCGCCGCCGCCGCGCACCCCTGCCGGCTGCTCATCGTGGTCCGCTCCGACATGGAGGGCCGCAGCCGGCTGGACGCGGAGATCGTGGTGGGCGGGCGTCTCGGCCCGGCCGAGGCGGTCGTCATGCGGATGTACGGCCGTCTCGCCCTGCACGCCGAGTCGGTCGTGATGCCGCTGCTCGCCCCGGACGTCCCGGTGGTCACCTGGTGGCACGAGGAGCCGCCGAACATGATCGCCAACGACTTCCTGGGTGTCGTCTCGGAGCGCCGGATCACCGACAGCGCGCAGGCGCCCGACCCGGTGGCCGCGCTCAAGCAGCGGGCCATCGACTACGCGCCCGGTGACACCGACCTCACCTGGACTCGGATCACGCTGTGGCGGACCCTGGTGGCCGGCGCCTTCGACAGCACCGAGGCCCGGGTCATCGGCGCGAAGATCGTGGCGCCGGACCGTGACCCCACCGCCTGGCTGATGCTGGGCTGGCTCAAGTCGCGTCTCGGCATCGAGCCGACGATGGAGCACACCGACCGGGCGCCGCGCCTGCACTCGGTGGAGCTCCAGTGCGAGAACGGCGACTGTGTCCGGGTCACCCGTGAGGAGGGCACGGCGCTGTTCAGCCGGACCGGCCAGGAGGACCGTTACATGCCGCTGCCGAAGCGGCCGGTCGGTGACGAGCTGGCCGAGGAGCTGCGCCGGCTCGACGCCGACCAGATCTACGCGGACGCGCTCGGCGCCATGGCCGGTCTGTCCGGCCTGGACCACCGCAACCCGGCGCGCGTGCACGTCTGGAAGGATCCGGCTCTGGCCGCGATCGCCAGTTCCGCTGCCTGACACCTACACATCGGGGCCGTCCGTCGCACTGCGGCGGGCGGCCTCGCACATTGAGGGAGAGACCCCATTGAGTGAGACCGTGGTCGTGGTGGTTCCGGACGCCGACATCCTGGCGTCCACGGTGGCGGCACGGCTCGCCATCAAGATCATCGACGCGCAGGCGGTGCACGGCACGGCCAGTGTGGTGCTGACCGGCGGCCGGGTCGCGGCGAAGGTGCTGCGCTCGGTGCGGGAACTGCCCGCCGCCGCGGCGATCGACTGGTCCCGGGTGGACCTGTGGTGGGGTGACGAGCGGTTCCTGCCGTCCGGCGACCCGGACCGCAACGAGACCCAGGCGCGCGAGGCCCTGCTGGACAAGCTGCCCCTCGACCCGGCCCGGGTGCACGCGATGCCGGCCTCCGACGGCCCGGACGGCGAGGACGCGGTCAAGGCCGCCGCCCGGTACGCGTCCGAGCTGGCCGCCTCGGCCGGTCCGGACGGTTCGGTGCCCCGGTTCGACGTGCTGATGCTCGGCGTCGGTGAGGACGGGCACGTGGCGTCGCTGTTCCCCGGGCACCCGGTGCTGGCGGAGACCGGCCCGGCCGCGGCCACCTTCGACAGCCCGAAGCCGCCGCCCACCCGGGTCACGCTCACCGTGCCGACGATCCGGAGCGCCGACGAGGTGTGGCTGATCGCCGCGGGACCGGACAAGGCCGCCCCGATCGGCACGGTGCTGTCCGGCGGGGATCTGCCGGCGGCGAGCGCGACCGGCGTACAGAAGACGCTCTGGCTCCTGGACCAGGCTGCCGCGGCGAACGTTCCGGCCCAGCGGTGACCCGCGTGGTGATCTGCGGTGCGCTCCGCGCCGCAGATCACCACACAAACCGCCTGGTGGTCAGGTGGGCGTCAGCGGGACGGGCCGGCGGCCGGGGTCGCCTCAGGCGGGGCCGCAGTTTCGACGCCAGGGGTCTCGTCGGGCGCGGCGGTGACCGATTTCGGCTGCCCGGACCGGGACGGCGTCAACGGGGCGGTCGGCAGGACCGAGGTCGACCGGGCCGGGACCGGCGTCTTGATCGACGGCTCGGCCGGGGTGGAGGGCGACTGCGGCGCGGTGATCCCCGGATCGGCGGGCTGGACCGGCGCCGGATCGGGCGCGCCCGGGCCCAGCGTCACGGCCAGCGCCACCGCTGCGATCGCCACCCCGGCCGGTAACGGCAGCCAGCGCCACAGCCGCAGCCGTTTGCGTGGCGCCGCGACAGTCGGCGGCACCCCGAACCGCAGCCGCTCCTGCGTGATCTGACCGGCCCGGGCGACCAGCGCGCTCCGCAGCCGTAGTTCCAGATCGTCGGTCACCGGTCCCCCATTCGTGCTCGCAGGATGGACAGCGCGCGGTGCGCCGTCGACTTGACCGTGCCGCGGGAGACCCGCAGCGTGTCGGCGATCTCCCCCTCGGAGAGCTCCGACCAGTAACGAAGAACCAGGACCTGGCGCTGCCTGGCGGTCAGGCCGCGCAGCGCCCCCAGCATCTCCCGGTCACCGACCCCGAGCAGCGCCTCGTCCTCCGCGGCCGGAACGTTCTCCGGCTGCGGAGGAAGATAGGCCCGGGCGGTGCGGCGGCGGCGCAGCGCGGACCGCGCCGCGTTGGTCACCCCGGTGATGAGGTACGCGTTCGGATCCGTCACCCCGCGCAGGTCGGGGCCGTGCCGCCGGTACAGGGCGGTGAACACGTCCTGCACGATGTCCTCCGCGGTGGGCAGGTCGTCGACCATCAGCACCGCCAGCCGCACCATGCTGAGCCGCCGGCTGTGGTAGAGCTCGTTGATCGCCGGCGGCGTCTCCGGGGCGCCACGACCGGCCGCTCGCACACCGGCGGAGACTCCGCGCAGCCAGGCGAGCAGCGAAGGGAACGGCAGAACAGAGATCACGGGCGCCCCGGGGGTCGTGTGGCGGGAACGAACGGTACCTTCCGGGTCAGCGCGAGCGCGACGGCGTGACGGCCGGTTTCGGCGCCGTGGTCGCGGTCGGCTTGGCCGGTGCCGGGGTCGCGGTGGGCCCGGTGCCCGGGGTGACCGCGGGCTTCCCCGCCGGGGAGGCCTCGGGGGTGGCCGGCACGGCGGTCGGCTTGTGACCGGTCTGGGCCGGCTTCGACGGCGCCGGAACCGGGGCCGCCGTCTCTGCGACCGGCGACGCCGGAGCGGTCGCCTGGGCCGGCTTCGAGGGCGCGGGGGTGGCCGGCTCGGCGGTCGGCTGGTGGCTGGTCGCCGCCGGGGTCGGGGGCACCGGGGCCGGGGTGGCCTCGTCGGCGAACGCGGTGGCCGACAGGCCGGCGATGCCGAGCACGGTCACGGCGCCGACGGTGAGGGCCAGGCCACGGGTCGAGATTCGCATCGGTACTCCTGCTCGTTGGGGTGCTGTCGCAGGAGTAGACGCGCGGCCGGCCGGAAGGTTGGCGGTTCCGGAGTGACGCGCGCCACAGATCTAGGCTGTTGAGAATGCAGCCGACCATTCGCGCCTACCGGCCCACCGACCTCGACGCGATCTATGACATCTGCGTGCGTACCGCCGCCGCGGGCGGGGACGCCCGCGGCCGGCACACCACGGACCGCATGCTCGGCGACGTCTGGGCGGTGCCGTATGTGACCCGGGAACCCGAGCACGCGCACGTGCTCGACGACGGGACCGGCACGGCGGTCGGCTACATCCTGGGCACCGCCGACACCGAGGCGTTCGTGAAGTGGTTCCGGGAGGAGTGGATTCCGGCGAAGGCCGGGACGTTCGCGGCCGACGATCCACGTGACCGGGAACTGGCCGCGGTGTTCGAGTCGCCGGAGAAGATGATCCGGCCGGAGTTCGCCGGCTATCCGGCCCATCTGCACATCGATCTGCTGCCCGAGTGGCAGGGCCGGGGGCAGGGCCGCGCGCTGATGGCGGCCTTCCTGGACGGGCTGCGCGCCGCCGGTGTGGAGCGGGTGCACCTCGGCATGGCGGCGGAGAACACCGGCGCCTACGCGTTCTATCGCCGGCTGGGTTTCCACGACATCCAGGTGCCCAACCCGGGCGCCCGGTTCGTCGGACGCGACACCGGGCCGCTGTGAGCCGGGGCGCGCCGGCTGCCCCTGTCCAGCCGGCGCGCCCGTTGATCACTCGCCGCGGCGCTGACGGACCTTGGCGAGCGCCTCGGCGAGGATCGCCGCGGCGTCCTCGTCGGAGCGGCGCTCCTTCACATACGCCAGATGCGACTTGTACGGCTCGGTACGCGCACGGCCCGGCGGGCTGGACGGGTCCAGACCGGCCGGCTGCCCGCATCGCGGACAGTCCCAGGTGTCGGGGTTCGCCGCCTCCGCCGCGAACCAGATGATGCTGTCGTGACCGGCCGCGCAGAAGTAGGTCACCTGCCTGCGCGGTGCGGGTTCGCTGCGCTCGTCGGGTCGCATCGGGCTGGACCCGATCCGGCTGCCGCGAATAGCGCTGCCACTGGACACGGACGTCACTCCTGTCTCGAGGGGCCTCTCAGAGGGTCGCCGTCCGGTTCCGGGGGACTCGTGAGGGGCGCGCGAACCGGACAGCAGGAACAAAAAACCGCACGGCCGGAAAAACCGGCCGCGCGGCAGATTGTACGACTACAGCGCGCTGTCAGGAAGCCAGCTGAACCTTCAGCCAGAAGCCGAGCCCGACAATGCAGGCGAACCAGATGATGGCCACCAGAACGGTGTAGCGGTCAAGGTTCTTCTCCGCCACCGAGGAACCGGCCAGGCTGGACGTGACGCCGCCACCGAACATGCTCGACATGCCGCCGCCCTTGCCGCGGTGCAGAAGGATCAGCAGGGTCAGCAGAATGCTGGTGATGATCAGCAACACGATCAACGTGTAAGCGAACGCGATCGGCATCGTCGGGTTCATTCCTCTCGAAGGGCAAGCAGCGGTCCCACAATAGCGGGTGCCCGGCCGCATGATACGACCGGGCACGCGCTAATTACCGTCAGCGTCCGACATGCTCCGGGAAACGCACGATGGCAGCGAAGCCCTCGGCGTCCAGAGCGGCGCCACCGACCAGGGCGCCGTCCACGTCCGGCTTGGCCATGATCTGGGCGATGTTGTTCGCCTTGACCGAGCCGCCGTACTGGATGCGGACCACGTCGGCCACCTCGGCGCCGAACTTCTCGGCGAGGCGGCCACGGATCGCGCCGCAGACCTCCTGGGCGTCCTCAGGCGTCGCGGTCTTGCCGGTGCCGATCGCCCAGACCGGCTCGTAGGCGATCACGATCTGCTTGAGCTGCTCGGTCTTGAGCCCTTCGAGACCGGCGTCGACCTGGGCGAGCACGTGCTCGACCTGGTTGCCGGCCTCACGGATCTCCAGGCCCTCGCCGACGCAGAAGATCGGCACCAGACCGGCCTCGAAGGCGGCCTTGTTCTTCGCGTTGACCGTCGAGTCGTCCTCGTTGTGGTACTCACGGCGCTCGGAGTGCCCGACCACCACGTAGGTGCAGCCCAGCTTGGCGAGCATGCCGCCGGAGATCTCACCGGTGTACGCGCCGGACGCGAACTTCGAGACGTCCTGCGCGCCGTACCCGATGTTGAGCTTGTCGTCCTTGATCGCGCCCTCGACGCTGCGCAGATCGGTGAACGGCGGCAGGACGACCGTCTCGACGGCCTCCAGCTGCTCGGCGTTCAGGCTCGCGGCCAGTTTCCGGACCAGGAGGATCGCCTCGAAGTGGTTGAGGTTCATCTTCCAGTTGCCGGCGATGATCGGCTTGCGGGTCACGTCACCCATCACTTCTCCAGAGCGGCGACGCCCGGCAGCGTCTTGCCTTCGAGGTACTCCAGGGACGCGCCCCCACCGGTGGAGATGTGACCGAACGCGGACTCGTCGAGCCCGAGCGTGCGCACGGCGGCCGCGGAGTCACCGCCACCGACGACCGAGAAGCCGTCGATCTTGGTGATCGCCTCGGCCACGCCACGGGTGCCCGCGGCGAACGGCGCCAGCTCGAACACGCCCATCGGCCCGTTCCAGAACACGGTCTTCGCGCCCGCGATGGCCGACGCGAACAGCTCGGTGGACTTCGGGCCGATGTCGAGGCCGAGCCGATCAGCGGGAATCTCTGAAATGTCGGACACCGCGTGCTCGGCGGAGGCGGAGAACTCGGTCGCCGCAACGACGTCGACCGGCAGGACGATCCGGCCCTGAGCCTGCTCCAGCAGATCCGCACACACGGAGATCATCTCGGTCTCCAGCAGTGACTTACCGACCTCGTGGCCCTGGGCCTTGAGGAAGGTGAAGCACATGCCACCACCGACGAGCAGCTTGTCCACCTTGGGCAGCAGCGCCTGGATCACGGCGAGCTTGTCGGAGACCTTGGAGCCGCCGAGGACGACCACGTAGGGCTGCTCCGGGCTCTCCGACACCTTCTTGAGGACCTCGACCTCCTTGAGGACGAGACCACCGGCGTAGTGCGGCAGGCGGGCCGGCACGTCGTAAACCGAGGCGTGCTTGCGGTGCACCGCGCCGAAAGCATCATCGACGTAGAAATCCGCAAATTTCGCCAATTCATCGGCGAAAGCGCCACGAACCGCATCGTCCTTCGAGGTCTCACCCTCGTTGAACCGCAGGTTCTCCAGCAGCAGGACCTGGCCGTCCGCCAGCGCTTCAACGGCCTCGGCAGCAGACGAGCCGACCGTGTCGGAAGCGAAGACCACGGCCGAGCCGAGCAGCTCACCCAGACGGGCGGCGACCGGCGCCAGCGTAAAGGCAGGGTCCGGCGCGCCCTTCGGGCGGCCCAGGTGGGACGCCACGATCACGCGAGCGCCCGCGTCACGCAGGGCGATCAGCGTCGGCAGGACCGCGCGGGCGCGGCCGTCGTCGCTGATGACGCCCGGGTTGCTCTTGTCGAAGGGGACGTTCAGGTCGGCGCGCACGAAGACGCGCCGACCCGAGACACCCTCGGCGAGCAGGTCGTCGAGAGTCTTCAAGATCAGGCTCCGACGAGCTTGACCAGGTCGACGAGGCGGTTCGAGTAGCCCCACTCGTTGTCGTACCAGCCGACGACCTTGACCTGGTTGCCGCCGATGACCTTGGTCAGGCCGGCGTCGAAGATGCAGGAGGCCGGGTCGGTGACGATGTCGGCCGACACGATCGCGTCCTCGGTGTAGACCAGGATGCCCTTGAGCGGGCCCTCGGCGGCGGCCTTGATCGCGGCGTTGACCTCCTCGACCGTGGTGTCACGGGCGGCGGTGAAGGTCAGGTCGGTGGCCGAGCCGGTGGGGATCGGCACCCGGAGCGCGAAGCCGTCCAGCTTGCCCTTGAGCTCCGGCAGCACCAGGCTGACGGCCTTGGCGGCGCCGGTCGAGGTGGGCACGATGTTCAGCGCGGCGGCGCGGGCACGGCGCAGGTCGCTGTGCGGGCCGTCCTGGAGGTTCTGGTCCTGGGTGTACGCGTGGATCGTGGTCATCAGACCCTTTTCGATCCCGATCGTGTCGTTCAGAACCTTCGCCATCGGGGCGAGGCAGTTGGTGGTGCAGGACGCGTTCGAGATGACGGTGTGCTTGGCGGCGTCGTACAGGCCGTCGTTCACACCCATCACGATCGTGATGTCCTCGTTCTTGGCCGGAGCCGAGATGATGACCTTCTTGGCGCCCTTGTCGACGTGCGCCTTGGCCTTGGTGGCGTCGGTGAAGAAGCCGGTCGACTCGATGACGACGTCAGCGCCCAGGTCGCCCCAGGGCAGGTTGTTCGGGTCGCGCTCGGCGAACGCCTTGAACGACTTGCCACCGACGCTGATCTCGTCGGCGGACGCCTTCACCTCGTGGCCCAGGCGACCCAGGATGCTGTCGTACTTCAGCAGGTGAGCCAGCGTGGCGTTGTCGGTCAGGTCGTTCACGCCGACGATCTCGATGTCAGCGCCGGAGGCGAGAACCGCCCGGAAGAAGTTACGACCGATACGGCCGAAGCCGTTGATGCCAACCCGGATGGTCACAGGTGGTCTCCTCTTTACGGTCCGCCGGATTCTGCGACCGGCGGAGGGGTCTGCATGCCGACCATTGGGCCGACTCGAGGCGTCCGGCCGCCGCACCCAGAAAATGCGATGACGGGGGGCTCGACCGGACTGCCGGCACCGTCGCCGTCACCCGTGACACTATCCGAGCCCGAACACCCGCGGAGCAGCGGGGCGCGACCTGAACGTTACCTAAACGGATCACAGCGACGTTACCGGCGACGTCATCAGCCTGGCCCAGGTGGCCACCGCCGATAAGGTCCAAAGGTCCCCCGATCGAGGTGATCGGGATCACCCGTCAGCAGGCCATCATCTCCGGGGTCACGGCCGCCTCGGTGTCCGGGATGCCGAGGTCGCGGGCCCGCTTGTCGGCCAGGGCCAGCAGCCGCCGGATCCGGCCGGCGATCGCGTCCTTGGTCAGCGGCGGGTCGGCCAGGGCGCCCAGCTCCTCCAGCGACGCCTGCCGGTGCTCCAGGCGCAGGCGGCCGGCCGACGTCAGATGGTTCGGCGCGTCCTCGGAGAGGATCTCCAGCGCCCGGGTGACCCGGGCCGCGGCCGCGACCGCCGCGCGGGCCGAGCGCCGCAGGTTGGCGTCGTCGAAGTTGGCCAGCCGGTTCGCGGTGGCGCGCACCTCACGGCGTACCCTCCGCTCCTCCCAGGCCAGGACGCTGGAATGCGCGCCGACCCGGGTGAGCAGCGCGGCGATCGCGTCGCCGTCCTTGATCACCACCCGGTCGACGCCGCGCACCTCGCGGTCCTTCGCGGTGATGCCGATCCGCCGCGCCGCGCCACGCAGCGCGAGCGCCGCCTCCGGACCCGGGCAGGTGATCTCCAGCGCGCTGGAGCGGCCCGGCTCGGTCAGCGAGCCGTGCGCCATGAACGCGCCCCGCCACGCCGCCACCGAGCAGCACACGTTGCCGCTCACCACATGCTGCGGCAGGCCGCGGACCGGACGGCCACGCACGTCGAGCAGACCGGTCTGGCGGGCCAGCACCTCGCCGTCCTTGACGATCCGGACGATGTAGTGGCTGCCCTTGCGCAGCCCGCCGGAGGCCAGCACGTGCACCTCGCTCGGGTAGCCGTAGACGTCGGCGATCTCCCGCCGCAGCCGCCGGGCCACCGCGCCGGTGTCCAGCTCCGCCTCGACGACCACCCGGCCGGAGACGATGTGCAGCCCACCGGCGAAGCGCAGCAGCGCCGCCATCTCCGCCCGCCGGCAGCAGGGCTTGGGCACGTCGACCCGGCTCAGCTCGTCCTTGACCGCTGCCGTCATCGCCATCGTGTTGTCACCTCATGCGCCGGATCTTGAACAAAGTGTGCCGCACTACGTCAGTAATCAACGAGTGGCGCCCAATACTGGCACCAGGGCGGCGCCCAATGACTCAGGATCATGCCGTGGGCTGCCGTCCGCAACGGCCACGGGCACCAGAACGAGTTCCGCGCCCAGATCGTGAGCTGCCGCCCGGACCGGTTCCGGCTCGCCGACCCACTTCGCGTCGGCGAGAACCGTGTCGACCCGGAGCTGTGGAAGGTACCAGTGCAGGGCCGCCAGATGATCTGCGGTGGACAGCCCGGCCGTCTCCCGGTCGGGGCTGAGATTGAGGGTGACCAGCCGGCGCGCCGGGCTCGCGACGATCGCCGCGGCCAGCTCCGGGACCAGCAGGTGCGGCAGCACACTCGTGTACCAGCTGCCCGGCCCGAAGATCAGCCAGTCGGCCGACCGCACCGCCTCGATCGCCTCCGGGCAGGCCGGCGGGTCGGCCGGGACCAGCCGCAACGAGGCCACCCGCCCGTCGGCGACCGCCACCGAGTGCTGGCCGGAGAGGGTCACCCGGCTGCCGTCGGCGGCCACCACGTCGGCCTCTATGCCGACCGCGTGCCGGGCCATCGGCAGCACCCGGCCCCGCGCGCCGACCATCTCGGCGGCGTGGTCCAGGGCGGCCACCGGGTCGCCGAGCATCTCGATCAGGCCGAGCAGCAGCAGGTTGCCGACTGCGTGCCCGGCCAGGGTGTCCTGGCTGCGGTCGGCGCGCCGCTCGATCCGCGGGCCCCGGCCCACGGTGGCGTGCTCCGGAAGCGCCATCGACATCGCGGCGAACCGGTGCTGCATGAGGCTCGCGGTGAGCCGGTGGGTGGGATGGTCGTCGGCCAGCGCGGCGAGCGCCTGCCGCAGGTCGCCCGGTGGCAGCAGCGCGTCCCGCTCGACCCGCAGCCGGCCGCTGGACCCGCCGTCGTCGCCGACCGTGACGATCGCGGTGATCTCCAGGTCGAGATCACGCGCGCTGTGCCGCAGCGCCCGCAGCGAGGCGCCCAGACCGTGTCCGCCGCCGAAGGCGACCACCCGGATCGCCGTCACTCGCGCCCCAGGTCGCGGTGCGAGGTGTGGGCGGACAGCCGCATACCGGACAGCCGCGAGGTGAGCTCCTCGGCGATCGCGACACTGCGGTGCTTGCCGCCGGTGCACCCGATCGCCACCGTCAGGTAGCGCTTGCCCTCCCGCTCGAAACCGGGGGCGGTCGCCGCGATCAGGCCGGCGTAGGTGGCGACGAAATCGGTCGCGCCCTCCTGGCCCAGGACGTAGCTGCTCACGCCCTCCTCCAGGCCGGTGTGCTCCCGCAGCTCCGGCACCCAGAACGGGTTGGGCAGGAAACGGGCGTCCAGCACGTAGTCGGCGTCCGGCGGCAGGCCGTACTTGAAACCGAAGGAGAGCACGGTGATCCGCAGCCGGCGCGAGTCCTCCCCGCCGAACAGCTCCTCGACCCGGCGGCGCAGCTGATTCACGTTCAGGTGGCTGGTGTCGATGATCACGTCGGACTGCTCGCGGGCCTCGGCCAGCAGCTTGCGCTCGGCGGCGATGCCGTCGGCCAGCCGCCCGTCACCCTGCAGCGGGTGCGAGCGCCGCACCGACTCGAAGCGCCGGATCAGCACCTCGTCGTCGGCGTCCACGAACACCACCCGCGGCGAGAAACCGCGCTCCTTCAGAGCGCGGACCGCACCGGCCAGGTCGGTGGAGAAGGCCCGGCTGCGCACATCAAGGACCATGGCGGTACGCCGGGCGGCGCCCCCGGCCGCGAAGGCCAGCTCCGCCATCTCCAGCATCAGGGCCTGCGGCAGGTTGTCGACCACGTAGAAGCCGACATTCTCCAGCGCACGCGCCACCGTGCTGCGGCCACCGCCGGACAGCCCGGTCACCACCACCAGGTCGGTCCCCGCCTCGTCGGGCTCCACCACCTCGTCGGGCCCGAGATCCGGCATCGCTTCGGTCACCACGCCTCCTGCGTCATCACGCCCGCGCTGATTCGGCGGACACAACATGGTAGGCCGACACGGCTCACCGCCCCGCGGTCTTCCCCGTCTCGGGTGAACGCAGCGCGGCCAGGACCGATTCCGCCGTCTTCAGACCGATGCCGGGAACCTCGGCGATCTCCTCCGGCGTGGCGTCGGCGAGCCGTTTCAGCGAGCCGAAGTGGCGCAGCAGAGCCTTGCGGCGCACCTCGCCCAGGCCGGCCACCTCGTCCAGCGCGGACTCGGTCATCCGTTTCGAACGGCGCTGCCGGTGGAAGGTGATGGCGAACCGGTGTGCCTCGTCACGCACCCGCTGGAGCAGGTAGAGCGCCTCCGACGTGCGCGGAAGGATGACCGGGAAGTCGTCGGCCGGCAGCCACACCTCCTCCAGCCGCTTGGCGAGACCGCACAGCGCCACATCGGTGACACCCATCTCGGCCAGGACCGCGGCGACCGCGTTGACCTGCGGCTGGCCGCCGTCGACCACGATCAGCTGCGGAGGGTACGCGAACCGGCGCGCCTTGCCGGTCAGCGGATCGATGCCCGGCAGCTCCCCCGCGGCGGCCGGCTCCTCGGCGGCCGAATCCTCGGCGGCCGAATCCGCGGCGGCCGGCTCCTCCGGCTGGGCCAGCGCCTTGTAGCGGGCGAACCGCCGGCGCATCACCTCGCTCATCGCGGACAGATCGTCCATGCCGCTGCCGTCCGGGTTGCCGCGGACGATGAAGCGGCGGTACTCACTCTTGCGCTCCAGCCCGTCCTCGAAGACCACCATCGAGGCGACCACATCGGTGGCCTGGATCTGCGAGACGTCGAAACACTCGATGCGCAGCGGCACACCCTCCATGCCGAGCGCCTCGGCGATCTCCTCGAGCGCCTTGCTGCGGGTGGTGAGGTCGCCGGCCCGGCGCAGCTTGTGCCGCTGGAGCACCTCGGCGGCGTTGCGCGCGACCGTCTCCATCAGCGACTTCTTGTCGCCGCGCTGCGGCACCCGCAGGCTGACCCGGCTGCCGCGATGCCCGGAGAGCCAGTCGTTCAGCGCCTCGGCGTCGTCGGGCAGCTCCGGCACCAGCAGCTCGCGGGGCACATCGTTCTCGCCGTGCTCCTCGCCATACATCTGGGTGCAGAAGTGGTGGACCAGGTCGCCGGTGGTCAGCTCCTCCACTTTCTCCACCACCCAGCCGCGCTGGCCACGGACCCGGCCGCCACGCACGTGGAACACCTGGACGGCCGCTTCCAGCGGGTCCTCGGCGAAGGCCACGATGTCGGCGTCGGTGCCGTCGCCGAGCACGACGGTCTGTTTCTCCAGAGCCCGGCGCAGGGCCATCAGGTCGTCGCGGAGCCGGGCGGCGAGCTCGAACTCCAGCTCCTCGGAGGCCTGGAGCATCTCCCGCTCGACCCGCTTGAGGAACTGGTCGGTGCGCCCGGCCATGAAGTCGCAGAAGTCGTCGACGATCTCGCGGTGCTCCTCCTGGCTGACCCGGCCGACGCACGGGGCCGAGCACTTGCCGATGTCACCGAGCAGGCAGGGCCGTCCGATCTGGTGGGCCCGCTTGAAGACGCCGGCCGAGCAGGTGCGCGCCGGGAAGACCCGCAGCAGCAGGTCGAGGGTCTCGCGGATGGCCCAGGCGTGCGAGTAGGGGCCGAAGTAGCGGACGCCCTTGCGCTTGGCGCCGCGCATCACCTGGAGCCGGGGGAAGTCCTCGTCGAGGGTGACGGCGAGGAACGGATACGACTTGTCGTCGCGGTATTTCACGTTGAAGCGGGGGTCGAACTCCTTGATCCAGGAGAACTCCAGCTGGAGCGCCTCGACCTCGGTGCCGACTGTGACCCAGTCCACACTGCCGGCTGTGGTGACCATCTGCTGGGTGCGCGCGTGCAGCGACCAGACGTCGGCGAAGTAGGAGTTGAGCCGGTTACGCAGGCTTTTCGCCTTGCCGACATAGATCACCCGGCCGGCCGGGTCACGGAAGCGGTAGACGCCCGGGGCATCGGGGATGGTACCGGGAGCCGGACGATAGGTGGACGGGTCTGGCACAACCCCAACACTAGTGTGTGGGACTGACAGAATTGCCCGGCCGCAGGCCCGGTGCCGCCGCCACGGCCCGGGCCTGCGGTCCGATCAGGCGGTGACGATGTTGTCGCCGTCCAGCGTCACCGCGGTCTCGGCGAGCGCGGCCTTCGCCGGGCCCTTGGTCACCGCACCGGTCGCGATGTCGAAGTCACTGGCGTGGCACAGGCACTTGATCTGGCCGCCCTCGATCTTGCTGACCGGGCAGCCCTGGTGCGTGCAGATCTTGCTGAACGCCTTGAAGGTGCCCTCCTCGGGCTGCGTGACGACCAGGTCGTCGAGGATCACCCCGCCGCCCACCGCCACCTCGGACGCGGCGACCAGGACGGTGCCGCCGGCGGCGTTGCTGCCGCCCCCGGTGCTGCCACCCTCGGTGCCCTTGCTGCCGGCCGGGACCGGGTCCTTGTTGAAGTCGGTGCCGTTCGGGTTGGTGCCGCTGGAGTCCGTGCCGCAGGCCGCCAGGGCGGCAGCCACGCCGATGCCGCCGGCGCCCATCAGGACGACGCGTCGTGTCGAGGTGGAGCCCGTACGGTCCTGCTGGATCTCGGCGTCGGTCCTCGGCTGCACGTCAGTCATCTTTGTCGCCCTCCACTACCTGTCTTCTGCCGCCAATGTCACGCGGAGTCGCTCCGGAATACGGATCGGGGCCCACGATCAGTTCAAACATGCCGAGCGAGGTTTCTCCCGCTTCCTCCGTGTTCGGCCGACCCATTTGCCGGAGTGCGCCGAACAGCGGGACACCCGGCTGACCTTAGGAGACCAACCGGGTGCCGTTGCTGAGAGTCGTCTAAGAATCTTCTAAATCAGGCCGGGGCCTTGGCACGCGACCTGGTGACCCGGGTTCCGTTGGCCTTCGCGGCCCGGCCGACCGCGTCCTTCGACCCGCCGCCCGCCCCGGACAGGCCCAGCATGTGCCGCAGGAACTGGCCGGTGTGGCTCTCGGCCACCTCGGCCAGCTCCTCGGGCCGGCCGGTGGCCAGCACCAGGCCGCCCTTGCTGCCGCCCTCCGGGCCCATGTCGATCAGCCAGTCGGCCGACTTGATCACGTCGAGGTTGTGCTCGATCGTGATCACCGTGTTGCCCTTGTCGACCAGGCCGTTCAGCACCAGCAGAAGCTTGCGGATGTCTTCGAAGTGCAGGCCGGTGGTCGGCTCGTCGAGCACGTAGACGGTCCGCCCGGTCGAGCGTTTCTGGAGCTCGGAGGCGAGCTTGACCCGCTGCGCCTCACCACCGGACAGGGTCGTCGCGGGCTGGCCCAGCCGCACGTAGCCGAGGCCGACCTCGACCAGGGTGCGCAGGTGCCGGTGGATCGACGGCAGGGCCGAGAAGAAGTCGGCGGCCTCCTCGATCGGCATGTTCAGGATCTCCGAGATGGTCTTGCCCTTGTAGTGCACCTCCAGGGTCTCCCGGTTGTACCGGGCCCCCTTGCACACCTCGCACGGGACATAGACGTCCGGCAGGAAGTTCATCTCGATCTTGATGGTGCCGTCGCCCGAGCAGTTCTCGCAGCGGCCGCCCTTGACGTTGAACGAGAACCGGCCCGGACCATAGCCCCGGACCTTGGCCTCGGTCGTCTCGGCGAACAGCTTGCGGATGTGGTCGAAGACACCCGTGTAGGTGGCCGGGTTGGACCGCGGGGTACGCCCGATCGGCGACTGGTCCACCCCGACGACCTTGTCCACGTGCTCCAGCCCGGTCACCCGGGTGTGCCGGCCGGGCACCTGCCGGGCGCCGTTGATCTGGTTCGCCATCACCGTGTGCAGGATGTCGTTGACCAGTGTCGACTTGCCCGAACCGGAGACTCCGGTGACCGCGATGAACTGGCCCAGCGGGAACGGCACGGTCAGGTTGCGCAGGTTGTGCTCGCGGGCGCCGTGCACCACCACCTCGCGGCCGGCGGTCTGCGGGCGGCGGGTGGCCGGCAGCGGGATCGACTTCCGGCCGGACAGGTAGGAGCCGGTCGGGGACTCCTCGTTCGCCAGCAGACCCTCCACCGAGCCGCTGTGCACGATGTGGCCACCGTGCTCGCCGGCGCCGGGGCCGATGTCGACGACCCAGTCCGCGGTCCGGATGGTGTCCTCGTCGTGCTCCACCACGATCAGCGTGTTGCCCAGGTCGCGCAGCCGTTTCAGGGTCTCGATCAGCCGGTGGTTGTCCCGCTGGTGCAGGCCGATCGACGGCTCGTCCAGCACGTAGAGCACGCCGGCCAGGCCCGAGCCGATCTGGGTGGCGAGCCGGATGCGCTGCGCCTCGCCGCCGGACAGGGTGCCGGCGCCACGGTCCAGGGAGAGGTAGTCCAGCCCGACGTCGACCAGGAAGCGCAGCCGGGCGTTGATCTCCTTGAGCACCCGCTCGGCGATCATCTTCTGCCGCTCGTCGAGTTCGAACGAGGCGAGCAGATCGGCGCAGTCACCGACGGACAGGTTGCAGATCTCGGCGATGTTCTTGCCGGCCAGCGTGACCGCGAGCACCTCGGGCTTGAGCCGGGCGCCGCCACAGACCGAGCAGGGCACGTCGCGCATGTACCCCTCGTACTTCTCGCGCGACCAGTCGCTCTCGGTGTCGGTGTGCCGCCGCTCGATCCACTGCACCACGCCCTCGAAACCGGTGTAGTACGAGCGCTCCCGGCCGTACTTGTTCCGGTAGCGCACGTGGACCTGGTCCTCGGCGCCGAACATGATCAGTTTCTGGGCGCGGGTCGGCAGCGACCGCCACGGCTGGTCCAGGGTGAAGCCCTCGGCGCTGGCCAAGGCCTCCAGCAGGCGCAGGAAGTACTCCTGGGTGGTGCCGCCGGCCCACGGCTGGATCGCGCCCTCCCGCAGGCTCTTCTCCTCGTCGGGGATGAGCAGCTCCGGGTCGACCTCCTTCTTCGTGCCGAGGCCGGAGCACTCGGGACACGCGCCGTACGGCGCGTTGAAGGAGAAGACCCGGGGCTCCAGGTCCTCGATCGCCAGGGGGTGGTCGTTGGGGCAGGCCAGGTGCTCGGAGAAGCGGCGCTCCCGCTCCGGGTCGTCCTCCGGCAGGTCGACGAAGTCGAGCAGGACGATGCCGCCGGCCAGCCCGAGCGCGGCCTCGACCGAGTCGGTCAGGCGCTGCTTCGACGAGGCCTTCACGCTGAGGCGGTCGATCACCACCTCGATGGTGTGCTTCTCCTGCTTCTTCAGCTTCGGCGGCTCGGTGAGCGGGTGCACCACGCCGTTGACCCGGGCCCGCGCGTAACCCTTGGCCTGCAGCTCGGCGAAGAGATCGACATACTCCCCCTTGCGGCCGCGGATCACCGGGGCCAGCACCATGAAACGGGTGCCCTCCTCCATGGCCAGCACCCGGTCGACGATCTGCTGCGGGGTCTGCTTGCTGATCCGCTCCTTGCAGACCGGGCAGTGCGGGATGCCGGTCCGGGCGAAGAGGAGGCGCAGGTAGTCATACACCTCGGTGATCGTGCCGACGGTCGAGCGCGGGTTGCGGTTCGTCGACTTCTGGTCGATCGACACCGCCGGGGACAGGCCCTCGATGAAGTCGACGTCGGGCTTGTCCATCTGGCCGAGGAACTGCCGCGCATACGAGGACAGCGACTCCACGTAGCGCCGCTGCCCCTCGGCGAAGATCGTGTCGAAGGCGAGGCTGGACTTGCCCGAACCGGAGAGCCCGGTGAAGACGATCATGGCGTCACGGGGCAGGTCGAGATTGACGTCACGCAGGTTGTGCTCGCGAGCGCCACGGATTGTCAGTCGGTCGGCCACGGCCAGCCTTTCCGCTTTTCAGGATCACACCCGTACAGGTGTATGAGTCGAGCAGACACTCTAGCCACGGGGTATGACAATTTCCCGCACCGGCCCGCTCACTCCTACGAGTTAACTCTCCAGATCTCGGCGCCGCCCACCAGCTCCGGCTGCCCGTACAGCTCGACCAGAAGGGTTCGCAGCGCGGCGCTGTGCTTCTCGTCCGGCACCAGCACCAGGACGGCGGCCTTCCAGTACTTCATGTCGGCGTCGACCTGCTCCCGGCGCCACGGGGTGATCTGCGGCACCTCGCCCGTCCGGCCGACGTTCTTGAACATCCACGAGGTGTAGCGGGACGGCGCCGACCACGAGCCGGTGTTGTTGTGCGGCGGCTCGGCCGGGCCCATGAAGTACCCACGTGGCGTGGCGTAATCCAGGTTGTTGAGGTTGGCCCAGCGCTGCCCGGTCCGGCCGGTGGTGACCTCCGGCATCGGGACGGTGATCAGGGTGCGGCCCTCCGGCACGTACTGCTTGTAGAGGCCGGCGGTGATGAACTCGGGCATCGGCGTGCCCTCGAACACCGGCAGCGGCCGTGGGATCAGCGGCACCAGGGCCAGCACCAGGCCGATCCTGAACCGCCGGCGGGTCTTCTCCGGGTACTCCCGGATCCGGTCGTAGGCGAAGGCCAGCAGCACGCCGGCGACCATCGACGGCACCATCGCGAACCGGCTGACGCTCACCAGGTCGATCACCGGGACGTGCTTGATCAGCGCGAACGGCAGCGGCACGTCGGTCCGGAACCCGGCCACCTGGAGCTTGGGGCCGAACGACATCACCAGCAGCACCATGCCGGCGATCGCGGTGGCCCGCATCGCCGAGTTCCGCCACAGGATCACGATCGACACGATGATCATCACGAGGCCGAACGGGCCCCAGAACGTGTTGTCCTCGGTCGCGCTCACACTCAGCCGGCGGGTGATCGCGCCGATGCCGAACAGCGAGTTCCGGGCGAAGGCGCCCGGCGACACCAGGTCCATGACGTACTTGGACGGGTCGAACGGCTGCCCGTGGTAGGTGCCCTTGCCGAAGAACTGGCGCCACAGCGGGTACGCGGCCAGCACGCCCGAGGTGAGCGCGGCCACCGCGAGCCCGCCGACGAACCGCTTCCACACCCGCTTCGCCTCGGCCCGTTCCATGATCGCGTAGCTGACCGCGAAGATGCCGAGCGTCAGCGCCACGAAGAGCAGCGCCTCCTCGTTGATGAAGATCTGCACGACGATCAGCAGGCCGAGGATCACCCCGCTGCGCCAGGCCCGGCCCGGCTCACGCAGCCGCAGCACCTGCCACACGATGAACGGCAGCAGGTAGTTGTTGACGAAGTTCACGTGGCCGTTCGCGTGCGACACCATGGCCGGGCCGAGACCGGCGAAGGCGGCGCCGATCGCGGCGGCGACCCGGCTGCGGCCCAGCGGCCGCGACAGCACCCAGTACCAGGCCGCGGCGGTCCCGGCCAGGCCGAGCGTCATCAGCAGCACGACCGTCACGCCGCCGCCGAAGAAATGCGTGACCGGCGCCAGGGGCAGCGACAGCGCCAGGATCGACGTGTTCGCCATCATGTTCACGCCGTACGGGACGTTGAACCGGTCCTCGAAGAACAGCGGCCCGCCGTCGAAGACCACCCGCTCCGCGTGCGCCAGCATGAACAGGAAGATGCCGTGGTCGGAGTCGTTGCCCTGGAGCACCCGGCCGTTCGGGTCCATCCACAGCTTGATCATCACGAGCACGCCCATGGCGAGGAAGCCCAGCAACAGGCCGGTCTCGGCCCACAGCCACCGTTTCCTGGGAGTCTCCGGAGTCGTCTCCTCGACGTCCTCCGCGATCTCGGCCGCCTGACTGTCGGTCATCTCATCCGCCGCACGCACCGGGCGCATTCTGCCAGAACGACGCTCGCCACTCACATCGCCGCCGGGTTCCGCTCCCGTGAACAACCGGCGACCACCGCTGCCGCACGGGCGCTGAGACAGCGGTGGTCGCCGGCCGGACCGGCCACGCAACAGCCCGGCGGCCGCCTGGCCGCCGGGAGCAGGCAGCCACCTGCGCCCGGACAGCCACGGAACTCTGCGTAGCCGTACCGAATCGGGGTTTATAAACGACGCGGACTCGGCGGCGCGGGGATCCGGCGAGGACGGGCCAGCCTCGCGGATCGCCTGCCGCTCTCCACCTCGACCTCGCGGCGGAGTTTGCGCCAGCTGGCCAGGCGCCGCGGCGGGAGCGAACCGTCGGCCAGGGCGGACTGCACCGCGCAACCCGGTTCGGTCTCGTGGCGGCAGTCGTCGAAGCGGCAGTGGCCGGCCAGGTCGATCACATCGGCGAAGGCACGTTCCAGGCCACCTTCGGTGTCCAGCAGACCGACCCCCCGGATGCCAGGCGTGTCGATCACCGCGCCGCCGTCCGGCAGCACGACCAGATTTCGGTACGCCGTGGTGTGCCGGCCTTTGCCGTCGGCGTCCCGGATCGCCTGCACCGGCATCACCGTGGCGCCGGCCAGCGCGTTCGCGAGAGTCGACTTGCCCGCGCCGGACCGGCCCAGCAGGGCCAGCGTGCGACCCGGGCCGACATGGGCGCGCAGCTCGGCGAGCCCGGCGCCACGCTGGACGCTCACCGGCAGCACCGGAACCCCCGGCGCGAGTCCGGCGATCTGCCGGGCGATCGCCGACGGGTCACGGGTGGTGTCCGACTTCGTCAGAACCAGCAGCGGATCGGCGCCCGACTCCCAGGCCAGGGCGAGCAGACGCTCGACCCGGGCGTCGTCCGGCTCCGGATGGATCGGCTCGACGACGGCGACCGTGTTCATGTTGGCCGCCAGCACCTGGCCCGAGGCGTCCTTGTCGGCGGTGCGGCGGATCAGGGTGGTCCGTCTGGGAAGAACCAGTTCGAGGGTGGTACGCCGATCCGGCCACCGCCGTAGCACCACCCAGTCACCGGAACACGGCATCAGAGCGGGATCGCGGGCGATGTCGATCAGGACCGAACCACCCAGCGTGGCCCGGGTCACGCCGTCGGTGGTGAGCACGGTGCAGACGCCCCGGTCGGTGCGCAACACCCGCCCCGGCGACGCGTCGGCGCGGTCGAAACGGCGGTACAGGGAGGCGAAGTGTTCGTCCCAGCCGAGCTGGGACAGGTGGTACGACATGGGAACCCTTTACGGTCTCGAGAGGGCGGAGCCCCCGGGTGAAGGGACGCGGCAAACGGTGAACGGCACGGTCCTCACCTCCTCCGCGGGTTGATCGTCGCGTCTGGCACCGACGGTACGACCGTGGTCACCACGCGCGAAAGCGATTTCCGCCGCGCCCGGATAGGGTCGGCGGGGTGAGCACTGACTACACAGGTGACGTCGTCCGTGGCGGCGAGCCGGCGGTTCGCGATCTGGGTGGCGGCCTGACCCTGACCAAGGTGTCGGTCGGCCCGATGGACAACAACGCCTACCTGCTCAGCGCGGGTGGCGAACAGCTCCTGGTGGACGCCGCGAACGACGCCGGCACCCTGCTCGACCTGATCGGCCCGGCCGGGCTGCACACGGTGGTGACCACCCACCGGCACGGCGACCACTGGCAGGCGCTGGCCGAGGTGGTGAAGGTCACCGGGGCGTCGTCACTGGCCCACACCGACGACGCGGCGGAGATCCCGGTCGTGACCAGGTCGCTGCGTGACGGCGACACCGTCGAGGTCGGCGGGCACGTGCTCGACGTGATCCACGTGGCCGGGCACACGCCGGGTTCGATCGTGCTGTCGTACCGGGGTGAGCACCTGTTCACCGGCGACAGCCTGTTCCCGGGCGGGCACGGGCGGACCACCAACCTCGAGGACCACGCGCAGATCATGGACGATCTGGAGGCCAAGGTGTTCGGCCGGTTCGGCGACGGGACGTGGTTCTACCCGGGCCACGGCAAGGACTCGACACTCGGCGCCGAGCGCCCGTCCCTCACCGAGTGGCGCGCCCGCGGCTGGTGATCCCGGCTCAGTCGAACGGGTTGATCAGCCGAACACCGGTGTGCGCCACGTCGGCGATGTTGCGGGTGACGAGAGTCAGGTCGTGGACACGTGCCGTGGCGGCCATCAGGCCGTCGATGATCGGTGGTGCCGGCGTCATGGCACTCATCCGGCCCCATTCCTCGGCGATCGGGGCCGTGACCGGCAGCAGGCGTCCCTGGTAGGTGGCCGTCAGCCCGGTCAGCCAACTCTCCAGGATGTCCGCCTGACCCGGATCGCGCGGCCGGAGCCTGTCGATGCCGCGCCGGACCTCACCCACCACCAGGGTGCTGAGGTAGACGACGGCCTGGGAGTGATCGGCGTGCCACTCCGCGACCCGCGAGTGCGGGTTCTTCTTGCGGAGTTCGGAGACCACATTCGTGTCGAGCAGGAACGCCAAGGTCAACCGGCCAGGTCGATGTCGCGGGGCTGCTCCCGTGGCCGGTCGATCTCGGCGTCGAGGTCCATGTCGTCGATGGGGTCGGCACGCAGGTACTCCATGAGGCTGACCTGCTCGCCACGAAGCCGTCGGTACTCCGCGATGTCGATGACGACCGCCACCTCTTCACCGTGCTTGGTGACGATCTGCGGCTCACCCGCCTCAGCCCCGCGGAGCACCTCACTGAACCGCTGCTTAGCCTCTTGCACCTGCCAATGCATGCCGACCTCCAGCCTCTGTCTAGACAGACCAGATTCTACCCGCGGAGGGTGCGGGCCAGGTCTCGTAACGCGGCCCGGTCCGGGCGGTCGGTCTTCGCCATCAGCCGTGCCACGTGCTTTTCGACGGTTCGTGGGGACAGGTGCAGGCGGCTGGCGATCTCCTGGTTGCCGAGGCGCGCCGCGATCAGGTCGAGCACCTCGTACTCGCGGACCGTGACGCCCCGGGCCCGCAGCGCCGCCGGAATGTTGTCCACCCCGTCGCGCCGCTGGCCGACCGTGACCCCGGCCTGCCGCAGCAGCGACCGGCAGGCCCGGGCCACCACGGTGTGTTCGGCCTCGTGGAAGTGCTCCTCGGCCCGGCGCAGCCAGCTGACCGGATCACCCCAGCCGTCGGTCAGCGCCGCCTCCGACGCGAGCCGCAGCGTGAGATGCCCGGCGAGCGGATACGGTTCGGCGGCGTGGATGGAACTCTCCGCCGCGACCGTCGCGCCGGCCGGATCACCGGACCGGCCGAGCAGCACGGCGCGGGCCATCTCGGCGAACTGCCGGTTCCAGCGCAGCCGCCGCACCCCGTCCGAGCCGTCGTCCAGGGCGGCCGGATCGTCGAGGTCACCGGCGACCGCCCGGAGCAGCAGGTCGAGCCCGGCCCGGCCGTTGATCGGGGACAGCGCCGGGTTGCCGCCGTCGGCCAGCAGCGCGTCGCTCATCTCGGCGGCGGCGCGGGGCCGGTCCTCCTCGAGCAGCGAGCAGAACACCCGGGCCAGGCCGAACACCTTGGCGTCGACCGGCGCGTCGGCCCGGTAGCGGCGCAGCTCGGCCAGCCGGTTCTCCATCTCCCGGCGCTGCCCCTGGTGGGCGGCGACGATGGCGCTGGTCTGCCACAGGTGCCCGGCGGTCTCGACCATCTCCAGCCGGGTGGTGGCCGGCAGGGTCTGCGCGACGATCTCCTCGGCTTCGGCGTATCCGCCCTGGAGGGCGACCTGGAGCGCGATGCTCGCCTCAGCCTGGTGGGCGGCGGTGACCGCGCCGATCGACCAGGCGTCCCGGCGGACCTGGCGCAGCCGGCGCAGGCTGCCGTCCCGGGCGGCGTCGTCGTTGCCGAGCCGGACCAGCGCGTGCACCTCCCACAGTCGCAGCCCGTGCCGTACCGCCAGTTCCCGGGAGTGTTCCAGGCAGGCGGTCGCCTCGTCGGTGCTGCGCTGGCGGACCAGCATGCCGAGCAGCTGCCAGGCCTGGCAGGCCACCACCGGCAGGTCGTGGCGTTCGGCGACGGCGGCCGCCTGCCGGGCCAGCCGTTCGGCTTTGCCGACCTGTTCCGGGCCGGGCAGCTCGATGATCAGGTGGGCGGCGACCACGTCGATGGCCGCGGTCTCGGCCGGGGTGGCCTCGCCGCCGAGCTGCCGGCGGGCCTCGGCGACCTGGGCCAGCCCGTCGGTGGTGCGGGCGGCGAAGACCGCGGCCCAGGCCAGCCGGGTGTGCAGGACCGCGAGCCGCTGCCGGCTGAGGCCGCCGCCGAGCCCGTCGAGTTCCGGCATCATCTGCAGGGCCCGGTCGATCCGCCCGGCCTCGACCAGCGCCTGCACCAGCCGTTCGCCGGCGTCGGCGCGCAGGGCCGGGTCGCCGCTCCGGACGGTGGCCTGTTCGAGCAGGTCGACGGCGGAGGCGGCGGCGCCGTCGGCGAGGGCCCGGGAGGCGGCCTCGATCAGGTGCCGGCCGGCCGCGTCGTGGTCGCCTGCCTGCCGGCGTAACCGGGCGGCCAGCTGGCAGAGCGGGCCGGGCAGTTCGGGGTGCAGTTTCTCGATCGTGTCGGCGGCCTGCCGGGCCAGGTCGGCGGTGTGGCCGGCGGGGCGGGACTCGAGCAGGGCCTCGGCGGTGACCGGATGGCGGAACGCGTACCACCCGGGGGTGTCGGCGATCGGTTTGATCAGCTCGGTGGCCAGGCCGTGGTGCAGCAGGGTGGTGAGGTCGGGTTCGCTGAGGCCGGTCATGGCCGGCAGCGCGGCGAGCGGGAACCGCTCGCCGAAGACGGCGGCCGCGGGCAGCAACCGGCGCAGCTCGGGCCGGCTGTTCTCCAGGCGGCGGGCCAGCCGCCGGGACAGTGATCCGGGGACCGCTGCCTGCGGGCGGCCGGTCAGCTGCCAGCCGTCCGGCCCGCTGATCAGGTGACCGGTGTCGACCAGGCCGTCCAGCAGTTCGCCGGCGAGGGCCGGGTTGCCGGCGCTGGGCTGCCAGACCAGCTCGAACAGGTCGTCACCGACCCGGGCGGCCGGGCAGTCCAGCCGGGCGCCGACGAATTCGCGCAGCTCGTCGCTGTTCAGGCGGGGCAGCCAGAGCAGGTCGGCCACCCCCCGTTGGGCGGCCGACCGGGCCACGTCGAGTGCTGTGCACTCCTGGTCGAGCAGCGCGGCGACCATGGTGACCGGCTGGTCGGGCAGATTGTCGGCAAGGTAGTCGACGATGGTCAGGGTCTCGGCGTCGGCGTCGTGCAGGTCGTCGAGCAGCAGCAGGCAGCCGCGGTCCCGGCCGGCCAGCGAGAGCAGCCGCAGGACGCCTTCGGCGAGGACGATGAGCGACTGTTCCTCCGGGCCGACGGCTGGGTCGCGCCACTCCGGGATGAGCCGGCCGAGGACCAGGCGGTACGGCCCGAGCGCGTCCGCGGCGTGTGCCCCGGCCGAGCGGGTGTACTGGAGAAGCGCCTCAGCGAGCGGCCGGAAGGGTGTGGTCGGGGTGATCCCGCTGGCCCGGCCGCGGAGCACGACCATGTCGGTACGGGCGAGACGCCCCACTTCAGCGAGCAACCGGGATCGACCGGCGCCGCTCTCACCGCGCAGGAAGACGCTCTCGCCCCGGCCCTGCCGGGTACGGGACAGGACGTCGCCGATCTGTGAGAGCAGGCTGGTGCGTCCGCAGAAGGTCGGCATCAGCGCGTAGCTTATTGCTCACCGGACGTCGATGTCCATCACTGTCGCCGTTGGACGGCCGGCGACAGTGACGGACCTCGCAACGGGTCAGTTCGGCTGGCCGATACAGCAGCCGGTGCCGCCCGGCCACGCCTGCGCCGGCGAGCCGATGGCCACCGCGCCGGCCACGAATCCGGCGGCGGCCAGGACCATCACGGCCAGGCGCAGCCGGTTCTTCGGGCCGCGTGCGATCTTCTTCTCGTTCATGGTGGTGCCTCCCCCGGGCCGATGGCCCCGCCGTGTCTTGGCTGATGGGAAGACCCTGTCACGCGGCGGCACGTCCGGGCATGGGTGCGATGCACGTATGTTTGCTGTCGCCGGTGACCGGCATCCGACGGATCACCCGGCGGGCGATGAGGAAGTCCCAGATCCGGTCGGCCGACTCGGCGGGCAGCATCCAGGCCCGGCGGCGGGCATCGGCGATCGTCGACGGCTTGGCGAAGATCTTCAGGAACGGGACGGTACGGCGGGGCAGCAGCATGACCCGCCCGTCGGCCCGCCGGAACGCCACCCGATCGCCGGGTTCCTCGGAGTTCGCGCGCTGGATCTCGGCGAGCCGCCGCAGCACGTCCGGGTCCTGTTCGGGCAGCAACTCGCCGTCGAGCACGAACTCCCGGTCCTCGTCGTCCGGCCCGCGCCGCACACTGCGTTCCAGCAGATCGCTGACCTCGGTGCCGTACCGGTCGTGGTAGAAGAAGGTGTGCGGGGTGTCGGTGCTGCTCACCCACGGCCGCGGGTATTCGCCCATGTAGAGGCTGAGTTTGTCGGCCATCACCTCGTCGCGGACGGTCTGCGTGATCGGCTCGTCGAAGAGCAGCGTCCGGTCGATGTCGGCGCCCTCGAAGGAGCGGATGCCGCTGATCCCGAACCGGTCGGGCTGTTTGGCCACGATCGCGCCCGGGGTGAGGACGAACTCGCCGAGGCCACCGAAGGTCCACAGGTCCCGGTTGTCCCGCAGGAAACTGACCGAGTCGCGGGCCTCTTCCAGGGTCTCGGTGGGAAAACCGGTGAATCCCATGATCTGTACGCCGATCCCGGCCTTGTGCATCGAGGACATCGTCTGCCGTACCTGCGCAGGCTTTGTGCCTTTGTCGATCAGGTCGAGGATCCGCTGGTTGCCCGACTCGAAGCCCACCGAGATGGCCGTGCACCCGGCCTTCTTCAGCAGCTCGCACCGCTCGTCGGACCAGTATTTCTCGAGCCTGATCTCGGCGCCCCAGCGGACGTCGATGCCCCGTTCGACGACCTTCTCGGCGAACCGGAGGATGGCCGCCGGCGCGAGCACGTCCACCGAGAAGTAGACGAACTGCGCGAACTTCGACAGTTCCTCGACGTCGCGGATCATCCGGTCCACGGTGTCCTGCCGCCACGGGCTGGTCGGCCCGTCGGTGTTCAGCCCGTAGTCGCAGAACGTGCACTTGTTCCAGTAGCAGCCCCGGGTCGGCGAGTAGTACACGAACCGGGTCGGACTCAGGTACTTGTCCCAGGGCAGGTTGCTGAAGTCGGGGGTGGGCAGCTCGCCGAGCTTCTCGTAGTGCAGCATCGGCAGCGCCCGGACCGCGCCGTGTTTCGGGTGCAGCCGCACGTTGGGGTGCTTGGTGGGCAGGGTGCCGGCGCCGAGCGCGTCGAGGATCTCGGTGTAGGCGCTCTCGCCCTCCCCCACCACCAGCCCGTCGAAGTCGGCGAACAGCTCGAACAGCCGCTTCTTGTCCTGCAGGTTCTTGAAGCAGTCGGAGACCTCGGTGCCGCCGGCGATCAGGAAGACGCCGGGCAGGGTCTCCCGGATCAGCCGGGCCATCCACAGCGCGAACGGCAGCTGCCACTGGTAGGTGATGCTGATCCCGACCAGGTCGAAGTTCCCGGCCCGCAGCCGGGGCAGCAGCGACTCCTGGTAGTACGGGGTGAACGGCCGGCTCAGCCGGGACAGCACGGCCGGGTCGGTCAGCGCCCGCAGCGACCCGATCTCGATCTCCCGGGGCGCGTTGAGCTGGAAGCCGTTCTGGAACTGGCCGGGGAAGCCGGCGGCGCCGAGGCAGCTCATCCAGGCCGACACCCCGTCCACCGCCCGGTGGTAGGCGTCCAGGTCGAAGAACCGCTCCGGGTCCTGGAAGGTGGCGACCGCGTCCCGGATCGCCTCCGGGTCCGGGGTGCCGGTCTGCAGCAGGTGGGCCCGTTCGGTCAGGTCGGTGGTGGTGCGGGCGGCGCTGAGCGCCTGGTCGAGCCAGGCCAGCGCGGACGGCGTGTAGGAGTGGTGGAACGCCTCGATGTTGGCGTCGATCACGGTCGCCGGGCGATGACCCACCGAGCGGGCGTACGAGTCGAGGTAGTTCAGTGAGTGGTAACCGGACGTCGGGTCGGTCAGCGGCGGGTAGATGAGCGCCGCGTTCGGGCTGTTGATCACTGGTGCACCACCTCGCGAGGTCGAGTCGGGGGGAACCACGGCGCCCGGAGCACCCGCAGGTAGCCGATGAGGAAGCCGGCCAGCTCACGGAGCTGGTCGAGGTCACGGAACCCGCGGTCCCAGGCGGCCGCGGTCAGCCCGGCCGGGTCGCAGTCCCACTGGGCGGCGAGCACCGCGTCGATGATCCCGGCCCGGAACCGGGCCGGCCGTCCCTGCCGCCGGGTGAGGCCGGCCTGGATGCCCTTCGCGGTGACGACCGCCTGGCGGACCGTGTCGAGCACGTCCGCGCGGCGCAGTTCGGGCGGGATCATCGCCGGTGAGATCTGCCTGGTCTCGGCCGCGCCGAGGCTGCGGACCAGCAGCCGCAGGGTGGCCTCGGCCGGGGGCAGGCCCGCCTCGGCCGGGGTGAGCCACGAGCTGTCCGGGACCGGCACGTCACGGCCGAGCCGGGCGGCGGCGCGCAGGGCCAGTTCCTCCAGGGCCGGGTCGTCCGGGGCGGCGCCGCTGAAGTCGGCCAGCACCCGGGCCCGGTGCGCGGCCGCGAAGCCGGGGTGCAGCACCCGCAGCGCGACCAGCAGCTCCCGTTCGCTGACCCCGCCGGTCTCCTCGTAGCGGGAGCGCCAGCCCTCCAGGTAGGTGGTGTGCACGTGTTCGACCGGTTCGTCGCCGGGTCCGGCCGGGCACAGCCGCGGATCGCCGGTCGCGGCCGCCCGCAGCAGAAGCCGGGCGTCGGCGGCCTTCGCGTCGACCGGGTGGGCGTGCAGCCACGATCCCAGCCCGTCCATCGCGGAGCCGGCCCGCATCGCCAGCGAACGCCAGGTCAGCAGCCGGAACGGGATGTCGGCGGCGGTCTTCAGCAGGAGCTCGCCCTCGTCCGGGCCGATCGCGCCGGCCGTGATCGCCTCGCGGACCGCGATCCGGATGTTCACCAGCGGCTCGCTCAACTGCCGGTACTCGTCCTCGTCGAGCCCGTGCACCACGGCCACCTCGTGGTCGCCGGTGACGATGCCGTCCCGGTAGAGCCCGAAGACGTCGCCGAAGCCGCGCATGCCGTACTGCCACAGCTCGGCGGCCCGCAGCGCGCCCATGCTGCTGCTGCCGGCCACCGTGACGCCGCGTTCCAGCAGGAACAGGATCTCCCGGTGCCGGACCGGCGGCCGGTGCATGAAGAAGCCGTCGATGATCAGCACCCGGTCGTCCGGGCCGGGCGTGAGCCGGAGCAGGTCGCCGTGCCCGACCGGGGGCAGGATCCGGGCGCCGGGCAGCAGCGCGGCGGCTTCCGCGGCGGGCAGGCTGGGGCCGAGGAAGACCAGGTCAGACATCGCCGGCTCCCGGGCGCAGGGAGAGCGCGGCGTCGTCGACCAGGCGCAGGCCCGGCGCGATCACCCGGCTCACCGGGATGCCGACGTCGTCGTGGGTCAGGTCGACGACGAACGGCTCGTGGCCGGTGTACTCCATGATCCGGCCGGCTACGTGCTGCACGAGGGCCTCCAGGTCCTGGCCGAGGGCGGTCACCGCGGGATCCGGCGGGCGGATCGGCTCGCACGGCAGGTCGAGGGCGGGCGGCGGCTCGGCGTACGGGTCGGCGGCCATGTAGACCTCGCCGGAGATGTCGTCGCGGGCCCCGCCGACGGTGACCAGCCGGGACTGGGCCGCCTCGGCCAGCGCCCGGCCGGCCGCACGACCCGGGTCGACGTGACATCCGAAGCCGCCGAAGACCATCGGGATCGAGTTGTCCCACATCGACGCGCCGTAGCAGGGCAGTCCGGTCGGGCCGGTCAGGTCGACCAGCTCGACCCAGCTCGACGAGCCGCGGACCGCCGCGAGCACGGCCATGGTCGAGGGATCGGCGCAGCTGTCCGGGTCGACGTAGCGGCGGTCGGCGAGGGCGGAGATCGCGTACGGCGTCATCCCGTCCCGCTCGACGAGTTCGAGCAGCGCGTGCAGGGTCGCCTCGGCCGCGGTGTTCCCGGTGGCCAGCCCGCTGCTGGTCGGGGTGAAGAGCACGTCGTTCGGGATGCCCCCGGGCGTGACCGTGAAGTCGAGATAGACCAGGTCGTAGGGGGCCAGATAGGTGCGCCCGGTCAGCAGGCCGCGGCCGGCGATCCAGTCGAGCACGGTCCGGCCGGTCAGCGGCGAGCGCGGCGCCAGATGCAGGGAGCGAGGGTCAAACCCAAGATCAAGATCAACGGCCGGCGCTCGTACGGCCACCGCGTGCCGCGGATTCTCGGCGTGCCAGCCCTCGATGCTCTCCATCGTCGCGGCGACCCGGGACTGGGCCATGGTGAGCCCGGTGCCGACGGTCACGGCCAGGCACCGCCCGGTGGGGCGGTAGGCCACGTGCACCGGCAGCCCGACCTCGTCCAGCCAGGTGATGTCGGCGACCCGGGTGATCCCGAACCGCGGCAGCATCGGCCGGATCCGTTCCCAGGTCTGCTCGGCGGTCGCCGCCCGGAACGACCCGGGCCGGGTCGGGTGATCGTTGACTGTCGTCGGCACGGCTCGTCCTCCCCGGGAAAGTGCGGGGCCGGCGCGAACGGGGGTCGCGCCGGCCCGGCCGTCACTTGGACTGGTAGAGGTTGTTGTTCACGTTGTTGCCGGCCGCGATCAGCTCGAGGTCCTCGTCGGTGAGCTCGCTCAGGTCGATCGGGGCGTGCTCGGGAACACGCAGCACGTGCGTCCCGGGGGCGCCGTGGAAGGCCTGCAGGATCTCGGTCCGGGTGAGCAGCTCCTCCGGCTGGCTCCGGTCGACCGTCACGGTCGCCGCGGGGTCGACCGGCAGGCCGGCCTCGATCGCGTACTGCTTCGGGTCGGCGAGCAGCGCCGACAGCGCGGCGTCGTCGCTCCAGACCTTGGCCAGCAGGCCCTGGTAGGCCCGGTCGAACTCGGTGAAGTCGGTCTCTTCGGCGCTCATGACACACGTCCTTCCGGTGCAACTGCGAATGGGGTGACGGCCCGGTGAAGCCGGTGGGGCCGTGATGCCGGGCCGGGAAGCGGCGGTGGCGTGACCACGACGCTAGGAACGGCCGGAGGGCTCGGGCAAGGGAACCGGCGGTGACGGCACGGAACGGTGCCGTGACGCTCCGGGCACGGAACCCATCGATGTAATCGCCGATCAGGTGCAGCAGCACGGGCAGCAGCAGGCGCCCGTCGGGTCCACCCCGGCCACCACGCTGTCCAGCTCGTGTTCGGACAGCTCCTGCTCGTCGAGCTCGTCCAGGGCCGGCACGTAGAGCAGCAGCGGCCCACGCCCGCCGGCGGCATCCGCCCAGGCCCGGACCTGCACGTCGATGTCCGGGTCCAGGTGCTCGGCGTCGCGCACCACCACGACCGGGACCTCCGGCGGCAGCAGCAGGTCGTACTCGGCGAGCAGCCGGTGCGGATCGGTGCTGAGCAGGAGTTCCTGGTCCGGTTCGGACCATACGCCGGCGACCAGCCGGCCGTACGCGGTGATGAAGAGTGCGCGTTCTGACGGGTCCATCGTGTCTGTCTCCGTTCGCACGGGGCCTCAGGGAATGGCCCCATCGTCGGCGTGGACTCCGGCGGCGGCCGGGCACGGCATCGATCGGTGTCACGGTGCCGCCCGCGCGGGCACGGTTCGGTGCCGTGCCCGGCCCGGCGCCGGAACCTCGCCGAATACTCGGATCACGGCGGCGGACGCCGGTTGAGGCATGACAAGGATCAGGTGGTCGACATGGCATCCCGGACGCGTGACGGGCTCGGGCGGATGGTGATCCCGATGGCCTTCCTGCTGGCCGTCGCCGGGTGCGGCGACCCGGGAACCGAGCCGGCGGCGGCGCCGCCGGAAGCCGCCGGGCCGAGCGCCGCGGGCTTCGACCCGGCCGCCGTGCTGGCCGAGTTCGACGCGGCCGACTCCGCGGCGTCGAAGAGCGGCGACGGCGAGAAACTGGCCGAGTGGGAGACCGGGCCGGCGCTGCAGAACAGCCTGGCCGGGGTGAAACGGGCCCGGCTCAGCAAGCGGGTGCTACCCGGGTTCAAGCACCAGGAGCCGGTGTTCGCGGTCGGCGGCTCGTGCTTCGTGGTCTCCGCCGAGATGGCCGTGGACGGCGAGGACCGGCCGCGCGCCGACGCCGCCCACTTCACCACGGCAGCCGACGGAAAATGGCAGCTCAGCCACCACGTGATGATCTCCGACGAGCGGGTGGCGGCCACCGGGGCGTTCCAGCGGGCAACCGCGCACGCCACCGACGAGGTGCTGGAGGCGGCCCGGCGTACCGCCATCACCGGTGAGGTCTTCAACCGCAGCATCGCCGGACCGGCCGACACCACGGTCCTGGCCCGGAGCGCCGTCCTCGACGATCAGCTGGCCGCCGGATGGTCCATCTACACGACCCAGATGGAGGCCGCGTCGATGAAGGTCGACCGCCGGCTGACCGCATCGGAATGGGCGCCGTGCGCCGCGAAGACCGACGACGGCATCGTGGGCTTCCTGACCCTCAACGTGGTCGACACCATCGTCTCCACGAAGGACGGCGCCGACGCGGTTCTCGCCCCGCCCGCACCCGACCTGCTGGCCACCGGCCGCACCACCGCGGTGAAGGCGCACACCATCACCGTCGCCCGAGTCGAGACGTTCCTGCTGAAGATGCCGCTGGACGGCGGCCCGGCCGCGGTGCTCGGCCTGACCGACGCCGCCACCGAGATAAACGCCACCAACTAACTCCCTCCTCCCTCCGGCGTTCTTGTGGAGTTGGGGCACACCTGGCGGAGCTCCACAAGATCGCGGAAGCTCGGCCGGGTTTCGTGCCATTGATGGAGCCGGCGGGGACGCCGCCCAAGAATCGCCGGTAACCGGCTGTGAGGTGAGACCGATGCAGAACCCCCGATTCCGCCACGACTACCTGCCGATCCGCCTCGCCGAGCCGTACCGGGACCACCTCGTCGTCGTCGGCGAGACCCGCAACGTGCTGATCGACGACCCGGTGGCGGTGGAACTGGCCGCGTTGCTGGACGGCACCCGCGCCCTCGGCCAGGTGGTCGGTGAGCTGGTCGGCCGGCACTCAGCCGGCGCCCTGGCCCGCGCGCTGCGCCGCCTCGACGGCCTCGACCTGCTGGCCACCGGCCCCTGCGCGACCCCGCGAGCAGCCGCCGCGGCCTGGGACGCCCGCGACGTGGCCCCGGACCGGGCCGAACAGTGGCGGCGCGACGGCCGGGTGCTGCTGATCGACGCCGGTTCCCCGGCCGCCGCCGACCTCGCCACCCGGCTCGCCGGCCTCGGCCCACCGGTGACCGTCCGCCCGATCGACGACCTCGGCCCCCTGGCGGGCGAGCCGGACGGGCTGGTCGTGGTCGCGGCCGGGTCGATGATCGATCCTCGGCTGGGTGCGCTCAACGACGCGTGTCTGGCCGCCGGGCGGTCCTGGCTTATGGTTCGGCCGCACGGTCATGTGCTGCTGCTCGGCCCGCATCTCCGGCCCGGCGTGACCGGCTGCTGGGAGTGCCTGCGGCGGCGCTGGACCGACAACGAGGAGGTCATCAACTTCGTCGTCGAGCAGCGCGGTGACCAGGACCGGCCCACCCCGGCGTGGGCCGCTCTGGACGCCACCACCACGGTCCTGGCCGGGCTGCTCGCCGCCGAACTTCCGGTGCTCGCCGTCGCCGGCGACTCGCCACGGGTCACCGGGCGGATGGTCTCGCTGGACACCCGTGACCTGAGCACCGGCACGCACACCCTGGTCCGGCTGCCGCAATGCCCGGCGTGCGGCGACCCGGCCCGGCTCGGCGGCGACCCGCGGGTGACGGTGGCGGACGGCCCGCTCGCCGCCGACGACGGGACCGGTAGCCGGGCCCGGCCCGCCGTGGAGACCCTCCGGATTCTGGAACACCAGGTCAGCCCGTACCTCGGGGTGGTCACCAGACTGTCGCCGACCGGCGGCGACACCGGCGGCGGGGTGATGTTCGGCTTCACCGCCGGGCACAATTTCGCGCTGGCCCGCGGACCGGAGCGGCTGCGCGGGAATCTGCGCGGGCTCAGCGGCGGCAAGGGACGCACCGAGACGCAGGCCCGGGTCAGCGCGATCGGCGAGGCGATCGAACGGTACTGCGGGGTGTGGCGGGACGACCGGCCCACCCACCGGGCCGCGTTCCGGGACCTGGGCCGGGACCGGGCGGCGCCGATGTCCGAGCTGCGGCACTTCTCGGCACGCCAGCACGCCGGACGGGACCTGACCAATCCGCACGCCGGGCCGTTCCACCACGTCCCGGTCCCGGCCGGCGACGACGTCGAGATGGCGTGGACCACCGGCTGGTCGCTGACCCACGATCGGCCGTGCGACCTGCCCGCGGCCTTCGTCTGGTACGGCCACCCGGACGCGTCCCGGCTGTCCCTGGGCCCGGCCGACTCGAACGGCTGCGCCGCCGGCGGCACCCTCGGCGAGGCGATCCTGCAGGGCTTCTACGAGCTGGTCGAACGGGACGCGGTCGCGCTCTGGTGGTATCACCGGTCGCGGCTGCCGGGCGTCGACCTGGACGCCGCCGACGACCCATGGCTCGCCGCGGTCCGGCGGCACTACCGGACCGTCCTCGGCCGCCGCCTGTGGGTTCTGGACGTCACCGCCGACCTGCCGGTCCCGGTCTACGCCGCGGTCAGCGAACGTGACGGCGGCGGTGAGGTGCTGGTCGGCTTCGGGGCGCACCCGAACGCCGAGGTCGCGCTGACCCGGGCGGTGAGCGAGCTCAACCAGTTCCTGCCGCTGGCCGCCGCGGTGGCCGCGGCGAACGGCGGCTACCACGGCGCCGAACCGGAGACCGCCCGCTGGCTGAGCACCGTGACCACCGCCGATCAGCCGTGGCTGCGGCCCGATCCGGATCAGCCGCTGGTCACCCCGGCCCGCCATCCGGTGCCGGCGGCGGCCGGTACTGCGGCCGTGGTGGACGCCGCTGTCGGCGCCGCCCGGGACGCCGGCCTGGAGGTGATCGTGGTCGACCAGTCCCGCCCGGAGCTGGAACTGGCCGTGGCCCGGGTGGTCGTGCCGGGGCTGCGGCACTTCTGGCGCCGACTCGGGCCGGGACGGCTGTGGGAGACGCCGGTCGCGCTCGGGCGGGCGCCCCGGGCCACCGGCGAGGACGAGATCAACCCGTTGAGTGTCTTCTTCTGATCTCCCGGAGGGGCCCGTGTCATCGACCACCGCAGTGCCCACCGAACCGGACACCGGCTCGGTCCGCCGGGTTCCGGTCCGGGAGGAGTACCGCTTCCGGGAGCGGACCACGCTGACCAACGGCGCCGGCGACTCGATCACCGTCCAGTACGGGCGGTTCCAGCTGCACATGGAACGGCTCGGGCTGGGGCGGCGGGCGATGCTGCTACGGCTCGCCGACGAGTGGCTCGACGACGACGCCGTCCAGCACCTGGTCGCCACGGTCGAGGGCGAGAACAGCATCCTGCGGGCCCAGGTGCTGCTCCGGCGGCTGGTCACGCACGCCTGGCTGCGCCGCCGCCTGTCCGCCGGCAACCGGCCGCTGCTGGAGATCGACCCGCAGGGGCTGGGCGCGTCGGTGCTGCCGCCGCCGGCCCGGCACCGGCCCGGCGTGCGGTACCGGATGTCTCGCCTGGCCCGGATCGACGCCGACGGCGACGTGCTGTCCGCGCTCAGCCCGGCCCACGCGGTGATCGTCGGGTGCCCCGATCCACGGGTGGCCGGCCTGCTCGCGACGGCCGCCGCCCAGGGCTGTGACCTGGACCGGGCGGCCGCCGTGCTCGGGGTGTCGGCGCCGGTGGCCGGGCGGGTCCTGGACGAGCTGCTGAGCGCCGGGATCCTGGCGGATCCGGGCGGCGCGACGGCGCCCGGGATGTACTGGTCGCCGGCCGAGCTGGAGGTGCACCACAGGTCCCGGGTGGGGCGGCACGCGCTGCCGGTCGGCGGCACCTACCGGTTCCGGGACCGGCTGCCGGCCGAGCCGCTACGGCGTACCTTCCCCGACGCACCGGCCACCGACCTGCCGGAACCGGACCTGGACGCGATCGCCGCGGCCGAGCCGGCGCTGACCGACGTGATCCGGGCCCGGCGGTCGATCCGCGCCCACGACGACGCCCACCCGATCACGCTGGGCCGGCTCGCCGAGTTCCTGTACCGGGTGCAGGCCACCCGCCCGGCCGGCGAGCACGACGGCATCGAGGTGGGACACCGGCCCTACCCGGGTGGTGGCGGGCTCTACGAGCTGGAGATCTATCCGCTGGTGCTGAGCTGCGAGGGCCTGTCGCCGGGGCTGTACCACTACGACGGGACGGCGCACCAGCTGCGCCTGCTGGCCCCGCCGGGGTCGCTGACCGAACGGATGGCCGGGTACGCCCGCGCCGCCGCCGCGATGGCCGGGCCGCCGCAGGTGCTGCTGGTGATCACCGCCCGGGTGGGCCGGCTGATGTGGAAGTACGAGGGGATCGGCTACCCGATGATCCTCAAGCACTCGGGCGTGCTCACCGAGCTGATGTACCTGGTCGCCACGGCGATGGGGCTGGCGCCGTGCGCGCTGGGCTCCGGCGACTCGGCCGCGTTCGCCGAGCTGTCCGGCATCGATCCGCTGGCCGAACCCGCGGTGGCCGACTTCGCGCTCGGCTCGCCCTACCCGAAGGAGCCCCGATGAGGTTCCGCAAGCAGGCGCTGCGGCACCTGGAGCAGCCGGAGAGCCTGGACCAGGTGGCCCGGCTGACCACGGTGCCGAGCTGGCTGCTCACCGTCGCGCTGGTGGTGACCGTGCTGGCCACCGGCGCCTGGACCACGACGGCGACGCTGGACCGGGAGGTCACCGCCGGTGGGGTGCTGATCCACCCGCACGGTGTCTCCGACTTCGACGCCGCCGAGACCGGCCGGGTGGTGAAGGTCTGGGTGGACCGGAACCAGCCGGTCGCCAAGGGCACCCCGATCTACAGCGTGCAGGGCGACTCCGGCGGGATCGTGACGGTGCCGGCGCCGTGGGACGCGTACGTGGTGAACCTGCTGATCGCCGAGGGCCAGGTGGTCGAGCGCGGGTCCCGGGTGGCCGAGCTGGAACGCCTGGACGCGCCGGGTGACGCGCTGCAGGCGGTGCTGTTCGTGCCGGCCGCCAGCGCGCCGGTGCTCTCCGCCGGCCAGCCGGTGCACGTCGACGTGGCCGCGGTCTCCACCACGGTCTTCGGCACCCTGCAGGGCGAGGTCGGCACGGTCGGCGCGTTCCCGGAGACCGAGGACTCGCTGCGGGCGTTCCTCGGCTCGGGCCGGGATGTGCGGCCGTTCCTGGCCGACGGCAGTGTGGTCCGGGTGGTGGTGGTGCTGCACACCGATCCGGAGTCACCGACCGGGCTGCTCTGGTCGAAGGCGTCGCCGCCGTTCCGGCTCACCTCGATCAGCGAGGTCGACGGCCGGATCGTAGTCGGCCAGGACCGGCCCCTCGACTGGGTGCTGGGCCGATGAGCGCGCCGGTGATCGATCTGGACAAGGCGGCTCCGGAGCTGCCGCGCCGCCGGCGGGTGCGTACGCCGACGCTGATCCAGATGGAGGCGGTCGAGTGCGGCGCGGCCTCGCTCGGCATCGTGCTGGCCCACCACGGCCGGCACGTGCCCCTGGAGGAGCTGCGGGAACGCTGCGGGGTGAGCCGGGACGGCTCGAACGCGTCGACCGTGCTCAAGGGCGCCCGGCACTACGGGATGACCGCCAAGGGCTTCCAGATGGAGGTCGACAAGCTCGCCTCGGTGCCGCTGCCGGCCATCCTGTTCTGGAAGTTCCAGCACTTCCTGGTCCTGGAGGGGATGGGCGCCAAGAAGGTCTGGGTGAACGACCCGGCGACCGGCCCGCGCCCGCTCAGCTGGGCCGAGTTCGACGAGGGCTACACCGGCATCGTGCTGACGCTGACCCCGGATCCGGAGAAGTTCCGGCCCGGTGGCAGCCGCTTCCGGGCCTGGGTGGCGCTGGCCGCCCGCTGGCGGGGGCTGCGCGCGGTCGCCGCCCAGGCCATCCTGCTCGGCCTGGTGATGGCCGTGGTCGGCCTGACCATGCCGGCGGTGGTCCGGATCTTCGTCGACCAGGTGCTGCTCGGCGGGGGCGGGGCGCTCTCCGGGCTGCTCACCGCGATGGCCGGGGCCGCGGTGGTCACGCTGCTCGCCGCGCTGGCCCAGGAACGCCTGATGGTCCGGGCCGAGACCGCGATGGCCCTGAGCACGGCGGCCCGGCTGTTCCGGCGGCTGATGCGGCTGCCCGCGGCGTTCTTCGACCAGCGGCAGGCCGCCGACCTGACCCGCCGGATCCGCAGCACCGACGTGGTGGCCGACGTGGTCACGCGACGACTGACGCTGACCCTGGTGGATGTGGCGCTCGTCGTCGCGTACGGCGGCCTGCTCTGCCTTTATGATCCGTTGCTGGGCGCTGTCTCGGTGCTGTTGTGCGGCCTGAACGTGCTGGCCCTGCGGTATGTGTCGGCGCTGCGCACCACCGCGGTGGCGAGTCTCCAGGCCGAGCGCAGCAAGCTGTTCAGCACCGTGCACACCACCATCCAGATGATCGAGACGGTCAAGGCGGGTGGCGCCGAACAGCACAGTTTCCAGCAGTTCAGCTCGCGGGCCGCGGCGGTGACGAACGACCAGCAGCGGCTCGGCCGGCCCACCGCGATCCTGTCGGTCGTGCCGGCGCTGCTGGCCACCCTGAACACCGCGGTCCTGCTCGGGCTGGGCGGCCCGCGGATCCTGGCCGGCAGTCTCAGCATCGGCGTGGTGCTCGGCATGCAGACCCTGGTGGTGGCGATGAACCGGCCGGTCGCCGCGCTCACCGCGGTCGGCGCCCAGGTGCAGGAGATGTCGGCCGACCTGAGCCGGCTGCGGGACGTGGAGAACTACCCGGCCCCGGAGCCGCCGGAGGCCGATCCGCCGGAGCCGCTGGACGGGCATCTGCGGATCGAGGGCCTGACCTTCGGCTACAACCCGCTGGCGGCGCCGCTGCTGAGCGACTTCGACCTGGATCTGCCGCCGGGCGCCCGGGTGGCGCTGGTGGGCCGGTCCGGCAGCGGCAAGTCGACGGTCGGGCGGCTGGTGTCCGGCCTCTACCGGCCGTGGTCCGGTCGGATCACCGTCGACGGCCGGGAACGGGCGAGCCTCGATCCGGGGCTGTGGGCGGCCACCGTGGCGATGGTCGACCAGGAGCAGATCCTGTTCGAGGGCACGATCCGGGAGAACGTCACGCTCTGGGACTCGTCGATCCCGGACGAGGACGTGGTCGCCGCGCTCACCGACGCCGCGGTGCTGGACGTGGTGCTGTCCCGGCCGGGCGGCCTGGGCGCCCGGGTCGACGAGGGCGGCCGCAACTTCTCCGGCGGGCAGCGGCAACGGCTGGAGATCGCCCGCGCGCTGGTACGCCGTCCGCGCCTGCTGGTCCTCGACGAGGCGACGAGCGCGCTGGACGCCCAGACCGAGCAGACCATCGACCACCACCTGCGCCGTCGCGGCGCCACCTGCCTGATCGTGGCGCACCGCCTGTCCACGATCCGCGACTGCGACCTGATCGTGGTGCTGGACGGCGGCCGCGAGGTCGAACGCGGCACCCACGACGAGCTGGTGGCCCGGGACGGCCATTACGCGCGACTGGTCCGGGACGAGTGAGAGGGCACGCCGCATGACGATCGAGACGGTCACCGGGGGCGGCGGGCTCCTCGTGGTGGACGCGCCCAGCGACCTGTTCCTGGTCCGCGCCCGAGCCGGCGGGGCACGGTCCCGGCGGCACTTCGTGGCCCGGATCCCGGCCGGTGGGCTGGTCCCCGACGTGACCGGGTCCGGTGTGTGGCGGCTGCTGGCCGTACCGCTGCCGGGTGGACGTCTCGACCGACTGCCGGGACCGCCGGACGGCGCCGAGGCGATCGATCTGGCGCTCGCCGCGCTGGCCGGCGCGATCCGTGGCGACCGTGAGCCACCGCGGGACGCCCGGGTGCTCTACGCCGGGCAGGTCGAGGCGGCCACCGCGGGCACCGCCTTCACCGGGTCGCCGGCGGTGTGCTGGGTGCGCGGCACCGGCGGCCGGCTGGTCCGTAACGACGGCGGGCCGGACGAGACGTTCGAGGAGGGTGTGCCGGTGCTGCTGGCCGGGCGCGACTGGGTGCGCTCGGAGCGGGGCGGCGCGGTGGAGGCCTGCTCCAGCGAGGATCTGCTGCGGTCCGGTGAGCTGTGGGACGCGGTACGCGACCGGACGGCCCGGCTGTTGCGCCTCGTCGAACGGCAGGGCGAGGCGGCCGACGCGGCGCTGCTGACGTCGCTGACCGCCCGGGAGGAGGGGAACCGGGCGGCGGTGGCCCGCGCGACCCGGATCGCGTCGGGTCTGGTCGGCGCCCGGCCGTCCACCGGCCGGGCCGGGCAGGGCGAGCGGTTCCGGCGGGCCGCGGCCGCGTTACGCCTGGTCGCCGGGGCCGGGGGCCTGCCGGTGGTGGAGCCGGCCGGGCGGCGCGACGAGCCGGCCGACCTGGGCGAGGCGGTCCGTGCGGTGGCCCGCAGTTCGTCGCTGCACCTGCGCGACGTGCAGCTGCCGGAGGACTGGTGGCGGCACGATCTGGGCCCGCTGCTGGGCTGGCGGGCCGAGGAGACCGGGACCGCCGTGGTGTGCCTGGTGTTCCGGCGCGGCCGGTACCGGGAGGTGGATCCGGAGACCGGGGCGGTGCTGGCCAGTGGCCGGGCCGCCGCCGACGGGGTGTCCCGGACCGCCACCCAGGCGCAGGTGCCGCTGCCGGTCGAGACGTCGGTGCCGAAGGTGTTCCGGCAGGGCAGCGCCAGCGCGGGCCCGGATCTGGCCGCCCTGGCCGGGTGCGGGCTGATCGTCGCCGCGCTGGCCCTGGCCGCGCCGATCGTGACCGGCCGGGTGCTGGGCGCGCTGGCCGAGCGGGTGTCGGTGTCCGGTCTGACCTGGTCGGCGCTGCTGCTGGTGGCCTGCGGCGGGGTGGCCGCGCTGGTCGGCGTGGCCACGAATCTACGTATGTTGCGCGGTGAGGGCCGGGTCGAGTACGGCGTGCAGCTGGTCCTCTGGGATCGCCTGCTGCGGCTGCCGGTCCGGTTCTTCCGGGACACCAGCAGCGGCGAGCTGGCCAACACGCTGCTCGGGGTCACGTTCGCCCGGGAGGCGCTGTCCGGGGTGATCCTGCTGCTGCTCACGTCGTCGCTGACCGCGATCACCATGCTGGCGCTGGTGTGGGTGCTGAGCCCGCCCCTCGGGCTGGCCTCCACCGGCCTGGCGCTGGCCGCGCTGGCGCTGGTCGGCGTCCTGGGCCGGGTGGTGATCGTGCGCCAGCGGCGGGCGCTGCCGGCCGAGCACAAGGCGGTGTCCACCGCCCACCAGCTGATCAGCGGAATCTCCAAGATCAAACTCGCCGGGGCGGAACAGCGGGCGTTCGCCGGATGGTTCGAGCAGACGGCGTACGCCCGGGGCACCCTCAACCGGGTCCGGGGGGTGCAGGCCGTGCTGCGGGCGGTGGCCACCGTGCTGCCGATCGCCGGTCAGCTGCTGCTGTTCACGATCCTGGCCGGCCCGCTCGCCGGAACGCTGGCCCCGGACGACTTCTTCGCCCTCAACGTGGCCTTCCTGATGCTGGTCGGGGCGCTGCTGGTGATCGTCTCCGGCAGTGTCGAGCTGCTGGCCGCGCTGCCCCGGCTCGCCGAGCTGAAGCTGCTGCTGGCCGGGGTGCCGGAGCGGACCCCGGACCGGGCCGACCCGGGCGACCTGCGCGGCGAGATCGCCCTCCAGGACGTCAGCTTCGCGTACGGCCCGGACGCCCCGCCGGTGATCGACGACGTGACGCTGCGGGTGCCGGCCGGCGCGTTCACGGCGATCGTCGGCCCGAGCGGCTGCGGCAAGTCCACCCTGCTCCGGCTGCTGCTCGGGTTCGAGTCGCCGTCGCAGGGCTCGGTCTACTACGACAACCAGGATCTCGCCGAACTGGACCTCCAAGCGGTCCGCCGGCAGTGCGGGGTGGTGCTTCAGGACGGGCAGTTGTTCGCCGGCTCGCTGCGCGACAATGTGTGCGGCGCCGGGTCGTACAGCCTGGAGCGGGTCCTGGAGGCGGCCCGGCTGGCCGGTCTCGACGAGGACATCGCGCACCTGCCGATGGGGGTGGCGACCATGGTTCCGCACGGTGGCGGCACGCTGTCGGTCGGGCAGCGGCAGCGGGTGCTGATCGCCCGCGCGCTGATCCACCGGCCCCGGATGATCTTCTTCGACGAGGCGACCAGCGCGCTCGACAACCGCACCCAGGAGCGGGTCACCGAGAGCACCCGGCAGCTCAGCGCCACCCGGCTGGTGATCGCGCACCGGCTGTCCACGGTGCGGCACGCCGACCTGATCGTGGTGATGGAGAAGGGGCGGATCGTGCAGCAGGGCACGTTCCCCGACCTGATGGCCGACCGGGACGGCCTGTTCTACCAGCTGGCCCGCCGCCAATTGGTCACCGAGGACGAGTGATCAGCCCAGGTCCATCACGGCGGCGGTCTCCACCAGCATGACGGTGCCCTGGCCGGAGCGGCGGCCCACGATGTCCACCACGGACGTCGGGCCGCGGTTCTCGGCCACCACCCGGAACGCCTCGCTGAGCAGGTCGATCAGGCCCTGCGCGAGCAGTTCGGCCGAGTCGCTCCACTCGTCCCAGGTGTTCGCGCGCGGCCGGGCCGGGTCACCCGGCAGCGACAGGATCCGGTCGCCTGTCGCCCGCAGCAGTTCGTCGACCGGGCGGCCGATCCGGTCCAGCACCTCGACCAGTACCTGCACGGTCTGCCGGGCCGGGAGCCCGGACCGGTGCAGCTCCAGGGCCGCGCGCAGCGCCCGCGGGCGGACCAGCTGGACCGCCCCGTTCTCCCGCCACGCGACCACGCCGTGCCGGGTGAGCGCGTCGACGAGAGCCGGCGACTCGGTGGCGAGGCGCTGCATCAGGGGCGCCAGGCCGTCGCTGCGGGGCTGTCCGGCGCGTACCCCGAACATCGCCTCGATCGCGGTGAGGTTGAAGCCCTGCCGCTGCAGCGACAGGATCGCCTCCAGCCGGCGCAGGTGATGTTCCTGATAGACCACGGTGCGCCCGCGCCGGACCGGCGGGGCGAGGATGCGGCGGGCCTGGTGTGCCCGGATGTTGCGGGGCGACATCCCGACCTGGCGGCTCAGCTCCTCGATGGTGAATTCCTGCTGGGCCGTCGCCGGCCCGTCGACACGCTGGACGGTCATGCCATCACCCCCGGTTCATGCCCCTCGGCGGGCACCGGACCATCGTCACGCGGGGGTTCGCCTACCCACATCGGGGCGCGGCACGTACTTTTCTCGACGGGGAGACCGGGACGCTTTCCCCGTCCCGGTCTCCCCTCCTATCCACGGCGGGGGTCAGCCGTGGGTGACCTTGGCGTTCTCGTCGACGTGGATGCCGGAGGCGAACTCCAGCACCTCCTTCTCACCCCAGCCCAGGCCGTCCCAGACCTGGATGACCATCCAGCGGTTCTCGCCGAGCTTCACGAAGAGGGCGCTGCCGTCGGTCTGGTCGATCATCTTGGTGAGCAGGCCGGTCGACCCGTTGACGGTCACCTCCTTGCCCTTGAGCTCCTCGTTCGGGGGGAACTCCTGGAGCTGGGCGACGATCTTGCCGACGAAGCTGTTCGGGTTCTTGTCCTTGAACCCCTTCGGGGCGATGACGATGCCGTAGTCGTCGGCGCCCTGGAGCTCCCAGCCGTCCGGAACCTTGTCGAGGGTGAAACCCTTGGGCTGGGCGCCCTGGTAGGCGACGAGCTTGGTGACGGCGGTCTGCGGCGCAGACGTCGCCGGCCGGTCGCCGGCGGCTTCCGGCGCCTTCGGCGCGGCGCCGGTCCCGGTGGTGCCGACGATCACCGCGGCCAGGGCGGCGACGGCGAAGGCGCAGCTTCCGGCGACCTGGGTGGTACGGCGACGCCGGAGCGCCCGTTGTCCGCGGGCCAGGTCGGCCGCGACCTGCTCCCGAGTGGGTTCAGCAGCCGGGCCGGCGATCCGCGCCAGCCCGTCCTGAAGGTTGTTCATGTCAGTTCTCCTGGTCACAGCAGTGCAAGGGAGGATTTGGAGCCGAGGACCGCACGCAGCCGGTCGAGCGCCCGGGCGGTCTGGCTCTTCACCGTTCCCTCGGAGCACCCGAGGGCGTCGGCGGTGTCGGCGACGTCGAGGTCGTAGAAGTAGCGGAACACCAGCGCCGCCCGCATCCGCGGTGGCAGTTCCCGTAGGGCCGCGCGCAGGCCGTCCGAGACGTCACCGTCGATGTGGTCGGCTGCCGCCCGGTCGGGGACCTCGGCCATCGGCCGTTCGCTGCGCCGCCACCACCGCCGCCGCTCGTCGGTCAGCGCGTTCACCAGCGTCCGCCGGACGTAACCGTCCGGATTGCCGGCCCGCTGGAACGACGGCCACGCGACGTACAGCTTCGTCAGGGTGGACTGGACCAGGTCCTCGGCCAGGTGGGCGTCGCCCGCCGTGAGCAGAGTCGCGGTACGCACCAGCGCGGCCCTCCGGCTGACCACGAACTGATGGAATTGCTCATCACGCTCGGTCTTCACACGAGCCCCTCCTTCACTCTCACGCCTCCCTGACGACTCCCTCCTCAGCCAGGTTGCACGGGCGAGAAAAATCGACTCAGCGTGACAGCGACCCGACCAGGTGTCACACACCCGTTCAGGTCGATCTGAACGGACTGTGTCCCGGCTTTGATAGACCCGTGAATATCAGTAGTCTCGCCCGGGTGTCGACCGAAACCCGGGACCGGGACGCCGCTGCCCCCACGCCGGCCCCCTCCCCCGCTGCTCAGGCCGTAAGTCCGCCGGCCGCCCGCCTGCGCTGGCTGGACGCTCTGCGGGGCATCGCGGTGCTCGCCGTGGTCTATGAGCACTTCTCCGCCTACCTGTTCCCGGGTGTGAAACAGGCCACTGTCCAGTGGGTGCATGCCGGCACCTTCGGCGTGACGCTCTTCTTCCTGGTCAGCGGCTACATCGTGCCCGCCTCGATCGAGCGGCGCGGCAGTCTGCGGCACTTCTGGATCGGGCGGTTGTTCCGGCTCTATCCGGCGTTCCTGATCACCATCGCCGGCGCGGCGGTGGTCGCGCAGATCGCGTCCCGGCCGGGCGTCCCGGACGACCTGTTCGACAAGACGCTGACGACGGTGCTGGGGCACCTGACCATGCTCCAGGACATCCTCGGGGTGGCCAACGTCCAGTATCAGTTCTGGACCCTCACCTACGAGATGCTGTTCTACCTGATCGTCACCGTGGTGTTCGTCTTCGGCGTGCACCGGTTCAGCGCCGAGATCGCGTTGCTGCTGTCCGCCGCCGCGATCGCGCTGGGCTCGGTCCTGCCGGTCCGGGCGTTCGCCGGCGACCCGCTCGCGCTGCGCAACCTGGTCCTGATCACCGGCCTGGTCCTGCTGATCGGGGTGACCGCGGTCAGCAGCCGGCGACGGGCGATCGTGGTGGCCGGCGCCCTGCTGCTCGGCTCGGGCGTGGTCGCGCTGCTCGGCGGCAACCAGGCCAAGGGCGGCTGGGAGGGCTTCGTCATCCTCGCCGTGATGTTCACCGGCACCGCGCTGTACCGCGCCGAGCAGGGTCAGATCGCCAAGTGGCGGGCGGTCCCGGCGGTGGTCGCGGTGCTCACCGCCACGGTCATCGGCACGTACGGCTACGGCAACATGTGGAACATGGTCGGCAAGTTCCCGGCCGACCGCTCGTGGACCGGTGGCCTGCTGCTCGCCTTCGTGTTCTTCGGCCTCGGCATGGCGCTGCGCCACAAGCCGGTGCCCGGCTGGCTGTCCTGGATCGGCGCGATCAGCTACTCCGTCTACCTGCTGCACTACCTGGTCCTGGCGCTCGCCGGTGACCTGCTGCGCGGCAGCGTCGAGGAGCCGCTGCCGCTGAAGCTGGCGCTGACCGTGGGCTACCTGACGGCGGTCCTGCTGGTCAGCTGGCTCTGCTACCGGGCCGTCGAGCTGCCGTTCCAGTCGATGGGCCGCAAGCTGTCCAAGCGGCTCGACGCGGGCGCCCCGAAACCGGCCAGCGCGCCCGCGTAGGGCTTGGCCGGCGGCGGGGCGTACTCGTCCCGTTTCGAGGTGCGCACCCCCAGCGTGACCAGAGACTGGACGAGCAGGGTCGCGGCGGTCACCCCGTCGATCACCGGGACGCCGACCCGCTCGGACACCTCGGCACAGAACGCGGCCATCCCGGCACAGCCGAGCACGATCACGTCCGAGCCGTCCGACTCCAGCGCCCGCCGGGCCAGGTCGACCACCCGGGGCAGGACCGTGGGGTCGGACTCCAGCTCCAGCACCGGGATCTCACAGGCGTGCACGCCCCGGCAGGCGCCGGCCGGGGCGTACCTCCCGGCCAGATCGTGCGCGCGTCCGGCCGTACGCCCAAGGGTTGTGACGACGCTGAAACCGCGACCGGCGAGCATCGCCGCATGCATCGCGGCCTCGGCGATGCCGACCACCGGACCGGCGGCGACCTCCCGGGCCGCGTCGAGCCCGGGGTCGCCGAAACAGGCGATGACATAACCGTCGGCGCCGGACCGCTCGCCCGCGATCACCTCGGCGAGCAGGCCCGGCACGGCGAGCGCCTCGTCGTAGTGGCTCTCGATGGACGCCGGGCCCATCGCCGGGGTGACCGCCTCGACGACGGTGCCCGGGCCGGCGACGGCCCGGGCGCTCGCCTCGATCAGCCTGGTCATCGACGCCGTGGTGTTGGGATTGATGACCCGGATGCGCATCAGTTCTTTTTCGTCAGGGCCAGATAGACCACGAAGCCCAGCCCGCAGCCGATGAACCAGCTGTACTGGGCGATGTCGGACATCTTCCCGAGCACCGGGATCACCGCGACCAGCGCGCCGACCGCGGTCGCGATGATCGCCGGCGGGTGATAGCCCCGCTTGTAGTAGTAGCGGCCGTCCGGCGACATGGTGAACATCGCGTCGACGTCCACCTGCTGCCGGCGGACCAGGTAGTAGTCGGCGATCAGCACCCCGAAGAGCGGCCCGATGAAGGCGCCGAGCGTCTCCAGCGTGTAGTGGATGACCTCCGGGTTGTTGTAGAGGTTCCACGGCGTGAGCAGCACCGACCCGACCGCGGCGATCATGCCGCCGGCCCGCCAGGAGATCCGCTGCGGGCTGACGTTGGAGAAGTCGAACGCCGGCGAGATGAAGTTGGCGACGATGTTGATGCCGATCGTGGCGATGGTGAAGGTCAGCGCGCCCAGGACGATCGCGAACGTGCTGTCGATCCGGGCCACCGTGGCCACCGGGTCGGTGATCAGCTCCCCGAAGACCGGCACCGTGAGCGAAGCCGTCACGACGGTCAGGATGCTGAACATCAGGAAGTTGATCGGCAGGCCAAGGAAGTTGCCGACCTTGACCGCTTTGAAGCTCTTCCCATAGCGGGAGAAGTCGCCGAAGTTGAGCATCGGGCCGGAGAAGTACGACACGACCAGGGCGATCGCGCCGAGCATCACCGGGATCGCGTCGACGCCGGTGACCGTCACCTCGCCCAGGTTCAGGTCGATCGCGCTCCAGCCGGCCTCGGCGATCAGATAGCCGGCCAGCAGGAACATCACCACGTAGACGGCCGGTCCACAGAAGTCGATGAACTTCCGGATGGTCTCCATGCCGGTCCAGAAGACCGCCGCCTGCAAAACCCAGAGCAGCGCGTACGTGCACCAGCCGAGTAGTGGCAGGCCGAGGAACCCGTACTGGTCCACATCGGCGTACGGCATCAGTGACGGCCACAACTTCAAGATCACAACGTCGAGGGCGGCCGAGGCGAGGTACGTCTGGATGCCGTACCAGGCGACCGCGATCGAACCACGGATGATCGCCGGCACGTTCGCCCCGAGCACCCCGAACGCCACCCGGTTGATCACCGGATAGGGCACGCCCGTCACCTGCGACGGCTTGGCCACCAGATTGCAGAAGAAGTAGACGATCGTGATGCCCACGACCAGCGAGATCAGCACCTGCCAGCTGGACAGCCCGAGCGCGAACAGGCTGCCCGCCGTGACATAACCACCGACGCTGTGCACGTCGGACATCCAGAACGCGAAGATGTTGTAGGAGCCCCACCGCTGTTCCTTCAGCGGCGCCAGATCCTCGTTGGTGAGCCGGGGGTCGTACGAACTCTTAGCGACGCCGCTGCCGACCGGCATGCCGGCGGCTTCGACCAGGTCCTCGTGGTGTTTGCTGGGGATGGTGTCGGCCATGCCGTCACGCTATGAATCACCTGTTTCCCCCGGATGTGCGGAACTGTATATCTTCCGCCGCCCGCTATTCATCCCCGTCGACAGCCAGTTCTCGCAACTCCTGCGCCACCGACCAGCTCCGGCGGAGACCGGGCAGCCCGCGATCTTGCACACTTCTGCACCTTGGCAGCGATCTTGCAGGATTGTTCACTCTCGCGCCGATCTTGCAGCCCTTTCCACGCCCCGGCGGAGTCAATACTTCGTTGCATCACTGTCGATGGATCTTGATGGGATGCTGTGATGGCGGCGCGGTTGAGTGTGGCGGAACGGGAAGAGATAG
>NZ_JBEZXU010000035.1:0-117052 GCF_040638175.1 Actinoplanes sp. NPDC026670
GCGGCGGAGTGGCCGACGGCGGCGTGGCGGTGCGGGGCCGGGGTGGTGTGCCCTGCGGCGGGGCCGGCCTGGGGTTGCGGGGCGCCGGGATCGGGCCGTCGAACACCGGGACCGCGCGGTCCAGCGGGTCCGTGTCGGCCATCCGCTGCCCCATGGTGAAGATCGACCCCATGCCCGGCCCGATGCCCTGCTTCTGCAGCCGCTGGAGGGTCTGCATCGCCTGGATCATCCCGCTCATGTTGAAGACGTGGCCGCTGAGCGTCTTCACCATGCCTTCGGCCATCGCCAGCATGGCCGTGAACACCTCGGTCATCTCGGAGCTGAGCTGCGGCCCGGCCAGCGCCGCCCGGAAATGCTCGACCGCCTTGTGGGCCGCCTCCACCTGCGACGGGTTGTCCCGCCCGACCGCCAGCGACATGGCGCCCTGCCGCATCCCGGAGCCGCACCGGCTGAGATGGAGCTGGCCGATCATGCCGTGGGCGCCGGCCACCATCGGCGGTGACAGCCGGGGCGAGTCCAGGCCTTCCGACAGCAGCGCGATCGCCCGCTCCCGGTCGTGTTCCGGGCCGCCGTGCCCGGAGAACCGGGCGGTCAGCATGGAGCCGAGCTGTGCCGCCACCGCCCCGCGTAGCCCGTCGCCGGGCTGGAAGTACCCGTAGGCCTCGTCCAGCAGCCCGATCGCCTCTTCCAGGTCGGGCAGCCCCCGCGCGTTGCCGGGACCGGTCCGCCAGTAGCGGTCGCCCAGCACCCGGGCCAGCTCGCACAGGGTCTGGGTGCGTGCGGGCCCGGTCAGGCCGGTCAGCTTCCGGCGCAGCGAGTCGGCGTCGTCGATCAACGGAGGATCCCCTCTATCGGCCCCAGTGCAGGAACCCGGCCCACGACACGACCGCGGCCGGGTTGGCCGTGCGCAGCTGGTGGCGGAGTTCGGCGGGCATGCGGTCGGGCACCTGCCGGTGCGGGTCGAGCATCCACAGCTGGGCGTCTCGCAGCGCGGCCCACACCGGCCGCCGCCGGGTCATCAGGAAGTGGTGGAACATGTACATCAGCACCGACGTGTCGCTGTCGGGCACGCTCCATTGGGTGGAGAGCACCGACCGGACCCCGGCGGCGAGGAACGCGGTGCCCAGGCTGTAGGCCTCGTCGTAGCCGTTGATCGCCTGCCCGGTGTGACAGGCCGCCAGCACGACCAGGCCGATCTGCCGCTGCGGGGTGCGGGCCATCAGCGGTCCCAGCGACTCCGCGGTGAGCCGGTCCCCGCCGGCCAGCAGGACGTACGCGGTGGGCACCCCCTCGGTGGCCATGAACCCGTGGCAGGCCAGGTGCAGCATCGCCCCGGCAGCCGGGCCGGTGTTGGTCAGCCAGCCGGTGACCTCGGCGGCGCTGCCGGGGCCGGTCGCGCTGGGGCTGCCGTCGGCCCGCCGGCCGACGTACCGGGCGCCAGGGTAGAAGGACCGGCGGATCGCGTACGCCTCGGCGCGCGCGGCGGGCAGCGAACGGACTCCGCCGCCGGTGCCCGGGTCGCCGACGACCAGTCCGGTCGGCGCGAGCGGCACGGCGTTCTGCGCGGCCGCGTGGCACAGCATCCGCGCCGACGCGGTGTACGAGATGGCGGCCAGCTCGACCGCGTACCGGCCGTCCGCGCGGCGGGCCGCCTGCCAGGGGATGAGGCCGAGGTTGCCCATCGGCACGAGCACCAGCCGCGGTGGCCGTCCGCCGGCGGGGGCGCCGAGCCGGGGCAGGTACTTCTCGATCAGCGGCCCGATCGCGGCCCGCCACGCCCAGTCGCAGAGCTTGTCGAGGCTCCCGGTGAACGTGATGTCCGGCGCGGGCTCTTCGTCGATCACGTCGATGTCGCGCCGCGCGGACGCCGCCAGGTAGCGCTCCACGTCGTGATCGGCGGTACGCAGGCCGGTGAGGTGCATGTAGCTGGGTGGCCCGGCGGCGGGGGCGATCACGGCGTACCCCGGAATCGCCGGCATGTCGTCCGGGGCCGGCACGAGGTAGACGAGCGCGTCGGCGTCGAGCGCGCGCAGCGCGGCCTGGATCTCGCCCAGCTCCGGCGGGTCGAGCAGCGCGCTCTCGCCGTCGCGGGTGAGGGCGGCGAGGGCTTCCCGGCGCAGCGCCGTGGGCAGCTGGTCGGGTTGGCCCGAGGCGACCGCGGCGTCCCAGCGCCCGGCGAGGCCGGTGTGCCCGGCGTCGCGCAGCCGCCGCCCGATCGTGCCGACCTCGGTGGCGGAGAACAGGGCCAGCCCGCGCCCCATGTCGAGGGCGGCGATCGCACCGGCCGGGTCGCCGGCTTGCAACGCCCACCGGGCCGCACTGGCCGCCTCGCGGGACGCTTCGCGGGCGGCGACGGTCGCGCCGGCCAGGTCCCGCTGGACCATCACCTGGTAGATGTAGCCGCGCAGCGCGTCCATCACCGCGTCCTGGTGGACGGCGCCGGTGCCGGTGAGCCGCTGTTCCACCGCCGAGTAGATCTGGTTGATCCACGCCCACTGCACGTGGTGCGCGCCGCCGGCCAGTTCCCGCGCCTCCAGCAGCAGGTCGCGTGCCTCCGGCAGGCCGGCGATCGAGTTGGTCACCTCGGAGCGCCGCAGCAGCGTCAGCGCCAGCCCGGACAAATGGAACGGGCGCTGCGGGTCGTCGGGCCGGGTGAGGGCGACCGCCTCGCGCAGTTTGGCGACGGCCTGCTCGATCTTCGCCGGGTCGGACTCCTCCCACCCGCCGAGCAGCAGCATCGCCTCCTGGGTGAGGCGGATCGCCGGGTCGTGCAGGCCGCCGGTCCCGTCGGCCGGGTGCAGGCCGTCGAGGTCCTCGGGTGGCAGGCCGGCGAGCGGGCCGATCGACGCCAGCGCCTCCAGCACCATGCCGCGCAGCGGATCGTCGGCAGCCAGTCCTTCGGCCGCGGCCCGGACCCGGCGCAGCGGCTCGAGGACGTCGGCGCCGGACTGGTTGGCGGCCATCAGGTCGCCCAGCGCGGCCAGCACGTCGGCGGTCGGCAGCGCCTGCGGCAGGCTGGTCATCGCCTGTTCGCGCAGCTGGGCGATCTGCTCGGGCAGCTGCTGCACGGAGGATTCGTCGCCCTCGCGCATCGCCGTCATGAAGCCGAGGCCCTGCCGCGCCGAGTCCAGCAGCATCGCCGCCGGCGAGCCGGGACCGGCCTCCGCGGCGAGTTTCTCGACCTCGGCCATGGCCTCGCGTGGATCGTGCATCCGGCCCTGCGCGGCGGCGAACATGACAGCCATCGCGGCGGCGCCGGCCCGCAACGCCGGCCACGACGCCGACCGTGGCGGATCGGCATCGGCCGCCGCGACCAGCTCGTCGAGCCATCGCATCCGGTTCAGGTCGACCTTCCCGTCGCGGACGATCGCGGCGAGCAGCGCCACGGCCAGCCCGGCGCGCCCCGGGGCCTCGTCCGGCAGTGTCAGCACCGTGCTGATCGCGGTGTCCACGTCGCCGTGGCCGGCCGCGGCCAGCGCCACCCCGGCGTACCCGTGCAGAAGTTCGTCGTCCATGGTCCGCCTCAACGGGTCTTGAACTCGACCGGCCCGGCGTCCATCTGGAACGTGCCGTCCGGGTACAGGGCGGGCCGGGCCTCGCTGCGTGGCCGGGAGTAGCGCTCCACGTGCCGTACCGAGATCCGGTCCGGGGCGGTGAGGTCGACCAGGGCGATCGCCACCCAGTACGAGTACCGGTTGCGGTGCTTCAGCGGCGCCTGGACCAGCGACCCGTCGCCGTTGTCCACCTCGGCGAACGCGTGGAAGCTGGCGAACGACCCGAATCCGTTCTCGACCGCCGAGTACGCGCAGATCAGCACGTACCGGAACTGGTCGGTACGGCTCACCTCCAGGGTCTCGCGCCCGCGGGAGTCACCCGAGGTGAGGCAGATGTACGGCGGCCCGTTCAGCGCACCCTGGTCGCGGTAGTAGCAGGCGCCGGACCGGCCGGCGGCGTCCACGTACAGCGCGTAGAGGTCCAGGTCCTTGGCCCGCATGCTCCAGTTGAGCGCGGCCTGGAAAGCCATCCCGCGGGCGACCGACGCCTGCTCGCCCCGATCCAGGGAGACACTGCCGACGATCAGGCCGGCCGGCGGCGCGGCGATCGGCGCGGCCACGGCCGGATACAGGGCGGCCAGGTGGGTGGTGAGCCGTCGTTGCAGGGTGCCGTCCGGCTCGGCGCGGAAACGGGTCGCGAACCGGGCCGCCGAACCCAGCCCGTACCCGGCCCGCTGGTAGCTCCACCCGCCATCCGGCTCGCGGAGGAACTCGGCGAGCAGCACCACCGGTTCGGCGGCTCCGGCACGGTGCCGGAACGGCGTACCCGAAATGCTGATCTTGGCCTCGGCGGTCGCCTCCGGACCGCGCAGCAGGCCCACCGCGATCCGCCGGACGTCCTCGCCCGCCGCTGCCGGCGTCAGCCGCAGCGTGTCGCCGGCGCACTGCGCCGCACCCGTCGGATGGGCCGGCATCCCGGCGAAGACCAGGTCGTATTCCGAGGTGACCCGGCCCCGGCGGTCGAGCAGCAGCGCGAACAACTGCGCCTGCCCGGACGTGGCGGCGAGCCGGACCTCGGCGGTGTCGCCGTCCATCGGATGCCGGGGCACCTCGGTCAGCGCGGTCACGGACCGTATCCCGTTCCGGTGCCGGGGCCGGTCTGCACCTGCGCGCCGATGCCGAAGAACCCGAGCAGGCAGCCCAGCAGGGTGAGCAGGACGAGGAACGTCATGAAACCGATCGCGCCGGCCGCGCCGTAGTAGACGATCCGCCGCCACCTGTCGTAGGGGCCGGTCTGGCTGCTCATCAGTTGACTCCGTATCGGCCGAGGGTCCACAGGAGCATGGCGCGCACGTTGTCGTCGACGTCGCCGTCGGTGAAGCGGGCGGTGGTGTGGAAGTAGCGGACGTCGCCGAACGCCTTGGTGATGGCGCGGACCATGTTGTCCATGCCGGCCCGGTCCTTGAGCCAGTCGCGGACGACGTCGTTGCCGCCGTCGCCGAGTTCGGCGCAGAGCGGGATGCCGTCGGTGAGGTCGCTCTTGGTGACGGCGACCGCGATCGCCTTCTTGCGCGGGCGCACGCCCATGCCTTCGAGGTTCTGCAGGACCTGGGAGAAGATGAAGTCCGGTGGCTGGGCCGACCGGTACTGCTGGTTGGCCTGCTGGGCGGTGGCGTCCAGGGAGTTCCACACGTCCGGGATGGCCAGCGGGTCGACGATGAAGACGAAGCTGTGCGCCATCCGCATGAACCGCAGCCCGTGCAGGCGGGCCGACTCGTTGAGGTTCTCACCGGGCGGGTCGAAGATGTGCATCAGCCGTTTGACCCCGCCGCGGCTGTCGAGGTTGAACGAGTAGGCGCGCATGGCGTCACCGGCCAGTGTCTTGTCGGTGGCGCCCTTGCTGCGCAGCGCCCGCTGCAACTGGTCGATCTTGAGTTTGGTGGCGTCGTCGGCCGGTGACGCGGACAGTCCGGGCAGCGGGTTGCCGTCGACCAGGGCGGCCGAGAGGGCGAGCATCATCCGGGTCTTGCCGCTGGTGGTGGCGCCGAGCATCGGCACGACCACCTCACGGGCGGTGCCGGCGCCCTCGGCCAGGGGCGTGCCGCAGTTGGGGTGCGGGCAGAACGCGTTCATCCGGTGGCTGCCGAGCAGCAGCAGGGTGGGCATCTTCGTGCCGCACCGGCAGGTACGCCGGAGCACGCCGTACCGGCCGGGGCGGACGTTGTGGTGCCGGACCGCGCAGGTGGGGCACTCGTAGGCCGGGTACGCCATCGGCTGGTGGCAGACCGGGCAGCTCAGACGGATGCGGCGGAGCGCCGACACGCCGGCGTCGAGGCCCCGCAGCGTGTAGAGCAGGGCCTTGGCCAGGACGAACAGGGTGCCCCAGAGCAGGATCGCACCGACTACGGCGATGGCCAGCACGACCGCCGTCAGCGCCGAGCCGAGCCAGAGACCGGCGCTGAGGAAGAAGCCGACGGCCTTGCGGTACTTGCCTGTCCCGTACCCGAACCATTTGCCTTTGACCTTGTCGTTGGCCTTGCGTCCCTCGAGCTTCATGCCCTGCCAGGAGAGCCGGGCCACGTTCTGCAGGTCCCGGCCGGCCGGTCCGGACAGGTAGTGCAGGTAGGCGGGCGGGTCCAGGCCGGGTTGCGCGATCGGCACGGCCTGGCCCGGGGTGCGCAGCCCGAGGGCCTGGCCGCTGGCCCGCAGGTACGCGCCCAGGTAGAGGACCAGGAAGTAGCCGCTGGAGGCGGTCACCACCGGGATGGCCAAGGTCAGGAAGATGCCGGCGACCAGCATGTACCACCAGAGGAGGAACATGAGGTAGATGAGGTAGAACATCGGATGCTCGCTCTCCGTGGTCGGTGGGGTCAGTGCCGCCGGCGGGGCAGGAACCGGCCGATGCCCCGGGGCACCTCGTCCTCGCGCCACTTGGCGAAGGCGGCGGGCACGTTCCTGGCGCTGGAGCCGGCCAGCATCTTCTCCAGGTGATCGAGGTCGCGGGTCTTCCATCGGGCGACGGTGTCGGCGAAGACCCGGTCGAGCTCGTCGGCGGTCGCCCGGTCCTTGCGGCCCAGGCGGGTCCGCGCGTCGAAGGTGGCGGCGGCGATGGTCATGACGTCGTCGTCAGGCCGTTTGCCCAGGGTGGCGGCGAGGGTTTCGCGGTACTGCTGCCGGATCTTCGGGTTCACCGTGGGCAGCAGGGCGGCCAGGTGTTCCGGGTCGAGCCGGAGAATCAGCGTGTGGACCTGGCCGGTGAGCCACCGGGCGACCGCCGGTTCGCCGTGTTCCACCATGCCGAGCAGCTTGCGGAGGCGTTCGTCCAGTTGCCGGCCGCGGACCCGGGACAGCGAGCGGATCTGCTGGCGGGACCAGACCATGCCGCGGACGCGGTCCTCGGCGACGGGGGACAGGCGCGACCCGAGCTTGCGGTCCGCGACGAATTCGGTGACCAGGAAGTACGGTCCCCACGCCGTGCGGGGCTCGTCGTCGCGGGCCAGCACCTGGTCGAGCCGGTCGATCAGGGCGTCGGACTCCCAGAACCGCTGCGGCGCCGCCCGGACCACGTCGGCGGCCTCGTCGAGGGTCCACTCGTGCGGCCACAGCGCCGCGACCACCGACGACTCCGGGACACCTTTGCCGGTGAGCCGGATCAGGGTGTCGAGGCGGTCCTGTGGCCGGCGGGCGGCCCGGGCCAGCAGCACCATCCGGCTCAGGTCCGGGTAGGCGGCGAGTTCGTCGTCGCTCACCACGTCGCTGAGCCGGGACGCGACCGCCAGCACCGCGGCCTCCCGGCCGGACAGCGCCGCCGACAGGCCGTCGAGCACGCCACGGCGTACGTCCGGGGCCTTCGCCAGCAGCTCCGGAACCGGCTGTCCGGGGTCGTCGAGCAGGATCGGGGCGACCAGGTCCCGTCCGTATCCGGCCAGGTCGGCCGAGCGCAGCGGGAGCCGGGCGTGCAGGGCCACGGTGATCAGTGCGAGCGTCTCGCGGGGCCGGCCGGTGGCGCGGCTCAGTGCGGCGGTGACCTGTTCCACGGCGTATCCGGTGCCACGGGCGGTGACCGGGCGCGGCACCCGGGGCGGGACTACCGACGGCTCGTCCAGGAGCAGGTCGAACGCGCGTACCTCGGCGTCGGCGACCAGGTTCTCGTCACGGGTTCCGGTCGCCACGCCGATCAGGGACAGGCAGTGCGCGAGGGTCAGCATGTCGTGGTCCAGGCAGCGTTCGACGATGTCGCCGACCAGCCGGGGCTGTAGGCGCCCGGCGGCCGACGGCAGCCAGTGCAGCATGGCGGCCAGGGCGTCCGGTTCGATCGGCAGGTCGGCGCGCAGGGCGCCGGCCACCGCGATCGGGTACCAGGCGGCGAAGTCCGGTTCGTCGCCGGTGGCCAGCGGCCCGGCCAGCGACCAGACGGTCTGCGCGTCCTCCGGGCCGAGCGCCGCGAGCATCTCGGCCAGCGGGTGCGCCGCGCCGTCGGAGACCTGCCCGCCCACCGCGTCGAGCAGGAAGTAGCCGCGCAGCGCCGAGTCGTCGGCGGTGAAGTCGGTCTCCGGGACGGTGCCGACCAGGTGTTCGGTGCCGCGGCCGGGCCGGTAGCTGTAGGTGGCGAAGGACAGCCGGCGGGCCATCGGCGGCGGCAGCAGGTGGCAGACCGCTGAGATCCAGCGGGCCACCTTCTCGCTGTCGGACTCCAGCACGATCACCGACCGCTCGCCGGCGACGATGGCCCGTTCGACGGCGTTGAGCAGCCGTGGCACCCAGCCGAGCCGGCCGGCGTCCTGGAGGAACGCCTCGGCCGACGCGCGGCCGAAGGTGGCCGCCGGGGTGGGGTGCAGCTCGGGCAGCCGGGTGCCGTTCGCCTGGGTGGCCGACCAGAACCCGGCCGCCCAGAAGTCGATCGGCAGCGCGCCGTCCAGGTCGTGGCCCGGCGGCAGGCTGAGCGCGTGCACGAAGTAGTTGCCGAACCGCTGCGAGTAGTCGTTGCCGACGAAGACGGTACGGGCGAGGACCGCCGGTTCGCCGTCCGTGCCGGGCAGGTAGCAGAGGTTCACCGGGCAGCCGTCGATCTGTTCGGTGGTCGGCTCGTAGCCCAGTGAGCGCGGGGGCTCGTACGACGTGGCCTGCTCGACCCGGCGCAGGACGTCCTCGCCGACGCCGGGGGTCGCGGCGTTGAACTGGAAGCCGGGGTAGCCGGCCAGCCCTGACTCGCAGGAGGTGTAGTACATCTGCGGCGCGCCCATCTCAGTCCTTTCCGGTCGTGACGACCTTGAGCCGGCTCAGCAGCCACAGGAACGGGTCCTCGACGCGGTGCGGCTGGATGGCGCCGCCGACCTTCTGCCGCGCCTGTCCCGGCGAGCGCACGGCCGGGACGGCGCCGAGGGCGGAGAGGCCGAAGTAGCGGAAGGTGCGGTAGTTCTTGGTGAGCAGCTGGTCGATCTGGCCGCCCTCCCAGTCGTAGAGCAGCGCCTGCACGTGCGCGTGGATGGCCTCGCCGTCGCCCTCGTCGAAATAGGGGGTGCCGGGCGCGGGCTGGCGCAGCGGACTGTCCTGCGGCAGGCCCTCCCACAGCGCGTCCACCTTGGAGAACGCCACCGCCACCGGGATGTCGATCATCTTGTTGGGCCCGTTGCCGGGCAGTTTCTGCAGCACCTCGGTGACCCGGGTGAGGATGTTGATCGGGCTGTCGGCCCGGTTCGCCGCCTGCGGCAGAACGCTCGGATCAAGACCGAACTTCTCCATCACATTGGGTACGGTCAACGGGTCGAGCAGCACGATGATGCCGTCCGCGCAGCTCAGATACCTGACGTTCTCGGCCACGCCCTTGTCGGATTCGAGGTCCTCGCCGGCGGTGTCGAAGAACGAGAGCACGGTGTGCCGCAGGGTGCTGCGGAACCGGCGGTGCTCGCCGAGGGACACCCGGAAGACGAACGGCGCACGGCCGCGTTCGGCGGCGGCGGTCTGGGTCGCCCCGGGCAGCACACCCTCGGTGTAGAGGTCGCGTTCCTCGTTGCTGAAGTCCTTGCGGGTCCGCTCGTCGGCGCCGGTGACGGCCGCGTCGAAGCGCCGCCCGACCCGGTGGATGAGTTCGTGCATCAGGACCGTCATGTAGACGGATTTGCCGCTGAACTTGGCGCCGATCATCGCGACCATGCGGTTGTTGATCTTGCTGTAGTGCACCGGAAGCTGGCTGTGGCAGTTCGGGCAGATCTGGATCGTCGTCTCGATCCGGCACTTCGCGCACCTCGCCGACAGCCGCTTGCCGTTGCCCTCCACCACCGGCAGCTGCAACTTCGTGTCGCCGAGAACCTGGCCGCGAACCGGGTCGGGTCCGGGCGCGCAGGGTTTGCCCTCGATCGGGTGCAGCCCGCCGCAGCGGAACTTGATCTCCTTCTCGGCGAATCTCCCGTAGCAGTACGGGCAGGTCAGCCTGGTCATCGTCAGCGCCCTCCCGGCGTTCCCATGAGCACCACGCCGGACCCGTCGTCCCCGTGGCCGTCGACGAAACATCCGAGCCGGTACGGTCCCCGCGGATTGCGGACCTCGACGTCGACCGACACCGGCTTGCCCGGCTCCAGGCGCTGGGCCGGGATCCGCGCCACGGTGGTGCCCTGCTCCGGGCGCAGCGGCGCGATCCGGCCCGCGGTCTGCACCACGATCAGCTCCGGCAGCGGGCACACCTGCTCGGTGCTGACCTCGATCCGGGTGCGCTGCCGGAACAGCCGGTTGCTCTCCACGAACCGGTACCGCACCTTCACCCCGGTGCCGCTCACCCGCACGGTCACCGGGCTGCCGACGGCCTCACCCTCGGCGTCGCGGCTGACCGTGGCCACCGAGACGTGCACCGCCCCCGACCCGGCCGGGATCTCCAGGCCGCCGTCGTCGCGGTACGAGCGCAGCCAGCAGTCGGCCTGCTCGACGTGCCCCTCGGCGCCCTCCGGCCACCACCGCACCCGGACCAGCCCGATGCCCGGCGGCCAGTCCCAGCTCAGCCGGACCCGGTCGCCGATCCGGCGGGCCCGCAGCCTGGTCACCGGGGCGGTGTTGGTCACCGACACGGTCGGCCCGCACACCGCGCGGCCCGCGCCGACACTGAACGCGGTCACGAAGATCCGGCCCTGCGTCATCGGCACGGTCCGGGCGAACCGGCCGTCCGGTGTGGGCTCGGCACGGGCCACCAGCTCGGTGCCGTACCCGGTCATCTCGGTCTCGGTGAGCTCGGCGCCGCGCTGCCAGCGGGGCCGGTGCGGCGCGGACCGCAACTGCACCGTGCCACTGGCCGGCGCGGTCCACACCAGCCGCAGCTTGCCCGGATCCTGACCCGGCAGCGGCTCGACGGCCAGGTCGGGCACGACCCTCGGCGCCTGCTGCGGGGTGGCGGTTGCGGTCACCCCGGCCGAATCGGTGACCCGGCCGTTCCCGGCGTCGTATCCGGCCCGGATCAGATACCGGTACTCCCGGCCCGGTTGCAGGCCCTCCTCGGTGAAACCACCGCGCGAACAGGCCACCGGGCTGCCGTCGGCGCGGGCCACGGTCACCCGGGACGCATCGGACCGGGCCTGCCAGGTGACCCGCACCGAGGTCTCGTCGGCCGCCACCGACACATCGGTGACCTCGGGCAGCAACCTCACCGGCCCGGCGCTGACGCCCGGCGACCACACACCGTCCGACCTGGTGGCGAAGACCGTGTAGTACAGCTCGGCGCCGGCCGGTGGCCGGGAATCGACGATCTCATTGCCATCGGTACGGCCCACGACCTCGCCGTCGGTGGCCGAGCTGGCCGGCCGCTGCCGGGTCCGGACCACCTGATAGGCCACCCCGCCGGTGCGTGCCGGACTGGGCGTCCAGCTGGTGGTGACGTGATCACCGGAGGCCGCGCCGGCCCGCGCCGACGGGACCGCGGGCGGTGCCAGGGTACGCAGCCGCCCGGCCAGGTCGGTGTCGTCCGCGGCCTCGCGTACCGCCTCGGTGAGCAGCTCGGCCGCGTGCTCCGGGCGGCCCGCCGCGATCTCCTGCTGCGCCTTGGTGACCAGGGCGGCCACCTTCCGTACCGCCTCCTGGATCCGCTGCCGCAGCTCCACGCCCTCCTCGGCGGGCAGGGTGGCGATCAGCCGCTCGGCGGCCCGCAGCGACCCGGCCGCGAACAGCTCCTCCACCTCGGCCGTCGGATTCCGGGGCGCCGCCGTGCCCTCGCCGGCCATCAGCAGCGCCAGCGCCAGCTCCTCGGCCTCGTTCGAGTCCAGGCCGACCCGGACCCCCTCACGCGACACCCGCCGTACCGTGGCCAGCGGCATGTCCGCCGCCTCGCGCATCGCCTCGGTCAGCTCCCACAGCACGAGCTGGTCGAGGTTGCCCTTCTCGAACGCGTCACCCAGGTTGACGAGCAGATTCTCGATGGCGGTCTTGCGGTCGTCCTGCGCGCGGCGCTCGGCCCGGTCCCGGGCCTCGCGGAACATCTGCGCGGTCACCGGCTGGCCGTTCAGGCGCAGGCCCTTGCGCAGCGTCACCGGACGGGCCGGGCTGCCGGCGTCCGCGGCCAGCACGTCGATCGCCAGGCGCAGGCCGAGCAGCCGCTTGTCGCGCAGCACGTCCCGGCCCTTGCCCGGGGTGGCCTCGGGCAGCGGCCACAGTTCGTCGAGGATCCGGATCCGGCGTTTGGTCAGCTCACGCCGCAGGTCAGCCTCGGCGCCGCCGCCGAGACCGGCCGCCACCCTGGCGACCGTCGCAGCCGCGACGACCTGGCCGCCGGCGACCATGTCCTCGACCACTTCCTTGATCTTCTGGCCGGTCTCGGCGGTGTGCCGGTCCCGCTCGCCCGCGAAGTGCTCGGCGGTCAGCTGACCAGCCTGGTCCATCTGCCGGTGCGCCGAGATCAATGTCTCGGCGATCCGGAGGTACGCCCGCCGCTGTGTCAGTGACTGCCAGTACTTGAGGACCTCGGCCAGGTGCGCCGAGAACTGGTCGCCGCGCGGGATCCGGTCGATGCTGATCGCGTACCTGGTGAACAGATCCGCCGGCGGGACGTTGCCGTTGCGCCGGGCCGGATCGAGCACCTCCTGCCGGTATTTGTCCTGGTCGAACATCGGACCTCCGCGCTCACGCCGAGACGCTGTAGCGGGCCACGGCCGACCGGGCCTCGTCCACCTGGTCGTCGGAGAGTCCGGCCTTGATCTCCAGCTCGATCTTCAGGTCCTTGCCGGTCGTCAGCTCGACCGCGTGCACCTTGAGCAGGCCGTCGGTCTCCATCTCGAAGCTGATGTCGATCGGCGAACCCTTCGACAGCTGCGGCAACCCGCTGATCTGGCCCTCGCCGATGTGCTGGTTGTCGGCCACCACGTCGGACTCCACCGAACCCGACTGCTCCCAGATCTCCACCGAGATCGCCACCTGACGGTCATAGGCGGTGGCGAAACGCATGGCATCGGTACGGGCCGGAAGCGGAGTGTTCGCGCGGAGCACATGGACGATCCGGAACTCCTCGTTGCCCCGGTCGTCGATGTCGACGACCTTCACCCCGAACGCCCGCGGCACCACGGTGGCGACCTTCTTGCCGGCCAGCGCCCGTACCTTCTCGGTCGTGACGCCGAGCTGGTTCGCGACATCCTGCACCGCGGAGTCCGGCGCCGGGGAGCCGTCCGACGGCAACTGCACCTTGATCGACTCGATCAGCGCGTACTGGGCGGCGCCCTTCGCCACCGCCAGGTCCGGGTCGTGCATGCGCGGCTTGAGGCCCAGCGCCTCCAGGCCCGCCGTGACCGCCGGCATCCGGCTCGAACCGCCGACCAGCAGCACCTCGTCGAACGAGGTCACACCCTTCTCCCGGGCGGTCGCCAGAGTCCGCTCAGTGATCACGAACGTGCGCTTGAGCAGCTCCGAGGTCAGCTCCTCGAACTTCTCCCGGGTCACCTCGATCTTCGACACGTCACCGGCGAACCGGGCGTTGAACCGGCGCGTCTGCATGCTGCTCAGCTGCTTCTTGATGTCCTCGGCGCCGACCGCGAGCTCCTGCAGGAACTCCTCGTCGTCGGCCGCCTCGGAACCGGAGTGCTCGGCCAGGAACGCCTCGAGCAGGTACTCGGCCAGCCGGTCGTCCCAGTCGGCGCCACCCAGGTGGTGGTCGCCGTCGGTGCAGATCACCTGGATCTCCTCGGGCGACACCTTGATCACCGTGGTGTCGAAGGTGCCACCACCCAGGTCGTACACGAACAGCGTGCGGGTGCCACCGGCCGACACCGCGTCGTAGTGCAGCGCCGCCGCGACCGGCTCGTCCACGATGCTCAGCACGTTCAGGCCCGCGATCGCGCCGGCCTTGCGGGTGGCGTCCCGCTCGGCGACCCCGAAGTACGCCGGCACCGTGATGACGACGTCCTTCACCTCCTCGCCGCTGTTCTCGGCCGCGGCCCGGGCCAGCTCCCGCAGGATCAGCGCGGAGATCGACTCGGGGGAGTGGGTCTGCCCGTGCGCGGTGATCTCGAACGTTTGGCCCATCTGCCGCTTGATCAGCGACACCACCAGGTCCGGGTTGAGCTTCGCGTTGGCTTTCGCGTCCTTGCCGACCACCACGTTGTCGTCGGATTCGAAGTAGACGACCGAGGGAGTGGTGTCCTCACCGACCGCGTTCTTGATGATCGCGGGCCGCCCGGTGTCGTCGATCGTGGCGACACAGGAGTAGGTCGTGCCGAGGTCGATGCCGAAGGTCGCCATGGGTCACTCACTTCCGGGTTCTGATGCGGTCTCGTCCAGGGCCACGTCGATCGGGTCGTACCTGTGGAACCGGGCCCGGGCCGGGCGGCGGACCTTGCTGGTCTCGATCTCCAGCAGCCCGGCCGACAGCGCCTCGGCGACGGTGTTGTCCGAATCCGGTTCGGCGGTCGGCACGGTTCCCGCCGGGGTGTGCCGGCCCACCGTGAACGGCTCCCCGGGCACCGCGAAGAACAGCTCGTAACCGCAGCGCTCGACGGCCAGCCCGACCTCGTCGGCGTAGCTGTCCAGCAGCTTCGCGGCCACCGGCTCGGTCCCGCCGAGCCGGACCGCCTCGCGCACCATCGAGTCGTACAGCCGCAGCAGGTCGCTCACCACCGGTTCCAGCACGACCCGGCGCAGCCCGTCGCGGAACTCCTGGTTCTCCGAGTGCAGCCGGTCGATCACCGACTCCCGGTGCGCTGACCGCTGGTGGAAGTCGGCGAGCTGCGCCTCCACCCGGTCCAGCCGTTCCAGAACCGGATCCGGTGGCTGCTGAATTGTTTCGTCCACGGAGCCCTCGCCCTCGGGATCACGCCCTCGCAGGGCGGAAAGCCGTCGTCACTGTCTGTTCCGGACGCTAATCAGCGCCGATCCGGAACACACTGACCACGCGGCCCGTGGACTCGGCTGTCCGGCTGACCCACTCCGCTTAATCCCACCGCCGACCCCCGCGACCTGCAGTTCCCCGGCGCCACAACACCCATGACGCCACGAACCTTCCGCGGTCACGCTCCGTAAGTCACCCGGCCGAGACCGCCAGCCGTCGCTCACCACTGGAATGCGAGCGGTTTCACCGGGCTGAGCGACGGCCGACGGGGTTCGCGGCCCGTTCCGCGAGGTCTGCTGCGGGTCGCGCGGGTCGGCAACGTCGACCAGCGCACACGTTGGCGGTGCGTGTGATCTGGTTGTTGCCCCAGCAGGGGCAGGAGCACACGCACGGCCGATCGTGAGCGCTCATCCACGCCCCGACGAATGCCCGAGCACACGCAACGTCAACGTGTGCGCTCGTCGCTGCTGCGGCGCTCGGCGAGTCAGGCTCGGGAGTGCTGGAAGGTCACTGATGGGCCGACGTGGTGATCCGGTGGGCCAAGAGCACGATGAGGGTTACGGCTGCCGCGACCCCGGCACCGACGGCCACGGACCCGATGGTCATCTGCGAGGCGAAGGCGCCGATCGCGAACAGCGAGCCGAAGGAGCCGACCGACAGCACCGATCCGAACGAGGCCACCGAACCCACCGACAGGACGGAACCGAACGAGCCGACGGACAGGATCGAGCCGACCGAACCGATGGACAGCACCGAGTCCGTCGAGCAGATGCTCAGGATCGAGCCGTTCGACCGGTACGAGAGGAGGTTCCTGGCGCTCTTCGTCGTCATAGGACCCATCGTCGCGGGGTAGCGCGGCCACTTCATCCAACGAGGGGCGGTACGTGCGACCAACCGATCGGTGGATGGCGACCGCACACCCCGAATATGACGCGTTAAATGAGTCGCGCGGCCCCTCATGGATGAGGCAGAGTGTCCTCAACGCCGCTGCCGCGGCCGGATCCGAAACAGCCGTGAAGGGAGTTGAATGTGAACTGCGTGATTGACCGGCGGTTCCGAGTTCGACAAACCGGCTTCGACCTGGTCCGGTGGAGCGGCTAGCGCAGCATTTCATGCGCCTGGGCCGCCCTCGTCAACCGGCGAAATGGGCGGCTTCCTCATTTTCGGAATGGTCATTAAATGTGCCCGTGGGGGTTCGGCTAATGGCAGGCCGCCGAGCTTTGACCTCGGTTATGTGGGTTCGAATCCCGCACCCCCAGCATGCCTTCGCCCGACGGGACGGGCCCCGCCCTGGTACGGCGGGCGACGCAGGTTCGAGGCCTGCCGAAGGCTCACGTTCCGGTAGCTCAATTGGTAGAGCACCGCCTCGACAAGACGGAGGTCCCTGGTTCGATTCCAGGCCGGAACACGCAGTAGCAGCACGCCTGAGTAGCTCAGCGGCAAGAGCTCCGGTTTTACACACCGGCTGTCCCGGGTTCGAGTCCCGGCTCGGGTACGCACGCCCCCGTGGCTCAGCGGAGAGAGCGCCAGGTTCCGAACCTGGAGGTCGCTGGTTCGAATCCAGCCGGGGGCACCATCATGGGCGTGGGGACATGCCCGCGGCTCGGTAGATGGCGTCCAGGGTACGCATCTGGGCGACCGCCTCGGCCGGACCGACGCCGGTGGTGCGGGCGTCGCGGAAGGCCTCCAGCTGGTAGGCGTACGTCGAACGTCTCTCGGGTGTCTCGGTCCGCGAACCGTGACGTGCCCGGATGCTGATCCGGCCGCGTAGATGCGGATGGTACGGCCACGACACCCGCATCCGGCCGTCCGAGCCGGTCACCTCCAGTGCGGCGCTGAGCAGGTGACGTGACCAGATCGAGGAGACGATGTGGCCTTCCACGCCCGACTCGAACCGTAGGGTCGCCGTGATCAGCCGGTCGATGCCGCCGCGCTGCCAGGCCCGGGCGGCGGTCACCTCGGGCGCGCTGCCGAACAGGTCACGCAGCTGCCGTACCGGGTAATAGCCGACGTCGAGCAAGCCACCGCCGCCGAGCGCGAGATTCCAGCGGATGTCGCGGCCGGGTGGGATCGGCACGCAGAACGTGGCGCGGGCGGTGACGATCCGCCCGAGCTCGCCGGAGGCGAGGATGTCGCGCAGCCGGGCCTGAAGCGGATGGTGATGGGAGTGGTAGGCCTCCATCACCACGCAGTCCGAGCCGACGGCGGCCGCGGCGATCTCCTCGGCGGCTGCCGTGTTGCTGGTGAACGGTTTCTCGCACAGCACGTGTTTGTCGGCTTCGATGGCCGCGACGGCCCACCGCGCGTGCAGGGCGGCGGGCAGCGGAATGTAGACGGCGTCGAGGACCGGGTCGGCCAGCAGCTCCTGGTACGACGGGTGCGCGAACCGGATGCCGTGGCGGGCCGCGTAGCGCCGGGCCCGGTCGTGGTCGCGGGCGGCGATCGCCTCGACCTCGACACCGTCGACCAGGCGGGCCGGGTCGATCAGGGCGTTCTTGACGATGCGGGCCGCCCCGAGCACGCCGATGCGCATCGGCCGGGATCCGCTGTCCATGTGGCCTCCGGCGCGCTCCGAGCCATCCACGACCTTGACGGTACGCCTACCGCAGCCCCAACTGCGCCAGTGCGGCGTGGGCCTGGGCGAGCTGGGTCGTGGCGCTCAGCATCGCCAGGTCGGCGCCGGGAACGTACGGTTCCTCGGAATGATCGTCCTCGTTGATGTTGGTCTCGTAGTCGACCAGGCAGATCTGGTAGAGCCGTTCGGCTTCGGCGACGAGTTCGGCGGCGCGGGCGGCGTGTTCCTCAGGTGTCACGCCGGCCATGATTCCAGGTCGGCCCGGCCTGGCTGATGATCACCCGCAGGGGTAGCCGAGCGGTGATCCGGCCGATCGGCGAACCGCGGCCGTTTAGCTTCACCTCAGACGACGCAGTCAGAGGATCGTGAGGAAGCAGATGAGCCGGACAGGAATGTGGCGGTCGACGGTGGTCGCGGCGGTGACCGCGGGGTGTCTCGCCTTCGGTGGTTCGGCGGTGTCGGCCGCCCAGCAGGGCGAGGTCGAGTATCGCTGCTACGGATGCACGGTCCGGGCTGCCGGGCCGGCCGCCGACGCGGGCAAGTTCCTCGTCCTGCTGAACCAGCCGAACGGGCGGCTCCAGAACACCTGGTTCGAGGCCCGGGAGGCCCCGGAACAGGTCATGGCCACCGCTTTGGCCGCCTTGACCGCGAACAAGACGGTCACCGCCTTCGTGTCGTCGCTGGACTCCGGCAGCGCCATCAACCGCATCTATCTGGAGAGCGAGCCCGGCGCCGCGGGGAGCTAAATGGACCTCACGTATTGACATATGGCGATCTCTAGGTTGCGTTGGATCACGACATCCTTCACAGCCGCAGGAGGTTCCATGTCGTCCGGACATCGCTGGTCGGCCACCGCCGCCACCGTCCTGACCGCCGCACTGCTCATCACCGGACCGGCCGCCGCCGGTCCGGTCGCCGCCCCGGCCCAGGCGCCCGCGACTGCGCCGATCACGCTTGCCGCCGGTGAGCGGGCCCTGATCCGCTTCCAGTTGCCCGACGAGGCCGCCGTCGATCGCCTGCTCGCCCGGGGCGCCGACATCGCCGCGCGGCCACGGGTCGTGCCCGAGGCGATCCTGCTCGACGTGGTCATCGACGACCGTGAGCTCAGCGCCCTGACCGGTGAGGGCGCCACCGCCGTACAGCTGATCCAGCGGGAGTCCGACGCCGCCCGCCGGCTCGCCGAGAGCCGGACCGTCGCACCGGCCGCCGCCGACACCCTGAAGTTCCTCCAGGCCTACTGGTGGAGCAGCAACGGTCGCACCTTCCTGCAGACCCAGGTCGCCACCACCGCCACCGACGATCCGGACGCCGAGATCACCGTCACCTGGCGTACCGCGGACGGCGTCACCGGCTCCTACCCGCTGATCAGGTTCGAGGACGCCGGCGAATACCAGTACCACTACGCGCTGCCCCAGCCGCTGCCCGCGCAGCCGGTGTCAGTCACCGCGGCCTCCAGCCTCGGCGGCCAGACCCGCGCGGTCACCCCGCAGGCCTGGCCGGGCGCCACCCCGCCGGCGCTGCCCAGCGGATACCAGAAGGACTTCATCACCGCCTACATGACGCCGACCGACATCAACGCCCGGATCCGGCGGCTCCACCGGCAGTATCCGGCCCTGGTCGACGTCATCAAACTGCCCAACAAGACCCAGGGCTATCGGCGTACGGCCAGCGCGTACCTCGGTGACCCGGCGGTAGCGGCGGTCGTCGTCGAGTCGGTCAAGTTCGGTGACCAGGGGCTGAACGGCGTCCAGGTGCGCACGGTCGACCCGGGCCGGCCGAATCGGGTGCTGTCCGCCGCGTACCGTGACCGGGTCTTGACCGTGACTCTCGCCACCGATGCCGGAGGCAAGGTGATCAGCACGACCGACGAGGTCGCCGCGTTCATCACCGCCCGCTTCCCGCAGCGTTTCCGGGCCGTCGTCGAGGACGGCTCGGCCGGACTGCCGATGCCCGTGGTCGCCCCGGTGCGGCTCGACGACGGCCTGGAGGGCACCGAGGTGCCGCGCGGCCCGCAGACGGTGCAGGCGCTGCGGATCGGCAAGTACCGGGACGGGTCGAGGCCCGGCGTGCTGGCCTACTCCCAGGAGCACGCCCGGGAGTGGGCGACGCCGCTGGTCACGCTGGAGTTCGCGGAACGGCTGCTGGCCAACTACGCGACCGACCCGGCCACCCGGGCACTGGTCGACTCGACGGACGTGTTCATCATCCCGACGGTGAACCCGGACGGGGCGAACTACTCGTTCAACGACTTCAACTTCCAGCGCAAGAACCTGGTCAACCACTGTGCCGGCGCGACCCGGGATCCGCGCTACCGCGACTCGTGGGGCGTCGACGTGAACCGCAACTACGGGGTCGGCTCCTACTTCGACGGCTATGTCGGCGGCAGTGCGAACTGCCTGTCCGGCACCTACGCCGGCACCGCGGAACTGTCCGAGGCGGAGAGCCGCAACGTGGTCGCGCTGGCCTCGCAGCACAGCAACATCAGGTTCTCGCTGAACGTGCACAGCTACGGCGGCTACTTCATGTGGTCGCCGGGCGCCTACAAGGTTCCGGGCCGGGTCACGCTGCCCCGGCCGTCGATCGACGAGTCCAAGTTCTTCCTGGACAGCGCCAGGCGGATCGTCGGCGCCATCTCCGCCGAGCGCGGCACGGTGACCTGGCCGGCCTACACCGGCCCGGTCGCTGACGTGCTCTACTCGGCGGCCGGCAACTCGGCCGACCACCTCTACTACGACCTCGGCATCACGGCGTGGAACTTCGAGGTCGGCAACGATCTCTGGAACGACGCGACCCAGGAATGGGAGGGGGTCGGCTTCCAGCCTCCGTTCGACGAGGCGCACGCCGAGTCCCAGGAGTATGCGGGCGGTCTGATCGAACTGGTCCGGATCGCGCGGGACCAGGCGACGACGCCCTGACCCCACTACCGGGCGGTGCCGGTTCCTGCTGGGGCCGGCGCCGCCCGGATGTGACGGACACCACGAAAATCGTCGATCCGGGGCGTTGCCCGGGAGGTGGTCCAGGTGCGCTGTGAGCGCATGATCACCTGCCGTTCTCGTTGCTGGTGAGAGCGTGCGCGAACCCCGTTGACGCAGCTGATTCACAGCCGAGACACAGACGAAGACCGATTTGACCGTGGGCGCGACAATCCCACCGATGAACACCGATAAGCCCACCCCGGCAACCCAGGACAGCATGCCCGCGGTCGATGAGACGGCCGAGCCCACGGCCGTGTTGAGTGAGCCCGGGGAGCCGACGGTCGCCCTGCCGGCCGCCGAGCCGACAGTCGATCTGCCGGCCGACACGGAGGCCGCGGACGAGACGGTGGAGCTGTCGGTGCCGGAGGAGGACGGCGAGGAGACCGTCGCGCTGTCGGCGCCGGAGGATGGCGGCGAGGAGACCGTTGCGCTGTCGGTGCCGGAGGACGGCGAGGAAACGGTCGCGCTGTCGGAGGATGGCGGCGAGGAGACGGTAGCGCTGTTGGACGATGGCGGTGAGGAGACGGTCGCTCTCTCGGCGGGGGAGCTGGCCGCCGCGTCCGAGGCTGCGGAGTCCGAGCCGACCGCGGTGATCTCCGCCCCGGCTGAACCGACGATCGCGCTGCCCAAGCCCCGGATCTCGCCGGAAGCGAAGGTGGCCCTGCCGCTCAAGCGCACACCCGACGCGGAACCGACGGTCGCCCTGTCGATCCCGCCGTCGCCCCGGCCCGCGCCGGAGCCGACGGTCGCTCTGCCGTCCGTGCCGGCCCAGCGGCCCGCGCCGACGGTCACCCCGCCGCCGTCGGAGCCGACGGTCGCGCTTCCGGTCGCGCCGGTGGCGCCTGTCGCCGTACCCCAGAGGTTTGGTCGTCGTCGCCTTTTGTGGGGTCTGTCGGCCGTCGCCGGGACCGCTCTGGCCGGTGGCACGATCGCGGCCCTCGCCGGACGTGGCGAGCCGGAGGCCGCCAAGGCCCCCAACCTGCAGGTCAGCGAGCCGCCGCCGGCTCAGCACCCGTCCCCGAGGCCCAGCTCGCCGCAGCCCACCACCCCGGTCGTGAAGGTTCCGGTTCATACCCTGGCGGACTTCCGCAAACTGGTCCCGGGCGACCCGTTCCCGGCCGATTCGATCGCGCTCACCATCGACGACGGCCCGCACCCGGTGTGGACCCCGCCCATTCTGCGGCTGCTGGAGAAGTACCACGTGCCGGCGCTGTTCTGCATGATCGGCAACCAGGTTCTCGGCCACGAGAACACCGCGAAGGACGTCGCCGCCGACGGCCACCAGATCGCCAACCACACCTGGAGCCACCCGATCGACCTGGCCCAGCTGCCGCCCCACAAGATGATCAAGGAGATCCACCGGGCCCAGGACAAGATCTACAGCACCACCGGGGCGACGCCGAGCCTGTTCCGCGCGCCCGGCGGCGCCTGGTCCGACGGGCTGGCCGGGGCGGTCTCCAAGAGCAACGTGATCGCAATGGACTGGACCAACGACCCGCGCGACTGGGCCCAGCCCGGCGTCGCCCACATCACCAACCGCATGCTGGCCGCCCGGCCCGGCCAGATCCTGCTCTGTCACGACGGCGGCGGCGACCGCTCCCAGACGCTGGCCTCGCTGAAGACGGTGATCCCGGCCCTGCAGGCCCAGGGCCTGAAGTTCGTCGCCCTGACCTGAGCTGACCTAGCTGTCAGCCGTCGCGCAGCGCCGCAGCGAGACGGGCCGCCGCCTCCGGTGGCGCCTGCGGCAGGAACAGCGACGGCTCCACGAGTTCCACCTCCAGCACGCAAGCCTTCCCGTCGTCGTCGCGAACGAGGTCGACGCGGGCGTACAGCGGGACGCCGAAACGCTCGGTGACCAGGTCGACGGCCCGCTGGGCGACGGCGATCTGCTCGGGTTCAGCCTGATAGGGCACGTTGGTCTCCTCGGCGAACAGGTCCTCGACCAGTCCGGCCCGGGGCAGCGCCACCCGTTTGCTCGCGGCGTGGCTGTACCGGCCGGCGAGGAACACCAGCGGCCATTCGCCGTCCTCGGCGACCGACTTCAGCATCGGCTGGACCAGGACGCTCGCGCCGGCCTCGTGCAGCCGGCGTACATGCGCCAGCGCCACCGGCCGGTCGGCCGGGTCGTACCAGGCGGCGTCCCGGCTGCCGGCGCCGATCGCCGGCTTCACCACGAACCGGCCGGCCGGGAACACCGGCTCGTCACCGGGTTCGACGAAGGCCGTCGGGGTGATCGGCACGCCGGCCCGGTCGAGGTCGGCCAGATAGTGCTTGTCCAGGCTCCAGCGCACCATCGGGGCCGGATTGCGCAGGTCGGTGACCGCGGCGACCCGGTCCAGCCACTCCAGGAAACGGCCGAGCCGCTGCGGGTAGTCCCAGGCCGAACGCAACACTGCCCGGTCGTACGAGTCCCAGCGCACCGCCGGGTCGTCCCACACCACCACGTCGACGTCGACGCCGGCGTCCCGCAACGCCGGCAGGGCCAGCGCCTCGTCCTCGTCGCGTCCCAGCGCCTCGCGCGCCGACACCCACGCCAGCCGTACCATCAGCCACCTCTTCCGCCTCGATCAACAGGCAGCATGCCCGGTGGGCCGGCGGCCTGTCGCGTCGGCCCCACACTCCGGCGGTCACGCGGTGGATCAGCGGGAACGTCGGCTCGATGCGTGGATGCGAACCAGCGTCATCGGCAATCCTGGTCACGGCAACGTCAAGTTTCGAAACTCATGGATGTCTTGCGGGTTCGGCCGGACACTCGCTGGGATCGCTCCCATCCGGTGCCGGTGAAGGGAAGAACCCATGCGAGGGCTGTGCAGAATCGTGGTCGCGGCGGTGGTGACGGCCGCCGCGGTGCTGGTCGCGGGGCCGGCGCGGGCCGCCGTCGAGACGTGTGAGCAGTACGGGACGGTGACCGTCGAAGGTGGGCGCTACATCGTGCAGAACAACCGCTGGGGTGCGAGCACCGCTCAGTGCATCAGCGTCGACGGGGCGGGCTTCCGGATCACCCGGGCCGACCACAACAACGCCACCAACGGGCCGCCCGCCTCGTACCCGTCGATCTACGCCGGCTGCCACTACGGCAACTGCACCACCGGCAGCGGCCTGCCGGTGCGGGTCCGGGACTTCGGCAACCCGCGTGCCACGTTCAACATCTCCACGCCGAACTCCGGTGAATGGGATGCCGCGTTCGACCTGTGGTTCGACGCCTCGGCCAACCCGCCCGGCCAGAACTACGGCGCCGAGCTGATGATCTGGACCAACCACCGCGGCCGGCCGCAGCCGATCGGCTCCCGGGTCGCCTCGGTGAACCTCGAAGGCGGCACCTGGGACGTCTGGATCGGCAACATCGGCTGGAACGTCGTCTCCTACGTGCGCACCACCCCGGCCAACACGATGAACGACTTCAGCGTCAAGGCGTTCACCGACGACGCGGTGGCCCGCCGGCAGATCGATCCGGCCTGGTTCCTCACCAGCGTCCAAGCCGGATTCGAACCCTGGACCGGCGGCACCGGCCTGGCCGTCGACCGGTTCTCCTTCAACCTCAACGGTGGTACGGCTACGAGCACCGTGATCCGCGGTGTGGGCAGCAACCGCTGCCTGGACCTGGCCGGCTGGGGTACCGGCGACGGCACCTCCGTGATCCTGTGGGACTGCCACGGCGGCTGGAACCAGCAGTGGCGCCGATCCGGCAACGCGTGGGTCAACCCGCAGTCCGGTAAGTGCCTCGACGTGCGGGGTGCGGGCACCGCCAACGGCTCCGAGGTGTGGCTGTGGACGTGCATTCCGAACGGCATCGCCCAGCAGTGGATCGCCCGTGGCGACGGGACGATGCTCAACCCGTACTCCGGAAAATGCCTTGATGCCGTTGAACGTGGCACCGCGAACGGCACCCGGTTGCAGATCTGGGACTGCACCACCACCGGCCAGAACAACCAGCTCTGGCGCCTCGGCTGATCCGGCTACCGGCCGCCGCGGTCCGATGTGCGGTAGGTGCCGGGTGGCTCGCCGACCTCGCGGCGGAAGGCCGTGCTGAACGTGAACTCGTCGGCGTAGCCCACCCGGGCCGCGATGGTGGCGAGCGTGCTCGCCGGCTCCTCGCGGAGCAGGTCCTTGGCGAGCGCCATCCGCCAGCGGGTCAGGTGCGCGAACGGTGTCTCGCCGACCAGCGCGCGGAACCGGGTGGCGAACGTCGTCCGGCTCAGGCCCGCGGCGCGGGCCAGGGTCACCAGGGTCCACGGGCGTTCCGGGGCGGTGTACATGGCGTCGAGCGCGCGGGCGATGTGGTCGTCGGTGAGGGCGGCGCGCCAGGTGCCCGGTTCGGTGTGGCGGTCCAGTTCGGCGCGGATGCCCTGCACGAGCAGCAGTTCGGTGAGCCGGGCCGCGACGAGTTCGGCGCCGGGCCGGGCGGTGCGTACCTCGTCGCGCAGCAGGTCGAGGATCGCGTCCAGGCCGGGGACCGCTCCGGCGGGCAGGTGGGCGACCGGTGGCAGCGCTCGGACCAGGGTGGTCCGGGCCGCGCCGGCGACGTGCAGTTCGGCGCAGAGCAGGACGGTCCGGGCTCCCGGCCCGCCGTGCCGCCGGCGCACCGACAACGGCGAGGGCTGCGGCCAGGCGGGTTCGTCGGCGACCGGGGCGCCCGGCTGGTGACGCAGTTCGTACGCCGTCTCGTGCGTGAGGATCAGCAGGTCGCCGCTGCGGGCGGCGGTTTCCCGGCCGACGCCGGTGAGCCAGGCGTTGCCGCTGAGGACGTGATGCAGCGACACGGTGGCGCGTGGCGGCAGGCGTACGCCCCAGGGCGCGCCGAGCTCGACCCGGGCGAGGTGGCTCGTGCTGATCCGGACGTGTCGCAGGACGGCGGTGAGGACATCGGGGGCTGAACGATCGCGCATGGCATCCGCACTCTGTCACATTCCCGGACCGCGGCCTGGTGCCTAGCGTCGATCGCACACCCTTCGATGTCTTGTCAGGAGTTCGATGTGGACGTTTTCGTGACCGGGGCCAGCGGATACATCGGCTCGGCGGTGACCCGGGCACTTCTCGCGCGCGGGCATCGCGTGCGGGGGCTGGCCCGTAGTGACGTCGCCGAGAAGCTGGTCCGCGAGGCCGGAGCGGAACCGGTGCGGGGCAGTCTCACCGACGTCATGGTGCTGGCCGCGGCGGCCGCGGCCGGCGACGCGGTGGTGCACACCGCGGCGAGCGCGGGCGACGACCGGCCGGCCACCGACGCCGCCGCGGTGCGGGCGATGCTGGGCGCGATGGCGGGTGGTTCGTTCGTCACCACCACCGGAGCGCCGCGGGCGCGTTCGTCGCGGGAGCCGGTCGTCGAGGAGGACACCGCCGAGCCGGTGGGGCCGCTGGCCTGGCTGGCCGACGCGGAGCAGCGGGTCCTGACCGCGGCCCGGGTGCGCGGCGCGGTGGTCCGGCCGCCGATGGTGTACGGCCGTGGCGGCGGCCCGGTCGCCGGTCTGGTGGAGCGGGCCCGCGCCGACGGGATCGCCAGATATGCCGGCGACGGGCAGAACCGCTGGTCGACGGTTCACGTCGACGATCTCGCCGAGGCGTACGCGCTGATCGTGGAGACCGGGGCCACCGGGGTGTTCCACTGCGCCGAGATGGTCCCGGTGACGATGGCCGACCTGGTCACCGCGATCGGCGCGGCCGCGGGTGTGCCGGTGGCGTCCTGGACCCACGCCGAGGCGCTGGCTGCGCACGGCCCGCTCGCCGGTTTCCTGGCCATGGACGCCGCGCTCGACGCGGGCCGGCTCCGTGGGATGGGGTGGACGTCACGACAGCTTGTCCCGAACGAACGTTCGCTTTAAATTGGGGAGGTGTCCGAGGCGATGAATCATCAAGCCACGGCCGTGCGGACCGAAACAGAGAGCATGGCCGTGGCTCTCGAACGCCCCGACCCGGTGGCCAGACGCCGCCGGTGGCTGCGGGGCGCCCTAGTGGCGGCGCTGCTCGTGCTGTTCGCCGCCGAACTCGTGGTCGGCTGGCCGGCACTGTCGTCGGCCGTCGCGCAGTTGCAGGCCCCGCACGCCGGCTGGCTCGCCGCCGCAGTCTTCGCCGGGCTCGCGGCGATGGGCATGTACGCCCGCATGCAGCACACCCTGCTGCGCTCGGCCGGACTGCGGGTGCCGCTCTACCGCAACGTCGCCCTCGCCTACGCCGCGCACTCGCTCAACGAGACCCTGCCCGGCGGCCCGGCCTTCTCCACCAGCTTCAACTACCAGCAGCTCCGCCGTTTCGGGGCCACCCCGGCCATCGCCTCCTGGGCCATCGCGCTGTCCGGCATCCTGTCCACCACCGCCCTCGCCGTCGTCACCGCGGTCAGCGCGCTGGCCTCCGACGGCGAGGTGCACTGGTTCAGCCTGGCCGGTCTCGGCGCGGTCATCCTGCTCCTGGTCGCCGGCGTCCAGCGGGTCAGCAACGACCCGTCGATCGTGGACCCGGCCGCCGCCAGAGTCCTCGCGCTGGTCAACCGGTTCCGCCGCCGGCCCGCCGAGCACGGCATCGATCAGGTCCGCGCCTTCGTGGGCCAGCTCGGCGGGGCCCGGCTCACACCCGGCCGCGGCATCGCCGCCGCCGTCTTCGCAGTGCTCAACTGGGGGCTCGACGCCGTCTGCCTGTGGATGTGCGTGCGGGCGGTGAGCGGCGAGCCGATCAACCCGGCCCAGTTGCTGCTCGCGTTCTGCGCCGGGATGGCCGCCGGCACGGTCACCATCGTCCCGGGCGGGCTCGGCATCATCGACAGCGCCCTGATCCTGGGCCTGATGGCCGGCGGGGTCAGCGCGTCCACCGCGATCGCCGCGGTGGTCCTCTACCGGATCATCAGCTTCGGCTTCATCATCGGCGTCGGCTGGATCTCCTGGCTGATCCTGCGCCGCCGCCACCGTCTCCATGCGGCCGGAAACTGACCGCAATCCCCGCGATGCTGGACCTCCACCGAAACACACGGAGGTAGTCATGCGCATTCCCGGCGGCAAGTCCACGGTCACCCCGTACGTCGCGGCCAAGGGCGCCGAACGGTTCCTGCGGTTCGTCGAGACGGCCTTCGCCACCGAACCGGCCATGCGGGTACTCAACGAGGACGGCACGATCGGCCACGCCGAGATCCGGATCGGCGAGTCGGTCATCATGGCGTTCGACGCCCGGCCGGAGTGGCCGGACACCCCGAGCCTGCTCAGCGTCTACGTCGACGACGCCGACAAGGTCGTCGCCCGCGCGCTCGACGCCGGCGCCACCCTGGTCACCGAGCTGCGGACCTCCCGGATCATCGGCGACCGCGGCGCCCGGATCAAAGATCCGGCCGGCAACATCTGGTGGATCCAGACCCACCTCGAGGACGTCGACGCCGAAACCATGCGCGAGCGTTTCGGTGATCCAGGTGAGATCGAGATCATGCGGTACGCCCAGACGTCCTTCGACACCGAGATGCGCAGTCGCGCCTGACCATCACTGGGAACTCAGACGGGCGCTCGTGGCGACCGTCTCCTCCGCCTCGGCCCGGCGCCGCTGCTCGTAGGCGGCGAACGCGGCCGCCGGCCCGTCGTGCTCACGCAGCGCCGCGGCCAGCGCCACCGCGTCCTCGGCGGCCATCGACGCGCCCTGGGCGACCGCCGGGACCGCGGCGTGCACGGCGTCACCGGCCAGCACCATCCGCCCGGCGTGCCAGTGCGGTGTGGTCGGGATGTCGTAGGAGTCCGAGCCCAGCACGTCCTCGCCGGCGGCGATCACGTCGTAGGCCGGCGCCGGGCACGTCGCCAAGGCCAGTTCCCGCCACTGCGACGGGCTCAGCCCGGTGGCCGGTCCGGTGCCCGGCAGCCGGGCGAACCACCAGGTCCGGCCGTCGCCGCCGGGCACGGTCAGACCGGCGAACGCCTTGCTGCCACGGATCATCTGGTACTCGCCGACGTCGAGGCCGGCCGGGTTGCCGGGCGTGTAGCCGTACACGATGTGCTGCCCGGACCACCGCGGCTCGGGCGCGGCCGCATCGATGAGCCGCCGGGTCCGGGAATGAATGCCGTCCGCACCGACCAGGACGTCCCCGGTGACCCGGCTGCCGTCGGCGAACTCGGCCTCGACCCCGTCCGGCCCGCTCGTCGCCCCGATCATCCGCATGCCGTGCCGCACGCTGATCCCGCGGGCGACGGCGAGCTCCTGCAACGCCCGGTAGAGCGCGGCCCGGGTGAGCGTCCGGGCCGGCCCCTCGATCGGCCGCTGCCCGAGCCGGTTGCCCTGCTCGTCGGCCAGCGCCACCGTCCGCGCCGGGAACGACACCGCCTCGACCGCCTCGGCCGCGCCGATCTCCGCGAGCGCCAGCATCCCGTTACGCATCACGGTCAGGAACGCCCCGCCGTCGGCGGCCCCGGACGGATGCGCCTCATAAACCTCGGCGGTGATTCCGGCCTCCCGCAAGGCGAGAGCGGTCGCGGTCCCCGCGACACCACCACCGATGACGATCACATTGTGTACGGCCACACACCCCATCCTGCCGACAACGACTCAGAGTGTGTAGACCTGTCCGGTCTGTGCCCCCTCGACCGACCTGATGTACGCCTGCGCGACGTCGGCCAGGTCGACCGAGCCCATGCCGGGGAACAGGCTTCCGTACCCGGGCAGGCTCTCGGTGAAGACGTTGGGGCTGACCGCGTTGATCCGCTGCGGGGCGATCTCGATGGCGGCGGCCCGCACGAACGCCTCCACCGCCGCGTTGGCCATCGAGGCGGCGGTGCCGGTCGGGATCGGCTCCCGCGCCAGAATCCCGGTGATCAGCGTGAACGACCCGCGTTCGGCGACGTGGGCCAGACCCTGGCGGACCAGCTCGATCTGGCTGAGCACCTTGCCGTGGAACGCCGCCAGATAGTCCTCCGAGGCCATCTCGGTGACCGGCTTGAACGGCACGTGACCGGCGGCGCCGACCACGGCGTCCAGTCGGCCGGCCGCCCGGTACAGGGCGGTGACCTGGGCTGGATCGGTGATGTCGTACCGCAGGTCACCACCGTTTCGGGTGACGGCCAGCACGTCGTGGCCACGGGCCGACAGCGCCTTGTGCAGGAACGATCCGAGAGTGCCGGTCGCCCCGGCGAGCAGAATCCTCATGCCGACGACGCTAGGTCGGCTGCCGCCGGCCGGGAAATGCCGTTCACGCAGGCATCTATGCTCAACGGTTATGAATGTGGAAGTGCGGCACCTGCGTGCCCTGGCGGCCATCGGCGACGAAGGCACCATCAGCGCCGCCGCAGCCGTGCTCCGGATCAGCCAGCCCGCCCTCTCCCGCACCCTCGACCAGCTGGAACGACGGCTCGGCACGACCCTCGTGGAACGCACCACCCGGCGGCTGGCCCTCACCGACGCCGGCCGGCGACTGCACGAACGCGCCCACCTCATCCTCAACCAGCTCGACGACGCGCTCGCCGAAGCGACCGCCGGGCCACAACCGTTGCACGTCGGGTTCGCCTGGGCCGCCCTCGGCGACCACACGGTCGGCCTGCTGCGGACGTGGCGTGACCAGCATCCGGCGGCCCCGGTCCGGGTGCACCGCCGTGACGACCCGGAGACCGCGCTGCGCCGCGGGGAACTGAACGCGGCGATCGTACGCCTGATGCCGTCCCCGCCCGGCGATCTGCTGTCGGCGGAGCTCTACCGTGAGCCCCGCCTGGCCGCCGTCCCGGACGGCCATCGCCTCGCCGGCCGGTCGTCGGTGCGGCTGGCCGACCTCCGCGACGAGCGGGTCGTGCTCTGCTCGACCTCCGCCACCACCGGGCAGCTGTGGCCCCGCGACCAGCGCCCGCACACCTTCGACGTGGCCAACGTCGACGAGTGGCTCACCACGATCGCCACCGGCGAGGCCGTCGGCGTGACCGCGCAGGGCACCGAGCGCAGCCACCCGTATCCCGGCATCAGGTATCTGCCGATCACCGACGGCGGCACCGTGACGGTGTGGCTGCTCTGGCCCCGCGTCCCGACCCATCCCGCGACCGGCGCGTTCATCGACCACGCCCGCCGGGCGCTTAAGATGACCCCCCATGATTCGGTATCAGGATGACGTGGCCCAAGGCGACCTGGAGGGATTCATTCTGGTACGCCCGGACGGCTCCCTGACCGACGAGGTCGTCCACGTGCAATGGGAGGACAACCACCCGGCCGGCCCGGACACCCACGTCACGGTGTCGTTCGACGACGGTACGAACGTCGAGTTCCCCTTCGGCGTCCCGGTCGTGAAGTTCCGCCTCGCCGACCTGACCTCGGTGACCCCGGAGCAGCTGCTTCAGGTGGCCCCGGCCGGTTGGGGCACCGAAACCGGCCGCTGGGACGACGTCTGATCATCGCAGCGCCGATGGTCGATCATCCGATGTCGACTCCCCGGCGACGGTGACAGCGTGTGGAGAGATTGACGACTCCCGGCCGAAGGGCACGCTGCCATGGCGATCGAAGACGCGGTCAAGCTGATCAAGATCGCCTGCAAGGTCTGGAGCCTCGGCTACGACCAGTTCAACCGGCTCGACTTCCGCGACGGCGGTGAGACGGACTGCTCGGCCCTGGTCATCATCGTCTGCGAACGGTCCGGCCTGCTGAACGGCAACGACATCCGCCGGAGCAAGGGCGCCACCTACACCGGCAACATGCGCGCCCAGTTCAAGCGGCGCGGCTGGCGGGTGCTGCCCAACCTGGACCGCGACGACCTCCGGCCGGGTGACGTGCTGCTGGCCGACGGCCACCACACGGCCATGTTCGTCGGCGGCAACAAGCTCGCGCAGGCCTCGATCGACGAACGCGGCGAGATCACCGGCGGCGACCTGGGCAACCGCACCGGCCGCGAGACGGTCGTCCGCTCCTACTACGACCGGCCCTGGTCGTGTGTGCTGCGCTTCCGGGGCACAGCGGGCCCGGTGACGTCGGCGGCCCCGGTCGTCGTGAACCCCGGCGCGCTCGAACTGGACGGCGTGATCGGCGCGGAATCCGCGCGGAAGCTGCGGTTCGTTCTCGACCGCCCACGGTCCGGCGTGATCGACAGGCCCACGGTCGTGGCACTTCAGAGGCACATCGGCGCCCCCGACCACGACGGCGTCATCTCCAACCAGAATTCCGCGGCCGTCGCCGCACACTGGCCGGCCCTCCGATCCTTCACGGTGGGCCCAGGCGACTCGGACGCGGTGCGGGTCCTACAGGCCCGGCTCGGCGTGACCGTGGACGGCGAACTCGGCCCGAAGACCGCCCGAGCCCTCCAGAAGAAACTCAACACCGGCCACCTGTAGAGGACAGCCGGTGCTCGCGCCTGCCGGCCCGGTCAAGGCCCAGACCGCGAGCCGTCGCTGAGCACTGGAATGCGTGCGGTTTAGCCGTGCTCAGCGACGGCTGACGGCCTCAGCCGTCGCTGAGCACGGGAAAGCGGTGCGCATTCCGGTGGTGGGCGACGGCTGGTGGTCCGGATCGGGCCGGGTAACGGTCAGTCCTGGTGCCAGGTGAAGATGATCCGGCGGCCGCGGTTGGCCCAGGCGTTGATCGGGAGGCTGCCGGCGAACGCGCCGAACCCGCCGATGCCGCCCTTCCACAGTTCGAGGGTGGCGATGCTGGTCAGGGCCGGGCCGAACAGGAACTGGCGGGCCTCGTGGGTGTCGTTCTTGGTCTCGATCCGGATCTCCGGGCCGGCGCCCCGATTGCCTTGTACGAACATGAAGTAGCTCAGTGACTTCCACCAGCGGATCCGGTCGACGGTCCGCAGGACGATCTCGAGGCTTTCGTCGTTGCCGAGCGCCTCGACGGTGAAGCCGATCCGGTAGCCGGGCTCGTCGCGGATCATCGAGTCGATGCCGAATTCGAGGCCCTCGTCGGAGCGGGGGTCGGTGGACATGGTGGTTCTCCTTCCAGACGGCTGAGGGTCAGAACGGCAGGGCGATGCGCAGCAGGTCGAGGGCCTCGTCCGCCCAGGCGAGGTTGGACAGGGTGGAGCCGATGTTCTGCGGCGGGCGGGTGACCAGCGTGTCGCGGCGCAGCAGGCGGTCGAAGTCGACGCTGATCGGGCCGGTGCGCGGCATGCCGGTGGGGGTGCGGAACTCGACGCCGGCCCGGGACATCACCTGGATGATCTCCTGGGCCAGGATGCCCGACCCGGTGACCGTCGGGTGTACGCCGTCGAGGGAGAACAGGCCGCCGGTGGCCCGGCCGCCGCGCCCGTCGGAGGTGAGGAAGTCCGAGGTGAACGGCGGGTCGAGGGCGGCCACCGGGGCGGGCAGCGGATACGGCCGCCACCACGGTGGACGGGCTGCCACGTCGGCCAGGTAGCGGCGGTCGGCGAGCCGGTCCAGCACGCCGGCCATGTCGAGCAGGTACCAGTCCTGGCCGCTTTCGCGCGCTGCCCGTACCAGATCGGTCATGGTGTCGTTGTAGGCGTCGACCGCCTGGTCGACCGCGCGGGCCTGGGCCGCGGTGATGTGCGGGTCGCGGGCCGGGTCGAAGTCCCGGTCCCGGATCCAGGGCCGGGTGTAGTAGGGAAAGTAGCGCGACCCGGGCGCCACCTTGCCGCCGACGCCCCGGCAGATCGGGGCGATCGTCACGTGCGGCACCGTGCACCAGATGACGTGCCGGGCGCCGATGTTGCGGACCCGGCCGGCGACCTCGGCCAGTTCGGCGGCGAAGTGTTCCGGCCGCCAGACCGTGTAGGCGCTCTTGCGGTCGAGGTCGCGAAAGTCGTCGCCGCTCCAGGCGACCTTCAGTTTGGTGACCGAGCTGACCGCGTTGTTGGCGCCGAGGAACACCACCAGCGTCTCGATGCCGTGTGGTGAGCCCTCCTTGCCGAGCTCCTCGGCCAGGTCGAACACCGACCGGTTGCGGGCGTGCTCGGGTTCGGTGGGGTAGACGCGCAGCGCGGCCCGTTCGGAGTCGTTCTGGACCCGCTGCTGGAGGAAGTCGTCGGTGGGGGTGCCGAGCCGGGCCAGGAACCGGTTGACGGTCTGGTCGAGGGCGTCGCGCAGGTCCCAGCCGTACATGGCCAGGTTGTGCGGGATGCCGCTGGTGCGGGGGATGGCCGAGCCGGGTCCGCGTTCCCAGTAGTCCTCCAGGCCGTCGAGCCATTGCCGGCCGGTGAACAGGGCGAACGGCAGTTCGAGCAGGTTCAGGTCGGTGCCGTAGCGCTGTTCGAGGACACGCAGGAGCAGTTCGATGTTGAGGGGCAGGCCGCCGGGGCCGCCGTACGTGGGATAGCGGAAGTCGTCGAGGCAGCCGAGTTCGTGGGCGATGATGGCCGGCGCGGACAGGTCGGTCTGGTAGACGGCGCCGCTCTGCATGCCGTGCAGCAGCGAGTCGCCGATGGTCACCAGGCGGTTGGGTGGGGTGTCGCCGTTGAATCCGGCGTCCACCTCGATGCCGAGGGTGGGGTCTTCGACCGGGGCGCGGGCATGGCCGTTGTCGGTCATGGCGTCTCCTTGGGTTCGACGAGCGAAATGGGGGCGACGAGCGAAATCGGTGGGCGGGAGCGCTGGAGGATCACGATCCGTTCGGTGAACAGGCCGGTGAGCCGGTGGTACGTGCTGGTGAAGTCCTTGCTGGGGACGGCGGCGTCGCCGGGTCCGGCCGGGCTCATCCGGGTCAGCCCGAAACTGGCCGCGCTGACGTTCCGGTAGAGCCAGTCGCGGTAGGCGGGCCGGAGGGTGGGGCTGTGGCCGTACATCTCGGAGATCGCCGTTTCGATTTCGGTCTGGCCGAAACCGGTCAGGTCGGGTTCGTGGAGGGTGGCGAGCGCGTCGGCGATGGCCTCGTGGACGCCGTGCGCCGGAGCCTGGAAGGGCTCCGGCGCCGGGTCCGCGCCTGCGGGTCGGGCGGGCGCGTTCATCGCGGGCCTAGAGGAGGCTCAGGATGATCGGGGCGATCACCGGGATGGCGTCGCGGACGAAGTTCCACGCGTCGCCCCAGAAGTCCTTGCCGGCCGGCGGCTGCGGCGGGGCCGGGACGTTCTTCGCGTCGGTGTAGTCCTTCGCGCCGGACAGGGCGCCCATGGTGTGCTGGGCGGTGTAGAGCAGCAGCTCGGTGGCGTAGGCCCGGAACTCCGGGTCGTCGCGCAGGTTCGGCGGCAGGTCGGCGACCACCTGCTTGAGCGACTTCACCGACGGGTTGAAGTCCTTGGTGAGCGCGCCGATGATGATCGGCGCGACCTGCTGGACGATGCCCCACAGGTCGGACCAGAAGTCCTTGTCACCGAGGACGGCCGGGTTCTCCAGCGCCTTGGCCGGCACCGGCTTGGGCGCGAACGCCTTGGCCGGGTTGACCTGCACCGCGTGCCGGTAGGCGTCGAGCAGCGGATAGACGATGGTGGTGAAGTCCGGGACGACGGGGCCGCCGATCGGGTAGTCGAAGTCCTTCGTGCCGCCGGAGGACATCGCGCTGTCGATCTGCGCCCGCAGGTTCTCGATGCGGGCGTCGAGCTTGTTGGTGGACATGAGGTTCCTCTCCTCTTCGGTGTTCCCGGTCGTGCCTGGTCAGAGCACGCCGGACAGTTGGCCGCGCAGCCACTCCCAGGGGTCGAACTCCTCCTCGGGAGCGGGCTGCGTGATCGGGCCGCCGCCGACCGGCTGCAAGGTGATGAAGCCGCGGTCGAGCAGCTGTGGCGGGCCGGCCGGGGTGAGCGCGCGTGGGGTCTGCCGCATGCCGATCGTCTGGAGCCGGGCGGTGACCCGGTCGGCGAGCGTGCGCAGCTGGACCGGGCCGGTGACCTCACGGACGATGGCGTAGGTGAAGGCCGACAGGTTGTCGGTGGCCGCGCTGCCGGCGGCGGCTGTCTCGTCGGCCTGGCAGGCGGCGAACAGCGCCCCGTTGAGGACGCTCCCGGCCCCGCTGCTCTTGGTCTGGAGCAGTTTCTCCGGCGCGGCGACCAGGTTCTTGGCGACGGCCGCGCTGTCGCCGGTGGCCTCACGGCCGAAGAACTTGAACTTGGTGACCTGGCTGGATTCGCCGGCGTGCCGGTCGGCGTCGGCGGCGGAGGGCTGCCACACCTTGGCCCGGATCAGCTGCGCGCCGTCGGCGGCGAAGAACAGTTTGTTCAGGCCGCCGGCGTGGCAGGCGTCGGCGACGCAGGTGAACACGCCGGGCGGGAGGCCGGCGGCCCGGTCGACGAGTTCCCGGTCGTGCAGGAAGCCGTCGTAGAGGCAGAGGACCTCGACCATGGTGTCGCCCTGCGGGAACCGGTAGCCGTGCGACGAGTCGAAGAACACCAGGGTGTCGCCGCTCTCGGCGCCGGCGACCAGGTCGTCGAGGGCGGCGCGGACGTTCGCCAGGGTGGCGCTGCTGTTGTGCAGCAGGGTGATCTCGGCGGCCTGGAAGCCGTACTGCGAGATCAGCAGGGAGCGGAACGCGAGAGTGTCCGCGACGCAGGAATTGAGATTGTTCCGGGGGTCGGGATAGATGTCGATTCCTACCAGCAATGCCTTGCGGGCCATGGGAACTCCTTTTCGGCGGTGCGGATTCCCATGGTGTTTTCGCGGACGCCTTTCCGGCGTCCGGGAGAAGACGTCAACGGCTACGCGGTACGGCGTACGCGCGATCGCGTATCCACGCCGGTGTGCACGTCATTGATCCGACATCGGAATTCGGATGAGCGGCTGACGACCGGCGCCCGGCAGCGGCCGAAGAATCGAACGATGACTGATGTGACGCTGCCGCCGGACGGCAGGTACGAGGGCGGTGGCGACGGCCTGTTCCTGGAATTGCGGAATGAGGCCACCGCCGCCGGGATGATCAGCGGCGACCTCTTCCTGACGGTCGGCAGCCGGCCGGTGTTCCTGGCGTCGTTCCGTACCGCCCCGGACGAGGCGGTGCCGGGCCGGGCCGGGCCGTGGCGGATGCGGTGCCAGGACTCCGAGGGCCGGGTCTCCGGCGGTGTGGTGGAGCTGCACCCGATGCCGGACGGCCGCCCGTCGGTGCGGCTGCGCCTGGACCGGCAGCTCAACGCGCTGCCGGCGGTCGACCCGATCGACGTGCGGGTCGACTGGACCGGGCCGGCGCTGCGGGTCCTGGAGGTGGAGGTCGAACGCGAGGTCGGCGTGACGATCCCGGACAGCGCCCGCGCGACGCTGCGGACCTGCCTGGCCGGCGCCGGTGTCGAGGTCCGCTACCGGGACGGCGGCGCGCTGATCCCGCGCCGGGTCCAGGGCTGGGAGTGGCACGAGGGCAACATCTACGGTGTCCTGGACGAGACCATGGCCGCGTTCGCGAACCCGGAGCGGTCCGGGCCGGGCTGGCAGGCGCAGCTGCTGATGCTGTCGCACCCGTTCGACGAGCGCAACGGCCTGTACGGGGTGATGTTCGACCTGGTGGACCGGCCACGGCAGGGCTGCGCGGTCTTCGTCGACGAGATCCGCGAGCAGTTCGGCGACCGCCTGGAGGACCACCACATCGCCTGGACGATGGCGCACGAGGTCGGGCACGTGCTGAACCTGGCGCATCGGTTCGAGCTGGAGGTGGGTCGGGTCGACTCCACGTCGGTGATGAACTATCCCGACAAGTACCGCGGCGGCGGGCGGCAGGCCGAGTACTGGCAGCAGTTCGCGTTCGGGTTCGATCCGGACGAGGTGTCGTTCCTGCGGCACGGGTCACGGCGTGCGGTGATGCCCGGCGCCTCGCCGTTCCATGACGTCGACTACTGGAGCACGGCGCGCGGCGCGAAGCCGGCGCATGTGCCGCCGGAACCGGACCGTGGCCTGGTGCTGACGCTGGTGGCGCCGCCCGGAGGTCCGTTGTTCGAGCTCGGGCAGCCGGTGGTGTTGCAGGTGCTGCTGTCCAACACCGGTGGCCGGGCGGTTGAGCTGCCGCGCAACCTGCTCGACGTCAAGGCGGGTTTCCTGCTGGTCATGGTGGAACGCGATCCTGGTCCGGGACCGGCCCGGCTCGCCGACGCCCGGGCGTTCGCGCCGATGATGCAGCGATGCTTCACCGACGTCACGCCCGGCCCGCAACTGCTGACGCCTGGCGCGACGATGAGCCGTAACCTCAACCTGACGTACGGCGCCGAGGGCCACCAGCTCGACCGACCCGGCTTGTACCGGCTGACCCCGATGATCACCATCGCCGACCAGGCGGGCCGCGGGTTCACCACGGTGATCCGCGGTGAGCCGCTGCTGATCCGGGTCGGTGCGCCCACCTCCCGGGAGGACGCCCGGGACGCCGACGCCCTGCTGCGGCCCGAGGTCGGCGCGTTCCTGGCGATCGGCGGCACCAACCGGCTCGGCGCGGTTCCCGACGAGTTGCGGGAGCTCGCCGCGCAGCGGCTCAAGCGCGGGCGGCGGGGCGATCCGATCGCCGCCGCGATCCACCGGACCCTCGGCATCCACTACAGCCGGACCTACCTGGAGTTCGGCGCCAGCGGGTGCGTGGTCGGCGAACCCAACCCGGTCGAGGCGGCGTTGCTGCTCGACGAATTGACCGGCAACGACCAGGCCATGGGCACCTTCGACCCGCAGACCGCGAGAGACCTGGTGGACCTGGCGGCGAAGGTCCGCCGCCGCGGCTAGGCCGGCAGGCTGTCGCCGCTGTCGATGCGGACCAGACCCGAGCGGTAGGCGACGATCACCGCCCGGGTCCGGTCCCGGCACTGCAACTTCATCAAGATCCGACCGATGTGGGTACGCACGGTCGCGTCGCTCAGGAACAGCCGGGCGGCGATTTCCGCGTTGCCCAGCCCGTACGCCAGCAGCACCAGCACCTCCCGTTCCCGGCCGGTGAGCCGCGCGACCAGCCGCGACGGGTTCGGTCCGCCGGCCGGCCGGCAGGAGAGCTCGACCAGCATGTCGCGCAGCACGATCAGGTCGAGCCAGGCGCCCGCCTCGGCGATCGCCCGGACCGCGCCGAGCAGCATCTCCGGCGGCTGGGACTTGAGCAGGAACCCGGCGGCGCCGGCGGCGAGGGCCCGCCACGCCAGCTGGGGGTGGTATCCGGCGGTCATGCCCAGCACCCGTACCGGCCGTTGCGGGCAGTAGCGGGCGCCGTCGCCGACCAGCCGGCCGATCGTCTCCACCCCGGTGCCGTCGTCCTCGGCCGGCAGGTCCAGCAGGACCACGTCGGGCAGGTGGGTGGCGGCGCCCTTGATCGCGTCCGGCCCGGCGCCGGTGGCCGCCACCACCTCGATGCCGGCCTCGGCGGCGAGCAGGGCGGCGATCCCGGCGCGGATCAGCGGCTGGTCGTCGGCGACCAGCACCCGGATGTTCACGGCCGGGTCGGGGCACGTAGGACGGCCAGTGCCCACCGCATGCGGGCGGCGGCGTACGCCGGATTCTCGCCGTAGACGGCGGCCATCTGCCCGGCGCATCCGGGCGGGCCGCCGTGGTCGTGTAACGCCTCGGTGATCGCGGCGCTCAGGACACTCGCGGTGACCGGGACGCCGGCCGGCAGCCGGGAGGCGAACAGTGCGGCAGCGCGGTCGGTGGCGGTGAGGTTCTCCAGGGTCATCATGTTTCTCAGCCTGGTTGCCTGGCCCGCGGGGGTCATCAGGGTGCGGACCCTGAGAATTAGGGGTCGCCGGCCAGCGCCGCCCGCAACTGCTCCCGGCCGGGCACCGCGAGTTTGCGGTAGACCGCAGCCAGGTGGGTCTCGACCGTCTTGATCGTGATGTAGAGACTCTCGGCGATCTCCCGGTTGGTGCGCCCGGCGGCGGCCAACCGGGCCACCGCGGCCTGCCCGCCGGTCAGCGCGGCCACGCCTGTCACCCGGGTCCGGCGGGGCCGGCCTCCGGCCGCCCGGATCTCGTCGCCGACCTTGGCGGCCAGCCGCGGCATTCCGAGGCGGGTGGCCAGATCAAGAGCTTCCGCCAATTCGGTACGGGCTTCGCGCAGCCGACCGCACCGGCGCAGCGCGGCCCCGTAGGCGGCGCGGACCCGGGCCAGCACGGGTTCCCGTGGGGTGCCGTCGCACGCGGCCATCGCCTCGGTGAGCAGGTCGACGGCCTCCCGGGCGGGCGCGAACGACGCCCGCCTGCGTAGCGCCGCCGCCAGCCGGTAGGACGGGCCGTGCCGGCGGCGCACGGCGAGTTCCCGGTCGGCTGCGCGCAGCGCCTGTGCCCGGTCGCCGAGGATCTCGTAGGCGTGGCTGGCGATCAGGTGGATCTCGAACTCGATCTCCCGTTCGGTGACCGGCGCGTCCGGGTGCCCGGGCAGCGCCAGCCGGGCCAGCGCCTCGGCCGGGCGGCCGCTGAGCAGCTCGCCCAGCGCGCCGACCACCGCCGGTTCGGCCGGGCCGCGCAGCAGGTGGGCGCCCGCCCCGGCGAAGTCGCCGCGTTCCAGGTCGATGATGCCGCGGGCGAAACTGGCCAGCGCCGCGTACATGGTCAGGCCGTGCCGGGCCGCGAACCGCTCAGCCTCGGCCAGCCCGGCCGCGGCCTCCTCGAAGTGGCCGCGGCGCAGATTGTTCAGCACGGTCCGGTTGGACCACTCGGCCTGTAGCCCCGGTGCGATCCGGCGCAGCCGCACCACCTCGGGCCGCAGCCGCTCCAGCACCGTCTCGGCGTCGGTCATCGCCTCGGCCGCGGCCAGGAACGCCGCCGACTCCAGGGCGGCCAGCACCTCCCAGTAGGTGAGCGGCCGGTCGGCCGGCAGGTTCTCGACGGCCCGGCGCAGGTGGGCCTGGAACTCCTCGGGCGGGCACTGGCCGGTGGCCCGGTGGTGGATCGCCGCGCAGACCAGTAGACGGCGCTCCTCGCCGGTGCCGGTCGGGAGCCGGTCGATGTCGATGTCGGCCAGTCGCGCCGGCGCCCGGTCGTCGGCGGTCTCGGCGGCCTGGAGCAGCAGCGCGGAGCGTAGCCGTACCTCAGCCTGGTCCTTGCCGTAGGGCTCGGCGGCGTAGGCCCGGCGCCGCAACCGGGAGGCGGCGTCGGCGTCGTCGAGTTCGTAGAGGACCTCGAAGAGGTCGGCCATGGCGGCCAGCGCGACCGGCCGGGCGCCGGTCTCGACCACCTCGCTCAGGTGTCCGCCGGCCTCGGTCAGGCGGCCTGTCGCGCGTTCCGCGGTGGCCAGCGACAGCAGCACGCCGGGCCGGGCGTCCGGGGTGGGCGGCTCGGCGACGGCCCGGCGCAGCAGCCGGCCGGCGGCCTCGGCCGAGCCGGTGGCGAGGTCCCGGCGGGCTTCGCCGACCAGCAGATCGACCACGTCGGACTGTGCGGCCGGCGGCGCGAGCAGCAGATGCTCGGCGATCTTCGCGGCCGGCGTCCCGGCCGCCCGCAGCACCCCGGCCGCCTTCGCGTGCAGGCGGCCCAGACGTTCCGGCGGGACGGTCTGCTCGACCGCGGCCCGGATCAGCGGGTGCGGGAACGCCACCGGGGCGGTACGGGCCAGGATCGACGACACCCGCAGCGACACCGCGGCGTCACCGGCCGGGTCGGCCGCCACCCCGGCCAGCGCGGCCACGTCGGCGAACGGGGTGTCGTCGCCGAGGACCGCGGCCGCCTGGGCCAGATCGGTGGCGATCAGCCCGAGCTCGCCCAGCCGCCGCCGCACCGTGTGCACGAGCGCCTCCGGACCTGCGGCGTCGAGTTCGGCGACCGCCCCGGCGGCCGGCGCGAGCCCGGCGGCGATCAGCGGGCGGATCAGTTCGCGCAGGTAGAACACGTTGCCGCCGCTGGCCTGGGCGCAGGCGGCGGTGAACTCGGGGTCCGGGTCACAGTTGAACGCATGCCGCAGCAGCGTCGCCACCCCGGTGTCGGACAGCGGCGCCGGGCGCACCACGCGAGCGCCGTCCAGGGTGGCCAGGCGGGCCAGCAGCGGCTCGGCGGCCGGATTCAGGCCCGGCCGGGCGGTGACCATCACCGCCAGCGGGGCGCTGCCCAGATCCTCGGCGGCGTCGGTCAGCACCCGCAGCGACTCGGTGTCGGCCCAGTGCGCGTCGTCCAGCGCGATCAGCAGCGGCCCGGCGTCGGCCAGAGCGGCCAGCAGCCAATGACAGCCGTAGTCGACCCCGGCGGCGACCGGCGCGCCCGGCGTGAACAGCGGCGCAGCGAACGCGGCGGCACCGGTCAGCGCGGTGGCCCCGCCCCGGCGGGCGACCTCCGGGCCGAGCAGGCGGCGCAGCAGCCCGTACGGCGCGGCGGAACTGAGGTGGGGGACCAGGGTGGCCAGCACCCGTACGCCCTGGGCCGGCGCGCGGTCACGGACGGCCTGGAGCAGCGCGGTCTTGCCGATCCCGGCGACGCCCTCGATCACCACGACCCGTGCCGTGCCGGTCTTGATCTCCTGGAGGCATGCCGTCAGCGCGGCCAGCTCACGCGTCCGCTCGACCATCGCGACGGGGCGTGCCCATGCCGCGGCGACGACTCTCGGCCGCCCGACCATAAGCCTGATCGTAGGCGGCGAGAATTGATCAAAATAGTTGGGAAAATAGATGAGTCAAGTGCCCGCTCAGTGTATTGACATTCACGTCGGCGATCGGAAACGTACTTAGTCGGATGTCTATTCCTGATCATTCCCGCCGCAGTTTCCATATGAAGGGAAGAGCGTTCATGTCCGACGGACTCCAGATAATGGTGATCGAGGGACCCGCCGGCCCGGTGCGGCTCGACTATTACCCGCCCAAGGTCCGCCAGGCCATCGAGGTGCTGACCACCTACCTCGACGGCTTCGACGCCGGACTCGCCGCCCGCGGCCACGGCGGCACCCCGCGGGCCCGTCCGGACTACGAGGACACGGGCCGGCAGGCCGCGGCCGCCGGCAACGCCGCCTTCGGCGCCGCATTCACGAGTTTCTCGGCGTGCGGGCCGGTGTTCGCAGCAGGTGAGGCGCCCCCGTCCGGGCGCGACATCCTGCTGCTCTGGGGCCCCGGCGCGGCCGACCGGGTGAACCAGGCGCTGAACCGTCCGCCGGACGAGCAGTGAGAGAGTCGCGGTACAACATCTGGGTCGACGACGGCCCGCGATCGTACGTCTACAACGGCGTCTCCGGCCGTGTCGTCGCAGTGCCGGCCGGCCAGCGCGGGCCGATCGGGGGCTACCTCACCGGCGACGACGGCGCGCCCGCCGACCCGGAGGTGCTGCACGCCCTCGCCCGCGGCCAGATGATCCTCCCGGACGACCTGGACGAGCTCGACCTGCTCCGGGAACGGTACGCGGCCACCCGCCGGAACCCGCACCGCTTCCACCTGACCGTGGTGACCAGTCTGGGCTGCAACTTCGACTGCCCGTACTGCTTCGAGGCCAAGCATCCGTCGCTGCTCACCGACGACGTCCAGCGGCGCCTGCTGGAACTGGTCGACAGGCGGCTGCCGGCGATCCGCGAACTGGCCGTCCTCTGGTACGGCGGGGAGCCCCTGGTCGGGCTGCCCGCCCTGCTCGCCCTCTCCGGTGAACTGCTGACCCGGGCGGCGGCGGCCGGGGTCGCCTACCGGGCGGCGATTATCACCAACGGCTATCTGCTCACCGAGCCGGTGGCCCGCCGGCTGCGCGATCGGGCGGTGACCGTGGCGCAGGTCGGTCTGGACGGCCCGCCCGAGGTCCACGACGCCCGCCGCCCGCTGGCCGGTGGCCGCGGCACGTTCCGGGAGATCCTGGCCAACGTCGTCGCCGTCGCCGGGATCCTCGACGTCACCGTCCGGGTCAACCTGGACACCGGCAACCTCGCCTCGGTGCCCCGGCTGCTGCGGATCCTCGCCGACGCCGGACTGGCCGGGCGGGTCGCGGTGAGCCCCGGTCACGTCCTGCCGGCCCGGGTCAACCTGCTCGCCCCGAGCGCGGGCTACGCCACCGAATGCCTGACGCGGCCCGCTTTCGCCGAGGCCGAGCAGCGGTTCCTCGAACTGGCCGGCTCGCTCGGGTTCGCCACCCCGCCACCACCCGCGCCGATCGGGGCGCCGTGCACCGCGGTCCGCGACAACGAGCTGGTGATCGGATCCCGGGGCGAGATCTACAAATGCACCGAGACGGTCGGCGATCCGAACGAGGTGATCGGAAACCTGCGCGACTGGCCGGCGGCGGGCGACCGGCTGTCGAAGTGGCTCACGTACGACCCGTTCAGCGATCCGGAATGCCGGACCTGTGTGGCTTTGCCGGTCTGCATGGGCGGCTGCGCCTACCACGCCATGAACGGCTCCCTGGCCGATTCCCGCTGCTCGACCTTCCGTTTCCGCCACCGTGAACAGGCGCTGCGGCTGATCGCCCGCCAGAAAGACGCAACCGAGGTACGCCCAAGGCGCCCCGCATAGCGGTGTCGCCGCTGAGCGGGGCGGCCCGTCGTCAGGTGCGACCCGGACTAGGATCCTGCATACCCTTCTTGGCGACCCCGGTAGTAGTAGTAAAGGCCACCGGAAATTGTCCTTGATCCGGCCGGGCATTCAGCATACGAACCGTTGCGGTCGCCGGCCCAGCGGCGCGGACTCTCCCCTCCCCAGTACTGCCCGCCGTTGTCGCACCTGACGACGGCCTCATAGGTCCAGTCCGGACCGTTGCCATCGCACCAGCCTCCGGCGACGTAGCTGCCGCGGTAGGGATAGCAGGTGCCGAGCCAGCCCGCCGCGGAAGCCGGCTGGATTCCGACGACCCCGCTCAGCGTGACTGCGGCAGCTGTCAGGCCGGCCGCAAGGATCGATTTCTTACCGCGCATCTTGGTCACCTCGTCTGATGAATATGGTGATTTCACGGAATCTTGTGGACCGGGCGGGCGGGTCACCGGCGGCGAACCCGTCGGTCGTGTCCCGCCTCGGTGTGGACAGAGCTGCTCAGCCGTTGGCGAAGTACAGCGTCAGTCCAGGGCAGTACCGAAGCCGTCGTACTTCACCTGGCAGGTTTTCTGATTGAGGGCCAGGGCCGGATCTGCCACCGTTATCGCCGCGGCTGTCGCGGCGAACGTCAGGACGGCCGCGAAAGTGGATATTTTCCGCATACTGTTCTCCTCCATCGCAGGTTTGCTCGCGGCTTCAGCAGAAGCCCGACTGGAGTTGTTCACCACGCCGGTCCCGCGGTGACTACCGATCGCCAGGGCGGCGACGCCGCCCGTGCCGGATGCCAAACCGAACAGGGGCATCGATCGTCGCGCATGGATCTGTAGGAAATCTGTAGAAAACCTGCGAATCGGTGAGATCAGGGCGTTTATCGGCTTGGACCTCAACGTCGGCCGTGCTCTTGCCACTGCCGGGCTACCGCCTCTGACCAGGTGATCGTCGTGGTTCGGGTGATGGTTCTGTGGCTCGATTCGGACCGTGGGTCGCCACGCAAATTTGGACGGTCTCGCTGTCCTACCATCGGAGGATCTGAATGAAGGGGGTCTGGCGATGCCCAGCCGCGTCAATCGAGAGACCGTCGACCTGTCGTCCTATCCCGACCTGGTGGTGGTCTACCTGGGCATGCGCGTCAACCGGCTCTACGGCCTGCGCACCCTGATGGCCCGCGCCCCGCGGATCGGCCCGTCGGACGACAAACCGGACGGGCTGCTCGCCCACGAGACGCTGCTCTGGTCGTTGTTTCCCATGCACCTCGGCATCCGCCAGTACTGGCGGGACCTGCCCGCGCTGCTGGCCTGGGCCCGCTCCGAGCCGCATCGCCTGTGGTGGCGCGACTTCCTGCGTGACAGCGGCGGCACCGGCTTCTGGCACGAGACCTACCTGCTGCGCGGCGGCATGGAGGCGGTCTACGACGACATCCCGCAGCGCCGTGGCTTCGCATCTTTCGCTCCGGTGCACCCGGCCCGCGGCGCGATGTTCGGCTCAGCGGCGCGGGTCGGCCGCCCCGAGGACGATCTCGCCCCGGTCGTCACCGAGGACGACCTCTACAGCCCCGGGACCGGGCAGTAGGTTGTTGCTGTGCTCCAGCGCGCTGTTCCGGACAGTCAGCGGAGTTCCGGGGCGCCCAGTTCCGGGTGCCGACGGCGGGAGGCCGCCAACCGCGGAAAGCTCTGCGCGATGACAGCCTGCTCGGCCAGGTCTACGTGCTCACCGAGCAGCTCATCAGGACCGTCAGGGTCATAGCCCAGGGGCCAGGCCCCGCTGACGAGGATGTGGGCCTCGGTAATGAATTCGTCGAACCACGAAGCACGGGCGTTCTTCGCATCCGACGCGAGTTCGACGAGGCTGTCCGGGTCCTCGATCGTACGCTCGACCGCCGTTCGACCGTGGGAGATGATCCAGTCCTGGGCATGAGGCAGATCCTCTTCCTCGACCACTCCCAGTAACAGGCAGAGCGCGTCGGTCACCGGCCAGGTGTAGAGGCGAGATCCGACCTGCTGCCAGATCCGAACGAATTCGACGATCTCGGTCGTGCCCAGCACGCGCAGGCGACGAAACAGCAGGCGTGAGACGAGCTCGGTGTCGCTCCCGCCCTCCTGCCGGCACGCGGCGATGAGTGCCCAGAACCCGCCTTCGTCCACTGCCCGAACGTAGCAGGCTCATTGATATGCCGTGATCCACGCGCGGGCCGGCCGCAGCAGTCGAATCAATTCGGCGCCCGGGTCGCGATATCGTCGATTTGGGGAATGGCCAGGAATCTCTCCAGTTCGGCCGTCGAGCCGATGGCCGGGCGAAGGTCGGCGCGATTCGCATACTCGTGGATCGCGCGGGCCAGGAATTCCGCGTCGACGCCGGCGGCCGGCAGCGACGTCGGGCTGGTGTGCCGGAGGCCGCGCCGGCGGACCAACTCGGGATGCGCGAGGTGCAGGGTCACCTGCTGCGCGTCGTGCGGGTAGGCCGCAAGGGGAGTGGCCAAGGCATCCCAGGGTGTGAACCGAGACCCGAACAACTCCCGGAACTCGATCCCGTCCGGGGTGAGTCGCGCGCCGAATCGTCCCAGCGCCGAACTCCAGAACGCAGCCAGCTGACCGGCGACGAGAATCGCAAGGATCGCCGGGAACCACCAGAGTTCCTCGTCGGCCGCGATGTCACGGACCAGCCCGCTCACCATGAGGACGGCGAAGAAGGTGTAACCGATGGAGGCGAGGACCACAGTCGGGTTCGCCGGGACGTCGAAGGCGGGAACCTCGGGTCGTGCCACCAGCTTCGCCGGGTGAAAGAAGCGGGCGGCGAACGCCGAGCACAGGATGAATGCGATGGGGGGCACGATGCCGGCCGCCAGCCTGAGCCCCAAGCCGTTCTCGGTGTTCCGGAGCAGCACCTGGAGGGCGACAGCAGTCAGCAGTGCCATGGTCAGCAGCGCCACCCGCAGTCGGGCCACCCACCCGAGAATCTGGATCATCACGGCGACAGGATAGGCGGCGGGAGCCCGGATCATGATCCGGCGTGCAGGCCCAATCAGGCCGCCGGCGGGTGGCATCCTTGGCCGGTGCATCGATCTTCGCGGGGAGCTGTTCTCGACCATGTCGCCCGCCGGGTTCCGGAGCTCAGCGGCGGCGACTGTCCCCGGGTGGCGATCGACGGTCCCGACGGCGCCGGTAAGACGACCTTCGCGGCGGAACTCGCCGCTGCCGTCCGTCTCCTCGGCCGTCCGGTCACCAGTGTGTCGCTCGACGACTTCCACAACGTCCGTGCGGTGCGTTACCGCCAGGGACGTGACTCCCCGCTCGGCTTCTGGCAGGACTCCTTCAACTACCCGCGGTTCCGCAGCGACGTTCTGGACCCGTTCGTGCCCGGTGGCTCCCGGCGTTATCGGCCGGCCGGCCACGATCTGGACACCGACGCGGTCCTCGACCCGCCCTGGCGCACCGCTGCTCCCGGTACGGTCGTGATCGTCGACGGGCTCTTCCTGCATCGCGACGAGATCGGCGACGCGTGGGACCTGTCCGTGTTCCTGGAGGTTCCGTTCGAAACCACGGCCAGGCGAATGGCGCAGCGTGACGGCACGAACCCCGATCCGGCACATCCAGGCATGCGGCGCTACGTCGAGGCCCAGCAGATCTACTTCGCCGCCTGCACGCCACAGCAGCGAGCCGACATCCTGATCGACAACGAGCATCCCGGCGAGCCCCGAATCGTCCGCGGCTGACCAGGGGACTCCCGGCCTTCGACGAGGCGTGTGGCGTACGTCGTGCAAGGGTTCCCTCATGCCTGGCCCGGCAGGGCCGATGGCCAGGCGTGTCACTGCTGCGTCTCTACGCTGCCCTGACTTGCCTCGTGGTGGTGACCTACCCGGCGTGGCCAGCAGAGCAGCAGGGCTGGCCGCTCGTCCTGGTCACCCTCAGCCCGTTGCCCGCGCTGGTCGCCGGTCTCCGCCGTGCCCCGGCGGGCACCCGGCTGGCGTGGTGGCTGTTCCTGAGCGGCACCGTCGTCTACGACGTCGGGAACGTCGTCTGGTCGTGGCTGCTCGCGACGGCCGGGCGGGCCACGGCTGACGCCGACCCGATCGTCGGCGTCACGATGACCGCCGGCGGCGCGCTGATCCTGGCGGCGTCGCTGGTCGTGGTGCTCCAGCGGGGCCGCGCCGACATCGGCGGGATCCTCGACTCGGTGGTGGTCGCGCTGGGGTTCGGTGGTGTGCTCTGGAGCACCGTCCTGCTGCCCGCGATGACCGCCCACGACATGTCGGCCGGCCACCAGATCAGCCGGTTCACCAACGTGCTGCTGCTGTCCGGCACCCTCGGCGCGCTGCTGCGGGTGTCGATCGTCTCCGACCGGCGGGTGGTGTCGGTACGCCTGCTCAGCGTCTCCGTCGGCTTCGCGCTGGTCGAGAACATCGCGTTCACCATGGGCGCGGACTGGGTGAACATCCCCTACATGGCGGCGTTCATCGCGGTCGGCTGTGCCGCACTGCACCCGTCGATGTCCGGGGTGGCCACCGCGGGGCAGGCCCCCGACGACCATCTGAGCACCGGCCGTCTGGTGTTCCTCGGCATCATGCTGGCGATCGCCCCGGTCGCCGGCGGTATCCGGGCGTTGCTCGGCCTGCCCGTCGACGGTGTGCTGCTGGCGGTGCTGTCGGCCGGCATGGTTCCGCTGGTCATGGTGCGGATCGCCAGGCTGTCCCGGGCCCGGCGCGAGGCCGAGGTCGCCCTGCACCTGATGGCCACCTCCGACCCGCTGACCGGATTACCGAACCGGGCGGCGTGCGTCGACCGGATCGACGCCGAACTGGCGTCGGACCCGGCCGGGCTGGCGGTGCTCTTCTGCGACCTGGACGGCTTCAAACCGGTCAACGACCGGCTCGGGCACGCCGCCGGCGACGCGCTGCTGATCGAGGTGTCCGACCATCTGCGCGCCGGGCTGCGCGAGAACGACCTGGTCAGCCGTTTCGGTGGGGACGAGTTCGTGATCGTCTGCCGGGGTCCGGGATCGGTCGAGGTGATGGTCGACCGGATCCGGGCGCTGGTCGCGCGGACGCTGCCGGTGGGCGCCGAGCAGGTGCGTATCGGTGTCAGCGTCGGTGTCGCCCACTCCGCGCCCGGCGACTCCACCGACGACGTGCTCACCCGGGCCGACCTGGCGATGTATGAGGCCAAGAAACGCAAGGAGGTCGGCGCCCTCAGCCTCGCGACGGCTTGACGTGGTCAGGGTGGGCCGAGTGCGGACAGCAGGGCGCCGGCGTCGGAGTGGTCGAGGACCGGGACCGGTGACCCGGCGCCGGTCAGGCTGAGCCAGCGCCGGCCCTCGGCGTCGGTGAACGCGACAGCGCTCCGGACAGCGCCGGGCCCGGGTGGTCCGGGCTCACCGAAGGCGACCTCGGCGAACGAGGTGGCCGACTCGTGCGGGCCGAGCACCGCGTGCGGATTGCCGTTCGACAGCCGGGGAATGCGCCACACGCCGTCGGTGTCGGCCCAATACAGGACCGGCGTCACGGTACGGATCGGGGCCCCGCTGTCATTACGCAGGGTGAACTCGGCCCGGTGCCCGTCACCGCGCACCCGGGCCTGGACGCTCACCAGCCGGGCCTGGTTGGCCGCGGCGGCCCGCCGTTCGGCGTCCGCCCGTGCCTCGTTGAGCCGGCGTTTGCGCATCTCATACAGCAGCCCGCTGACCGCCAGCAGGGTGGCGATGACGGAGCCGACACCGGCGATCCAATCCGGCACCGACCCCCAGTCGACCGCGGCCACACTCACGACCGGACTCCTGCCGACTCGGGCACACGCACCTCCAGAGTGGACCGACGCCGCTTCGACACGATTCGATGCTATCGGCTCCACCGGCGCGACGCGGCAGCCCGAAGGGCGGCCGTCGCTCACGACGGGAAAGCGGCACGCATTCCAGTGCTCAGCGACGGCTGGCGGTTTCGGCGAGCGCGACCGGTGCGCAGAGAAAGCCGGCGGACCGCTGTTGACTGGTTCGGAACAACGGTCGGCCATAGTGATGGCCGTGGAACTTCGTCAGCTTGAATATTTCATCGCGGTCGCCGAGGAGGGCAGCTTCACCAGAGGCGCCCGGCGGGTGCGGGTGGCCCAGTCGGCGGTGTCGGCGACCATCCAGAAGCTGGAACGTGAGCTCGGCCTGCCGCTGTTCGTACGGGAGGCCGCCGGTGTGGTGCTCACCGACGCGGGCACGGCTCTGCTGCCGGAGGCGCGTGGGCTGCTCAGCGCGGAACGCCGCGCCCGGGACACGGTGGACCAGGTGCGCGGCGGTCTGCGCGGGACGATCCGGATCGGCACCCTGACGTCGATCGGTGTGCGGCCGGCCTCGCGCGGTCTGCTGGTCGTCGACCTGCCGAAGGTGCTGGGCCGGTTCCATGTCACCCATCCACAGGTGACCTTCCAGCTGCGGACCTCGCCGCGGGGCAGCGCCGGCCATCTGGAGGCGATCGTCGCCGGTGAGCTCGATCTGGCGATGGTCGGCACCCGCAACCATCCGGACGGTGTGAAGCTGCATCATCTCGGGTCGATTCCGTGGTGTTTCATCTGCCCGCGCCGGCATCGGTTGGCCGACGCCACCTCGGTGATGCTGGAGGATCTGGCCGATGAGACGTTCGTCGACTTCCCGCCGGGCTGGGGCAATCGGACGATGACCGACCGGGCGTTCGCCGGTGCCGGCATCGTGCGCAACATTCCGTTCGAGGCGGCCGATCAGGAGACGGCTCTCGGCCTGGTCCGTAACGGGCTGGGTGTCACTCTGGCGCCCCGGGCCGGCAACGAGGACGAGGAGGGCATCGCGATCATCGACATCGACGACGACTCGCTGTGCCTGCCGATCGCGATGGCCACCCCCAGCGACCGGCACCCGTCGGCGGCCACCGCGGCGCTGCTGGCGAGCATTCTGCGGGCGGTGGGCCGGACCGAGGCCGCCTCCCCGGTGGTTGCGGGGAGACGGCCTTGAGCGGTACGGGTCAGCCAGCCGGCGGGATGTTGTGGTTGATCCGGAACATGTTGCGCGGGTCGAACGCACCCTTGACCACGGTCAGCCGCTCGAAGACGTCACGCGGATAGGCTCTGGCCACGGCGTCGGCGCTCAGGTCGTACCCGGAAAGGAAGTTGATCTGGGTCTGGCCCGTCGCCCATGGCGCGAGTGCCGCGGTGACGCCGTCGAGGGCCGGCCGGAAGTCGTCGGCCATGCCGGGTGCGCCGACGGCGGCGGCGAACAGCTGGAAGCCGGCGTCGCGGTGCTCGACGGCGCTCGGTGTCCGCGGCGGGCGGGCGAGCGCGCCGCCGAGCTGGCGGACCTCGATCATCAGCACCGGGATGTCGGCGTCCGGCCCGGCGACGGCCAGCAGTGCGTCGGCCGCCTCGTGCGGGAAGTCGCCGAGTTCGGCCGACACCTCATAGGTGGGCAGCGGATCGACCGGGTCGGCGTGGATGGCGGCGATCATCGGGTACGGCTTCTCGGTGACGTCGTCGATCAGCGCCGGCGCCGCCTCCCGCAGCCCGGCGATCAGCTCGGCGCCCTCGTCGGCCGACCCCAGATGCGCGATGCGCACGTGCACGGTGAACCGGCCGCGTAGCGGCTCGGGCACGAACGGCAGCGGCGGAAGCCGCAGGAACGCGACGGATGCGGTGAGCGTCTCGGGCGCGGTTTCGATCATTTTGCGGTACGCCGTGAGCACCGCACTCGCGTGTCCGCCCTCGAAGAAGAGCCCGCCGCCGTAGAACCTGGTGACCGGGAACAGGGCGACGGTCAGTGACGTGATGACGCCGAAGTTGCCCTTGCCGCCGCGGATCGCCCAGAACAGGTCGGGTTCGGTGTCCGCGTCGACGGTGCGGACCTGCCCGTCGGCGGTGACGATCTCCGCGGCGATCACGTGGTCGGCGGCGTAGCCGAGGCTGCGGCCCAGCACCGGGCTGATGCCGCCGCCCAGGGTGAACCCGACGACGCCGACGTTCGGCGAGGACCCGGCGATCGGGGCGAGCCCTTCCTCGGCCGCGTCGTCGACGAGGTTCTGCATCTCGACGGCCGCGCCGACGGTGGCCGTGCGCTGTTCGGCGTCGATGGTGATGCAGTCCATCCGGCGCACGTTGATCAGCACGGCGCCGTCCGCGGACACGAACGCGCCGTGGCCGGTGGCGACGACCGCCACCGGGAGGTCGTTGGCGGCGGCGAAGCGTACGGCGGCCTGCACGTCGGCGACGCAGGTGGCGCCGACCGCGACGACCGGATGGTGGATCAGGGCCTGGTTCCAGGTGGCGGTCTCCTCGGCGTAGCGGTCGTCACCGGGGGTCAGCACCGGTCCGACGACGTTCGCGGTCAGCCAGTCGAGGTCGAGGGTGTGGGTCATTTCGGGTCTCCTCTTATGTTGGTGAGGTCAGTTGGCGGGGCCGGCCAGCAGCCGGTCGCGGGAGGCCTGTGCGCGCTGCCGGACGGCGAGGGCGTCGACGCCGACGAGCGCGCCGTGCCGTTTGCGGAACTCGCCGTCGATCAGGACGGTGTCGACGTCGCGGGCGTCGGCGAAGAACACGGCGGCGGCCGGGTCGGCCGGCAGCCGCAGCGGGGACCGGCCGGTGTCGACGAGGATGATGTCGGCCCGCTTGCCCGGGGTGAGCGAGCCGATCCGGTGGTCGAGGCCGAGCGTGCGGGCGCCCTCGATGGTGGCGAACTCGATCGCCTGGCGGGTGGTCACCGGCACGGCGGCCGGGGCCTGGCCGGCGGCGAGCAGCCGGTCGTACTGGCGCAGCCGTTCGGCCTCGACCACCGACCGCATCTCGTCGAACAGGCTGCTGGGCACGCCGGCCACCACGTCGACGGAGAGAGCGGGCCGGATGCCGGCCTCCAGCAGGCGGCCGGTGACCGGGAAGCCGTGGCCCATCATCATCTCCACGCGCGCCGACACCGACACCGAGGCCCCGGCGCCGGCCAGCATCTTCAGCTCGTCGTCGGTGGACGTGTTGGCGTGCAGGAAGATCAGGTCCGGGCCGAGCAGCCCGCGGTCATGCAGCTGGGTGATCGCCCGCTGCCCGCCGAGCAGGCCGACCCCGACATGCATCGACGCGCGGACGCCCAGGTCACGGGCGAGGGCCAGGTCGTCGCTGGTGGCGTCGATGGTGGCCATCTCCGGGCCGCGGACCCCCAGGGCGAGGGTGAGCAGCTGGTCGGGGGAGTTGAAGTACTGCGCGGCGACCCGCCGGGCGTCCTCCGGGTGCCGCTTGTCGCTGCCCATGTACCAGGACGGGTCGGAGGTGGGCACGCTGTGGCCGAACACCGCCCGGATACCGGCCGTCCGCAGCGCCTCCACCGACGCGTCGGCGTGCTCCGGCGTGTTCATGATGTGCGCCCAGTCGAACAGGGTGGTCACCCCGCTGTCGACGGCCTCCAGCGCGCCGAACAGGGTGCCGTCGCGGACGTCGTCCGGGGTGAACAGCGGCGACAGGCGGCCGATGACGCCGGCGAAGTACTCGTTGAGCGTCCAGTCGGCGGCCACCTGCGCGAACGCGCCCTGCCAGGTGTGCCGGTGGGTGTCGACCAGTCCGGGCATGACGACCATGCCGCGGGCGTCCACGACCTCCGCGCCGTCGTCGGCGAGGTGCGGCGCGACCTCGACGATGACGCCGTCCTGGATGAGGACGTCACCGCCGGCGTGGTCGCCGACGGCGGGGTCCATCGAGAGCACGTGGCCGCCGCGGATCAACTTGCGAGTCATGACAGATTTCTCTTTCGGTCCGGAAAGGGATGCGACACCTACGATCGCGGACCTGGAGGGCTCCGTTGAACGATGTTGACGGTGGGGCCCATCGGAATCGGCGATGGCTTCCGGGAAACCACTTCACCGGCGGCCGGCCCTGCCGAAGGTCAGGAGGTCCAGTCGCGCCCGGCGCAGGGAGGCGTCCATGATCCCAGCCGCTCACGCCCCGGCGGGGTCGCCCGCCCGTGGCGTCACCATCGAACAGGTGCTGGCCGGGCGGCTGGTGCAACCTGTCTTCCAGCCGATCGTGGACCTCGCCTCCGGCCTGGTCATCGGTTTGGAGGCGCTCGCCCGCGGCCCGGCCGGAACCGTGCTGGAGTACCCGGACCGCCTGTTCGCGGCCGCCATCGAAGCCGGTTGTCTCGGCGCGCTCGACCTGCTGTGCTCGGAACGTTCCCTGGAACTCGCGATCGCCGCCGACAAACCGCCGCCGCTGCTGTTCACCAACGCCGAGCCGGCGGTCCTCGACCAGCCGCTGTCACCGCGCCTGGTCGAACTCGTCGGCGGTGGCCTGCCGTTCCGTCAGGTCGTCGAGTTCACCGAGCGTGCGCTGGCCGCCGTGCCGGGCAGCATGCTGCGCATCGCCGGGCAGACACAGGGCTGGGGCAACGGGCTCGCCCTCGACGACGTCGGCGTCGACCCGATGTCGCTGGCGTTCCTGCCGCTCATCGAACCTGAAGTGATCAAGCTGGACATGAGCCTGCTGCGTGACCCGGACAGCGACCACACCCGGTCGGTGTGCGCGGTGGTCCGGGCCGAGGCCGAACGGACCGGCGCGCTGGTGGTCGCCGAAGGCATCGAGACCGCCGCGGACCTGGACACCGCCCGTCTGCTGGGCGCCCGATGGGGGCAGGGGTGGCTGTTCGGCCGGCCGGCCGCCATTCAACAGCGGCATCGGTACGACGCGAGCGCCGTCGGGCTGCTGCGGCCGGCGCGGCCCGGATTCCATGACCTGATGGCGCAGCCGTACGACTGTGCCGCCGGCGCGTCGAGCCCCGCGCCGGCCACCCGCGCCGAGGTGGCCGCGGCGCTGCATCGCCTGCGTGACGTCGCCGCCGCCCACGACACCGCGGTGGTGGTGATGTCCGGCGCCGACACCGGGGTGCCGGGTGTCGCCCTGTCCCTCGCCGACCTGGCGGGCAGCGGCCGCCCGGTGATCGTCCTGGACCAGCCCGCCTCCACCGACTTCGTGGTCGCGGCGATCGCTCCGGGCCGGGGCTGCGCGGTCGGTGTCCGTACGTCCAGCGCTCTGGAACTGGTGACCGTCGACCACCTGCCGTCCGTCGCGGTGGTGGCCCGGGCGTTGCTGAACCGCCACCGCTGAGACCCGTGCCGCTATCCGGCGCTGGTGGGCGTCACTCCAGTCGTGCCCGGGTCAGGGATCGCGGTTCGCGGCCGGCTAGCAGCCAGCCGAGCGCGGTGGCGATCAGTGGCACGCCGACGGCGATCACGGTCAGGTCGACGACCGGTACGCGGGCGAGTTCGCGTAACTGCTCGGCGGACGAGCCGGCCAGGATGACGGTGTACGCGGCGAGGATGCCCAGAACCGCACCGAGCAGCGCGAGCCCGCCCGCGGTGGCTGAGGTCAGGGCGCGCCGGATACGCCGGGTCGCGCCGACCGCGGTCAGCGTACGCAGGTCACCGGCGGCCTCGGCCCTGATCAGGCCGACGGTCACGGCGAGGATCACCAGCGCGAGCAGCGCGCCGGCCGTGGTGGCGATCGCGCGCAGGGCGCCCAGCCCGTCGCCCGAGGCCGGTTCGGATTCGAGGGCCCGCGCGCCGATCACGATCGCCGCCGGGATGGCCAGCGCCACGCTGATCGCGGCCAGTGCGGCGCTGGACCGGGCCTGATGGCGGGCGAGGTCGCGAAACGCCAGCCTGGTGGCGACGGGCAGCCGGCCGGCCGATGCCGCGAGCAGCCGGATCGCCGACGGCCCGATCGACAGCAGGGCGAACCCGATCGCGAGCGTGCCGCCGACGACCAGCGCCACGTCACCGATCGTCAGCGCGTCACCGTCGGCCGGCCGGTTGCTCTGCACCAGCCGCAACGCCACGATGCCCAGCACCACGAGCACGGCTGCGACCGCGGCCGACCGGCGGGCCCGCTTGGGCCGTGGCGGGCGCGCGGACAGGGCGAGCGTCACCGGGAGCCGGGCCGCGGAGTGTGCCGGGCGCCAGGCGGCCGCGGTGGCGGCCAGGATCGTGAGCAGGACGGTGACGGCGATCTGCCCCCACGGCAGGTCCAGCGCGCCGATCCGGTGACCGGCCGCCGTCTCGAACCGGGGCGTGACGGCGAACCAGGCAAGAGCACCCAGTGGCGTGCCGATCGCGGCCGCGGTGGCGCCGACCGCGGCACCGTGGGCCAGCAGCACGAGCCGCAGGTGCCGGGGCGTGGCGCCGATCGCGGCGAGCATGCCGAGCTGGCGTTGCCGCCGGTGCGCGACGACGGCGAAACCGGCCGCCGCGATGAGCCCGATGAGCAGCATGCCGACGGTGAAGACGCTGAACACCCCGGCGGCCGCCTCGACCCAGACAAGCGAGGGGCGCAGGGCGTACGCCGGACGGCCGTGCCGTTCCAGGTACTGCTCGAACCGTTGCAAGGTGGCGTCGGTGAGCACGGTGACCGACTGCGGCGGTTCGCCGGCGGTGGGCGCGCCGAGGATGAACTGGGCGCGCAGGTCGCCGGGGTTCTCGACCGTGCCGACGACGGTCCAGGTACGGCCGTCGAGGGTCAGTGTGCCGCCGACCTCAGCCGGCAGACGCGCGGCGACCTGGTCGGTGAGCGCGACCTCGCCGGGCCCGGTGGGGTAGCGGCCGTCACGTAGCCGGAGCATCGGTGCGGCGTATGGCCCGGAGGGGTCCTGCCGGCGTAGTTCCACCGTGCCCGTGGGGCCGGGGATCGGCAGGTCGGTGTGCCCGATGACGTCGATGGTGCCGAACCAGTCGCGGGCCTCCGCGAGCCGGGCGTCGAGTGAGCCGTCGCCGTTCAGCGTGAGCGCCTGGCGGGCGGTGCCGAAGGCGGCGGTGGCGGGTGGTGTCGCGTGGTAGCCGGCGGACACGGCGAGGACGGCCGCCGTGACGGCGACGGTGAGCAGGGTCAGCACCGCGAGCTGTTGCCGCCACTCGCGGCGGAACAGCCGCAGCGCCCAGCGGACGACGGCGCGCCGGGCCGGGAGCCCGCCGTTGCGGCTCATCGGCCGTCACCCGGGGTGAGCAGTGACTCGGGGCCGGGGCTCGGCACGGTCTGGTCGGCCAGCCGCCCGTCGCGCAGGAACACCACCCGGTCGGCCCAGGACGCCATCCGGGCGTCGTGGGTGACGACCACGCAGGCGACGCCGTCGTCGGCGGCCCGGCGCAGCAGGCGCATGACGGTCTCGCCGCTGAGCGAGTCGAGGGCGCCGGTGGGTTCGTCGGCCAGCAGCAGCCGGCGCTGCCCGACGACGGCGCGGGCGATGGCGACGCGTTGCCGTTCGCCGCCGGACAGCTCGTCGGGGTCCCGGGTGGCGCGGTCGGCGAGATCGAGTTTGGTGAGCACGTCCATGGCGGCGGCCCGGGCGGCCTTGACCGGTGTGCCGTCCAGCTCCAGGGGCAGGGCCACATTTTCCACGGCGGTGAGCCCGGCCAGCAGGTTGAAGTCCTGGAAGACGTAGCCGATGGCCTGTCGTCGCAGGCGTGCGCGGGCGTCGCGGGACAGGCCGGCCGGGTCGTGGCCGGTGATGACGACGTTGCCGCTGGTCGGTTCCTCCAGGGTGCCGGCGATGGTGAGCAGGGTGCTCTTGCCGGATCCGCTGGGGCCCATCACCGCGACCAGTTCGCCACCGCGCACGGACAGGTCGATCTCGCGGAGCGCGTGCACCTCGGTGGGACCCGATCCGTGGGTCTTGGACACCCGGCGCAGCTCGAGGACGGCGGTCATCGCCGGATCCCGGCGATCCGGCGGCCGGGCCGGGCGGTGGCGGCCGGGCGGTCGGCGGTGGTCGTGGCGGGCAGGCGCGCGAGCCTGGCGTCGGCGATGTCGAGCCATCTGACGATCGCCTCGATCCGGAACAGCTCGGAGTCGGCGACCAGGGACAGCTCCACTTCGGAGTCGGTGAGGTCGGCTTTCAGCCGGGTGTACTCCTGCATCGCCTGGACGAGGTGACGCCGGTGCGCCTGAAGCAGTTGTGGCATGTCCACGCCGGGCACCCGCATGGCCACCAGCACTTTCATGACCAGCTCGTCGCGTGGCGGTGGGACGACGTCGGGTGGGGTGAGCAGCCAGGTGCGCAGCTCGTCGGTGCCGGCCGGGGTGATGGTGAAGGCGTTCTGCGGTTTCCCGTCGCCGCTGTCGTCCGACTCGACGAGGCCGTCCCGCTCGAGCCGCTGGAGGGTGGTGTAGACCTGCCCGACGTTGAGCGGCCACACCTCACCGGTCCTGGCCTCGAATTCCTGCCGCAGCTGAAGGCCGTATTTCGGGCCCTCGCTGAGCAGGGCCAACAGGGTGTGCCGGATACTCATACCGAGTAATATACCGGGTATACACGCGGGCCGGTCAAGGCGCCCACGTTTACTCGGCGGAATGAAAACGGCCAAAAACTAAGATTCCCCCAAAACGTCTTCTTACGGTACGGACGTGGCTACCAATACTCAAAGAGGACTTCTGCGTGCGGGCGGTGCCGGTGTGACGGCCGCGGTGGCCCTACTCGGGTTCACCGTCGCCGTGCCCGTCACCTGGCAACCTTCGCTCGCCCTGGCATCCGCGGTCGCGGCGCCGAAGGGCGATGACCTCGACGCCCAGCTCCGTGCCGTCGTGGACGGTGTGAACGGGCGGATCGCGCTGCGCCCGGACGGCCGGATGTTCGCCACCGTCAGCGCCGGCGCGGTGCGCGTCTGGAGTTCGGCGACCGGGCGTCCGGCCGGCGTGCCGATCACCGGCATCACCGGGACCGTCCACGCCGTCGAGTTCAGTTCGGACGGCAAGCTGCTGGCCGTCGCCGGCGAGAGCGGGGTGGCACTGTGGGACCCGGCCACCGGCGAGCGTTTCGGGGCGCCGCTGACCGGCCACACCGGGCCGGTGCGCACGGTGTCGTTCAGCTCGACCGGAAAACTGGTCGCCACCGGCGGCGACGACGGAACCGTCCGGCTGTGGGATCCGGCCACCGGGCGCCTGGTGCACACCCTGACCGGGCACACCGGTGGCGTACGCAACGTCGTGTTCAGCCGCAACGGCAAACGGCTGGCGACCACCGGCACCGACAACACGGTGCGGCTGTGGCAGCCCGTGACCGGCCGCCCCGTCGGCGAGCCGCGGACCGTCGCCCCCGGCCCGGTCTACGCGATGGGGTTCAGCCCGGACAGCCGGCTCCTGGCCGCGTCCGGCGGCGGCAACCTGATTCGGCTCTGGAACCCGATGAACGGCGAACCCGCAGGTGAACCGCTGGCCGCCAGCTCCGGGCCGGTGCTCGGGCTCACCTTCAGCCTCGGCCACAAGCTGCTGGCCACCTCCTCCGGCGGCGACTTCACCGTCCAGGTGTGGAACACCACGACCCGGCAGCCGAGCATCGCGCCGCTGACCGGACACAATGCCCCGATCCGCGCCATGCGGTTCGCCCGCGGCGGGGATCTGCTGGTCACCGGCAGCGACGACGGCACCGTACGGCTGTGGGACAGCGCGACCGGCGCCGCCGAGAGCGCGCCGCTGACCGGCCACGTCGGCCCGGTCTGGGCGTTGCGGATCAGCGCCGGCGGCAAACGCCTGGTCACCGCCGGCGCCGACAACAAGGTGCGGCTGTGGCACATCACCGACGAGGCCCCGTCCTGACCGGGCGACCGGACCGGATCGGTCAGTCCTCGACGGATCCGGTCCGGTCGCGGTCGGCGGGCTACTTCCGCGGGCCGGCCGGGCGGTGCCAGCCGATGGTCGCGGCGACGCCGGCGTGGTCGGAGGTGTAGCGCGGCGCGGTGGCCCGGAACGGGTTCGCTCCGACGACACGGGCGGTCTTCGCGGACGCGGCGCCCTTGAGCAGCACCAGGTCGATCCGGGAGGTCAGCTGCGGGGCCGGATTGTTCAGGTCGGAGTTCTGGCAGCAGGTCAAACCCGGCCCACGGGTCCAGGCGTCCCGGAAGCGGCTGGTCAGCAGCTGGTACGTGTCGGTGGTGCTGCCGTCGGCGGCGGAGTTGAAGTCACCGACCGCGATGACGTTCCCCGGCCCGGCGGCCGGACCGGCGAGGAACTCGGTGGCCTGGGCCCGCTGCACGGCAGGCGCCTGCGTCGTCTCCAGATGGGTGGTGACGAACCGGAACGGCACCCCGTGATGTTTCGCCTCGACGGACGCCCAGCCGTGCACCAGCTGCACCGGCGGCACCCCGGGCGCCGGCAGCGGAATGCTCTGCCGGGCCTGGTAGAGGCCGTTGCGCGGGGTCGACCAGCGCAGACCCGGCGTGCGTTCGTTCACCAGCACCACGTCGCTGTCCTGCAGGCGCAGCGTGCACGCCCCGACGGTGGCGGAGGCACACGGCGCGACCAGCGGGATCGGGCCGACGTCGGTGGCGGGCGAGGTGGCCGCCACCGCGTAGTGCAGGCCGCGCCGGGCGAGCGCCTGCCGCAGGATGGCCAGGAAGTCCTGGGACGGGCCGGCGCCCGGACCGCTCGTCGTCCACGTGGTCACCTCCTGCAACCCGATCAGGTCGGGGCGCTCCCGCTTGATCTCCTCGGCGAGCCCCTCCGCGCGTACGGTGAAATCCGTCGCCCGAACCTGGGCGTAGATCGTGGCGACCGCGGTGAGCAACGCCGGCGTGGTCTGGGCCGTGAGGGCCGGGGTGAGGCTGGCGCCGAGGTAGATGTTGTGGGTCATCACCTTCAGATGCTGTGGCTCGACGGGTTTGGCCGCGACCGGTTCGGCCCAGGCCGGCAGGGCCATGGTGCCGGCGAGCGAGAGAGCGACGATCGGAATCCAGCGCGTTTTCACCGGCGAAGGTTCCCAGACGTACTCCTGCTCTGCCGATGCCCCGATGGTGTGAGCGGCCACCGGTTCCCTCGTGCCGGGTCAGGTGATCCGGTTGGTCTGGTAGGCCCACATGGCCAGTTCGACGCGGTTGCGGGCGCCGAGTTTGGCCAGCAGGCCGGTGAGGTGGAATTTGACCGTGCTCGTGCTGATGTGCAGGTCCCGGGCGATCTCGGCGTTGGTCCGGCCCAGCGCCACCCGGGCCAGCACGTCCTCCTCCCGGTCGGTCAGGGCGTCGATCGGCTCGGCGGGGGTGGCGGCGCGGCCGGCGGCGAACGTGGCGAGCAGCCGCGCGGTGACGGCCGGGTCGATCAGCGCGTCACCGCGCACCGCGGCGTGGATCGCCTGCACCAGCTGGTCGGGTTCGGCGCCCTTGAGCAGGAACCCGCGGGCGCCGGCCCGGAGCGCGCCGTAGATGTGCTCGTCGGTGTCGAACGTGGTGATCACGACGACGGCGAGCGGGTCGGGCACGTCCGGCCCGGCGAGCAGCCGGGTGGCCTCGATGCCGTCCAGGACCGGCATCCGGATGTCGAACAGGCACACGTCCGGCCGCAGCCGGCGGGCGAGCGCGACGGCCGTGCGCCCGTCGGGGGCCTGCCCGGCCACCTCGATGCCGGGCTGGCCGTTGAGGATCGTGGACAGTCCGGCCCGGACGATGTTCTGGTCGTCGGCGATGAGGACCCGGATGGTCATCAGGTCACGCCCCGGCGGGGAACGACGGCGCGGACGGTCCAGCCACGGTCTGGGGACGGCCCGGCGGTGAGGGTGCCGCCCAGCAGCGTGATCCGTTCGGTCATGCCGACCAGGCCGAACCCGGGTGGGCCACCGGCGGGCGTGCCGCGGGCGCCGTCGTCGCTGACCGTCAGATGGACGTCGGTGGCGTCGCCGGTCACCTCGACCCGCACCCGGGTCGCCTGTCGCGCGTGCCGCCGGGTGTTGGTGATCGACTCCTGGGTCACGCGGTAGAGGGCGCCCTCGACGGCCGGCGCGAGGCCGGTCAGGTCACCGTGCAGTTCGACGCCGATGCGCAGATCCTCGGCGCCGCTGTTGGCGAGGCGTTCGAGGTCGGCGATCCGCCGCTGGGGGACCGGGGCCGGCTGCGGCCGCCGGTCACGCAGGGTGCCGACCATGGCGCGCATCTCGGCGAGCGTCCGGGCGGCCTCCCGGTTGATGGTCGACAGGGCGTCGGTCGCTCCGCTCAGCGACGACGACCGGGCCAGGAACAGGCCGGCCTGCGCCTGGATCGCGATCGCGGAGACGTGGTGGGCCACCGTGTCGTGCAGTTCCCGGGCCAGCTGTTCGCGTTCCTCGAGGCGGGCCCGCACGATCAGCTGTTCGCGGGCGACGGCCCGGTAGCGCATCGACGCGCCCAGGGCGCCGGCGCACAGCACGACGGCGATCCCGGCGGCCGTCTCGGCGTACCCCGGGAAGTCGACGCCGACGATGACCGCCACAGCCGCCGCGATGACCGCCGACCCGATGGCCGCGTCGCGGCCGGACCGCCATCGCAGCAGCGTGTAGGCCAGCACCAGCACCACCCACCCGCAGTGCAGGACCACGGGTGCGCGGCCCGCGGCGAACGCGGCGGCGTCGAGGAACGCGAAACCGCCGAACGCGTACACCACCGCGGGCAGCGGATGGATCCGCCGGACCAGGGCCGCGACCGCCAGACCACAGCCGAACACCACGGCGACCGGCGGCAGGGCCGGCTCGGCGAGGGCCGTCTGCACGACGAGCACGGTCAAGACCAGAAGAGCGAGGGTCAAATCCAGGCGGGTGTACGGCGACAGGCGCGCGACGTTCCACACGGGATTCACAGTAGCGACCGGGCGTTTGCGCCGGCCCCGCCGAACGACCAGCGGTTCGCCTGTCCGATGGTCCAGGTCGGTCCCGGCCACCGGAGCCGGGCGCTCGGGCGCCGGTGCGGCGGACACTGGGGGCCGTCCAACCGGAGGGAGACGGTCCCGTGCACGGAGAACTTCTCGACACCAGGGTCGACGTCAAGGTGGTGCTCAGCGGCCTGTGGGTGACCACGCTGCTGGTGTTCGCCTACGTCGACATCTTCGGCTTCTTCCGCGCCGACGTGATCAACGGGGTGCTCGCCGACCGGGTGTCCGGCGCCGGGTTCACCATCGACCAGACGTTCCTGCTGCTCACCACGCTGTACATCGTGGTCGCGGCGCTGATGGTGGCCGTCTCGCTGCTCGCCCCGGCACGGGCCAACCGGATCGCCAACCTGGTCGTCGGCCTGATCTTCCTGGTCACCGTGGCGGTGACGCTGATCGGGGAGAGCTGGGCGTACTACATCGCCGGCACCCTGATCGAGATGGTGCTCCTGGCGGTCGTCGTCCGGCTCGCCTGGCGCTGGCCGGGCGCGGCGCGGGTGGCTGCCGGCCGCGATCGGTGAAGGCGGACGGCCGGGGCGCGAGTGCGGGCGCGCCCCGGCCGTCACGTCAGGGAGAGGTGCAGGTCAGGGTCGGCGTTCCGGTGGTGCCGGTGGCGATGAAACCGAACGTGGTGGAGCCGTCGGCGGGCAGGTTGCCGTTCCAGGAGACGTTGCGGACGCTGACCGTCGAGCCCGACGAGGTCAGCGTGCCGTTCCAGACCTGGCTGATCGTGGACCCGGCCGGCAGCGTCCAGGAGACCGTCCAGCCGTTGGGCGTACCGTTGCCGGCCTGGACCTTGACCTCGCCCTGATAGCCGCCGTTCCAGGTGCTCACCGCCCGCAGGGTCGCCCCGCAGGCGCCGGTCGGCAGTGACGGCGACGGCGACGGTGACGACGAGGCCGACGGTGACGAGGACGGTGACGACGAGGGGGAGGACGACGGCGACGACGGTGACGAGGTCGGCGAGGACGGCGGGTTGGGCGCTGTGCTGGCCAGGCTGTAGGCGAGGTCGGGCTGGAACGACCCGGCCGCGTACCGGCAGCCGTCCGCCTCGCCCGGCGGCTTGATCCACAGGTAGCCGTCGATGCTCGCGTCGCCGGTGTTCACCGTCGGGTACTGGCCGATCCGGCGGTCGGTGTTGTCGTCGCCGCACCAGTCGCCGCTGGCGCCGCCGTTGCGGCTGGTGTCGATCACCTGCCGTTTCCCGCTGACGCCCTGCCCGTTCAGCGAGGAGATGATCGAGCGGCCGTACGCCGACTCGGCGCTGGTCGGCTGGAAGTTGGAGGCGTTGGTGTAGAACCCGTCGGCGCTGGCGATCCCGGCCGCGACGAGGCGGGACGCCTGGTCGCCGGCGCTGTTCCAGGCCGAGTGCCCGCCGTCGAGGTAGACCTTGGCGTTCGGGTTGCCGGCCTTCAGGGTCTGCGTGGCGGTGCGCAGGGCCTGGTTGCGGGCGGCGATCTCGGTGCTGCTCAGGCAGGTGAGCAGGGCGATCGAGTCGGGTTCCAGATTGAGGACGACGGTCTGGCCGCCCAGGTTGCGGGCGATGTTGCCGATCCACGTCTGGTATTGGGTGAGGTCGGGCGCGCCGCCGGAGCTGGCGCCGCCGCAGTCGCGGTTGGTGATGCCGTAGACGGTCAGGGCGGGGATCTGCCCGGCCGCGTTGGCGGCGCTGACGTAGCCGGCGACCTCGGCGCCGACGGTGGAGATGTTGAAGTTCGACAGCCAGCGGGTGGCGGGCTGGCTGGCGATCTTGTCGCGGATCACCGCGGCCCGGGAGTCGCCGGAGTTCGAGGCGAGCCAGCGGGCGACGGCGGTGTTCGGGTCTCGGTAGAGGGTTCCGGAGATGGTGCCGGCTGAGGCGGTGCCGGTGACGATCAGTACGCCGGCTGCGGCCACGGTGGTGCAGGCGGCAGCAGCAGCGGCGACGCGGGAACGGGCCATGGGTCCTCTCCTGGGGATGGGAGTGGGAGCGCTCCCAGAATTTAACCGGTTCGATGTCGACTGGCAACATTCGTCCCGGTCGGGCTGGGCCTCAGACCGTGCGGAGAGCCCGGCGACGCCGGCTGAGCAGCAGCCCCGCCACCGCCGCGTAGGTGAGCAGCGGGAACCAGACGATCGAGCCCGGCCCGAACGGGAACGGCAGATCCTCCAGGAAGATGCCGGCCACCAGCGCGCCGATCGCCCAGTAGGCGGACCGCAGCCAGGGATTGCCGTGCCTCAGCCGGTACCCGAAACGGGCGGCCGCGGCCGGATCGGGCGCCCAGTCCGCGCCCCGGCGCTGCACCCAGGCCGCGTGGACCCGGTCGAACTCCAGCGCGAAGGACGAGCCGCGCAGCTCGACGTTGAGACTCTCCAGGTACGGCAGGTTCACCATGTGGCCGGACCTGTCGACGAGAACCGCGCGCTCGGCGGGGGCCAGGTTCGACATGGCCGCGGCGGCCCGCTGACTGTCGACGCGCACGTCCTGGATCTGCGGCCACGGGAAGCTCCGGCGCGTCCACAGCATCCGCACATGGACGCCGTCGTCGTCGAAACTCGTGCGAGACAGCGTCGACCAGAACGCGAGCCCACCCGCGGCCACGATCACCAGGGTGATTGCGGCCCGTGCGAGCGCCGGCATCGACTCGATGGTGGCGAACATCAGGACGAGCGCCACCGTCCCGCCGCCGATGACCACGGTCCCGCGCACGAACATCGAGCGGCTGACCCGATACTCACCCATCCCACCATTGTGGACCTGCGAGCACCCGGAACAACACGGCGTCGGACTGGCGTCCGGCCGATACGGTGGGGACCGTCGCGGGCGGGCTGGAGGGCGTCGGATGGAGCACCACGAGATCGAGGCGGTCCTGGAGGAGCACCCGCAGGTGCGCCGCAGCGCCGTCGTGGTCGCCGCCACCGAGCGGTCCGGTTCGACGACGATCGCCTACGTGGAGACTGACGGCGTCGAGCCCGAGCGGATCCGGGCCTATCTGCTGGCGGCCGGCCTTCCGGTCGAGTCGGTGCCGCAGTTGGTCGTACCCATGCGGGTGTTGCCGTTGTCGGTTTCCGGTGAGGTCGATCGGTCCGGGCTGCCGTTGCCGCCGCTACCGGCCGCGGCGGTCGGCAAGAGCGGTGGCCCCAAGGTCAATCCGTGGCTGGCCGGCGCAGCGTTGCTGCTGCTGCCGGTGACGCTGCTCGCGCCGCTGGCGCTGACCGGTGTGCTGTGGCCCGGTTCGACCGACCTGTCCGCGGTGCCGTCGCCCTGGTCGTGGCTGTTCCGTGGGCTCTACCTGGCCGAGTGGCTGTCGTTCGCCTTCGGGATCCTGTTCCTGCTGGTCGGCCGGGGATCGGTGGCCCGGCTGGCGCGCGGGCCCGGATGGACCACCGCGGTGCACCTGTCGATCGTGTGGCTGCTGGTGGCATGGTGGCCGCAGGACAACTTCTACCGCCTGGCCGCCAAGACCGACTGGCCGCGGCAGGCGGCGCTGGTCTACGGCTTCAACATCACGCTGATGCTGGCCGCCGCGACGCTGGCGGTGTTCGTCCTAGCCGGCCGCCGCCGCGACTGAACCTGCCGCCGGGACCGAAGCCGTTACCGGACTGAACAACTCGCCGAGCGCGGCGCAGGCCTGACGGACCGCGGTCTCCGCGCCGGTCACCGCCTGCGCGGTGCGGGCCGCGACGGCGACACCCAGGTACGGCGCGGCGTCGAACGCGGCAGTCGGAATCGTGACCAGCAACGTCGCGCCGAGACCCCGGCACTCGGACGTGAGCCGGTCGACGTGCTCGCGCAGCGCGGCCGACGGCAGACGCGCGCCCAGCGGCACCTGGTCCACAGTGCGCACGACATGCCGGCCGCCGAGCGAGCGGTCCAGCGCGACCTGAATGTGGAAGGCGGCCGCCGGCCCGGTCAGCCGCAGGTTGATCTCGGTCGGCGTCAACTGCCCGGACGTGGCGGCGACGAAATCGACGTCGTACCACCCGCGGTAGCCGGCGGCCGACAGTGCCCGGCCGACAGCCACCCCGAACGTCGTGGCGATGCCGGCCACCTCGTCGGGCAGGACACCGGGGCCGACGGTCACCCCGCGATAGGCGGTCGCGTCGATGTGCATGAGACCGGTGCCGACCGGGTGCACCCAGCCGTCGGCGGCGACCACCGCGTCGAAGGTGACCGGGTCGCCCTCGACGAACTCCTCCAGCAGGGCGCCGCCGTACATCCAGTCCCACACCTGCCGGCGCAGGCCCGGCGTGCCGGCCGACACGATCAGGGTGCCGTCGCCGCCGACACCGTGCCGGCGTTTGAGCACCATCCGCTCGCCGGCGGCCAGTTCCCGGCGCAACCGGCGCGACGAGGTGATCTCCCGCTGGTCGAGGACCCTGATGCCCGGATGGTCCGCGGCCAGCGCATGGAACAGGGCGTTCGCCTTCGACTTGGACTCGTGATCGCGCATCGCCGTCAGCACCTCGGCCGGGCACAGCGCCGTCGCCGCCAGACCCGGTGTCCAGCCCCACGGGCGGACCCGTTTCCGGCCGGACGCGATCTGCCGCGTCAGCACCGGCGATTCGGCGATGGCCGCGTCCATCCGGCCGTCACCGGCGAGCCCACCGACCACCTCCACGTCCGTCCAGCCGAGGATCTTGCTGACGTGGCCGGTCCACCACTCCTCGACAGGCATCGGCAGCAGGACGGTGGCCGGGCGGTCGGCGCCGAACACGGCCAGACACGAATAGTGGTCGGGCCCGCGCAGCCGCCCGCCGAACTGCGCGTTGAACTCGGCGGCGTTGCCGACGACGATCGGCCGGTCCGGGCCGTTCCAGACAGTCGACCAGGACGGGGTCGGCGCCGGCGGCCACGCGAGCATCCGGACCAGCTCACCGGGGCCCGCCGGCTCCGGGACGACGGCCGGCTCGGCGCCGAGAGCCCGATAGAACGGGACCGCGTGCGGGTCCGCGCCGATGGTCAGCCGATGGAACCCGAGCCGGCCCGCCTCGGCGAGAACATGCCGGTAGAGCGCCTGCCCGACACCCTGGCGCAGCACGTCCGGATCGACGAACAACAAACCGATCTCACCGTACGGCGGACGCCCGTCCAGAGTGACCACACCCACCGGCGTCCCGTCGTGATCGGCGACCACCGTCCGCCGGGCGAGAACCTCGTCCGGCCGGATCCGCAACTCGTCCCGGCAGGCGTCCAGGAACGCCCGGTCGTACCCCCAGGAGGCCTTGGACCGCAGCACCAGGTCGGTGAGCCGGCCGGCTTCCGACGGCTCCGCCGCCCGCAGCCGAAAACCGTCCGTCACCATGCCCGCAGGCTATGTGACGGCGTCGACCCGGTGGTGCGGGCCGGATATCGTGCCATGCGCGAGAGTGATTCGCTTTCCGCCGGTGCTGGAACAGAAGGAGACCGATGTCAGGGACGAGTGAGACGAACCCGGCGCTCGGCGACGTGCTGTGGTCGGGGTCCTCACAGGATCTCACCGCGCTGGCGACCGGTGGCCGCGTGCAGACCGGCTCCTACACGGTGACCACGGACGCGATCCGGTTCTCCTCGGGTGTCATCTCCACCCGGGAGGAGGTCATCCCGATCTGGCTGGTCGTCGACGCCGACATCAACCAGCACATCACCCAGCGGGTCCGTGGCGTCGGCGACGTCGTCCTGCGCCTGGACCCGGCCCACGCCGGGAGGTACGGGCAGAAGGAGATCCTGCTGGACTCCGTCGAAAACCCGTCCGAGGTGCGCGATCTGATCCTGCGGCAGGCCAACACGGTCCGCCGGTACTGGTCCCAGCATCACTACCAGCGCGACGTCGAACTGCGCCGGGCCGGGGCCGCCTCGACCAACTTCGCCGTGATGGCCCCGCCCAACACAGTGCCGCCGGTCCCGGTCCCGGTCCCGGCCGCCGAGCCGGCGCCGGCGCTGGAGTCCGCCCCGGCCGGCGGCGGCGACCTGATGGCACAGCTCGTCAAACTCGGCGAGATGAAGACCGCCGGCCTGCTCACCGACGAGGAGTTCGCCGCAGCCAAGGCGAAACTGCTCGCCTGACGGCGCCCGGCCGGTCAGTTGTGCCGGCACCCGTTTCGCCATGCTGAGCGACGGCCGAGACCGCCAGCCGTCGCTCACGTGCCTTTCGGCACGGGTTTGGCCGTGGTGAGCGACGGCTGAGACCGTCGGCCGTCGCTCACGTGCCTTTCGGCACCGGTTTGACCGTGGTGAGCGACGGCTGGCGGGTTGCCGGCCGGTCAGTCGTTGTCGTTGGCGAGGGTTTCGTAGACGTCGGCGGCCAGCTCGCCGTCGACCTGACCCGGCGGCGGCTGGACGGCGGTCCGTCCGTAGTCGGAGACCCGGATGATCAGCGGCGGCTCCGGCTCGACGCCGCCGGCCGGCTGGGAGGCCATCCGCACCTCGGGCATCGTGACGACGAACTCGGTGAGCCGGCCCTGGTCGTCGAGTGTCGCCCGGAACGGCATCGTCTTGGCGCCCACCCCGTACAGATAGGTCGGGTCGGAGAAGATCCGTTCGAGGGCCGGATCCTGCCTGGTCGCGTCGAGCGTGCCGGTGATGACGTCGCCAGCACGCTCGGCGGTCGTCACCGCGGCGATCAGGGCCCCGGCGCCGGTGGCGTCGGGCTGGCCGGTCGTCGGCAGCGCCGCCATCACGTCCAGGTGGCTCAGCGACTCGTCGGCGGCCGCGGCCGTCACCTTCTTCTCGTCGGCGCGGACCCACCGCGTGCCGTCCAGCTGCTCGAAGACCTTCATCGCGGCCTGCCCCTCAGCCCCGGTGACGTGCTGCTGGAAGTAGGTGCGGAACTGGTCGTACTGCTCGGGGCTGCCGAAGATCAGGTAGCGCATGTAGAAGCCGGACCCGGTACGCAGCACCTGGTAGGTGTCGGAGTGCTCGATCAGCACACTGTCCGGCAGGTGCACCGCGCCCCGGCGGACGTCGGCGATCCAGCCCGCCCCGGTACGGGTGAAGGTGTAATCCCCGTCGGCCAGGCCGGACAGCGAGTTCTGCAACTGCTGCACCGCGTCCCCGGTGACCGCCGGCGGCAGGTTGTTCTCGTGCTTGGCCGGCGTCAGCAGCGCGATCCCGGTCGTGACCAGCACGACCGCGGCCGCCGTCACCGCCCCGGCCAGCATCCGCCGGTTCCGGCGCACCCGGCGCGCGACGTGCAGCACCTCCGCGGGCGCCAGCGGCTCGGTGGTTCGGGCCATGTCGTTCATCGCAGTCCTCAGATGATCGTGAGTGGGCATCAGTGGCTCCATCGGGCGGTGATCGGGCCGGACTCGCCGTGTCCCGTGGGCGGTGCCTCGTCGGTGAGGACGACTCTCAACTTGCGCAGCGCCCGTGAGCAGGTCGACTTGACCGTCCCGAGGCTGACCCCGAGCGCCTCGGCGGTGTCGCGTTCCGAGCAGTCGTCCAGGTAGCGCAGCACGACGATGGTCCGTTCCCGGCTGGTCAGCCGATCGAGGGCGGCGAGCAGCGCCCGGCGGTCCTCGACGGTGTTCTCCGGGGTGGCCGGCTGGTCGGGCAGTTCACCGACCGGCTGTTCGTGGCGCTGATGGGCGGTGCGCCACCAGTCGGTCACCGCGTTGGTCACCGCGCGGTGCACGTAGCCGTACGGGTCGTCGTGCTCGATGTGCCGCCATCGCTGGTAGGCGCGCACCAGCACCGACTGCACGATATCGCGCGCCTGCTCGTGATTGCCGCAGAGCAGTTCCGCATGTGCGACGAGCCGACCTGAACGCTGCGCCACGAAATCGATGAACGTCTCGTCGTTGTGACGGCGGCGTCTGATCTTCATGCTCGGTAGACGAAGTCGGCGGCACAAAGGTTGAGGACATCCGCTGTTGTACTGTGATGCGATGTCCGCGCTCCCACGTCGCCTCGGCCTCCGGCCGCTCGCGATCGTGGCGACCGCCCTGGCGCTGCTGCTGCTCGCGATGAGCCAGCTCTCCTCGCCGGGCAACGTGAAACGGGCGTTCGGTCCGGCCGTCGACAGCCCGGTCGTCGTTCTCGTGCAGGCGGCCTGCGGGCACCCGCACACCGGTGATCAGACGACGCCGTCCCAGCACCAGCAGGGCGAGGTCGCGGCGCCGGCCCCGGCGCCGTTGCTGCGCCCGCCCGCCGACACGGCCGGCATTCTGCTGCCCGATCCATTTCTCGCGGTTGCGGTAGCACCGGCCGATGATTCCACGGCGCAGTCCGCCGTGGTCCCGGCCGACCTGGGTGTCCTGCGCATATAGCAGTCCGCGCCATCGCCGGATCGTTCGTCTCCGCCTCTTCCTGACCGAGAGCTCTCGGCTGCCGCCGCCGTGTCCCCACGCGCTGCCGCCAGCCGGCTCATCGCCGTGAAAGGACCCATCGTGCCGTCGACAACCAAACGGACAAAAGCCTCTAAAGCTACACGACAGCTGACCAAGGCGCCGGGCATGAGCACCAACCTGAAAAGTGACCCTGAGTGTGCTCGGCGCGGCCCTGGCCGTGCTGCTGCTGATCGTCGTCGTCAACCTGACCGAGCCGAAACCGCCCGCCGCCACCGAGGTGGTCCGCGCCGACAGCCACCGGCTGTCCACGGCCGCCGACGGCAAGGTCACCGTCGTCGAGTTCCTCGACTTCGAATGCGAGGCCTGCGGCGCCGCCTATCCCGGCGTGGAGAGGCTGCGGGCCGAATACGGCGACCGGATCACCTACGTGGTCAGGTACTTCCCGATCGCGAGCCACCCCAACGCGTTCAACTCGGCGCATGCGGCCGAGGCCGCCGCGCGGCAGGGCAAATTCGAGGAGATGTACGTCAAGCTGTTCGACAACCAGCAGGGGTGGGGACACAGCCAGGAGTCGCGAGCGTCGGTCTTCGCCGGGTACGCCGGTGAGCTGGGGCTGGACATGACGAAATACAGCGCGGACGTGACCAGCGCGGAGGTCGCCGAGCGGGTGAAGTCGGACGCGGCCGACGGGGTGGCTCTCGGGGTGCAGGGCACGCCCACGTTCTTCGTCAACGGTGAGCGGTTCACCGGGCAGCCCTCCTACGAGGCTCTCAAGGCGGTCGTCGACGAGGAGCTGAGCAAGTGAGGCAGGTGCTCACCGACCGGCTGATCGGCTGGGTCCTCACCGTCGGTGGGCTGGTCGGCGCGCTGGCCGCGTTCGTGCTGATGGTCGAGAAGGTGGCGCTGCTCAAGGACCCGGCGTACACGCCGAGCTGCTCGATCAACCCGATCCTGTCGTGCGGCTCGGTGATGACGACCGCGCAGGCCGAGGTGTTCGGCTTCCCGAACCCGCTGATCGGGGTGGCCGCGTTCCCGGTGGTCGCGGCGACCGGGGCGGCCGTGCTGGCCGGGGCCCGGCTGCCGCGCTGGTGGTGGCTGTCGCTACAGGCCGGCGCGTTGTTCGGGGTGGTCTTCGTGCACTGGTTGTTCGTGCAGAGCCTCTACCGGATCGGGGCGCTCTGCCCGTACTGCATGGTGGTCTGGATCGTCATGATCTTGATCTTCTCCTATCTGACGCTGCACAACGCCGAACGTGGGCATCTGCCGGCCCCGCGCCGGATCACCGGGGCGCTGCTGATGGTGCACAGCACCGTGCCGCTGGTCTGGCTGCTGGTCCTGACCGCGCTGATCGGGGTGAGGTTCGCCGACTACTGGCGCACGCTGCTCTGACCTTCGGTGGATTCTGGGCGGCGGTCCGCATGCTGTTCGCACAGGTCAGACGAGGAGTGACGACATGCTCAGCGGCCGACGGACCGCCCCTGCCCTGATCGCCGTCCTGGTGATCGCGACCCTCACGGCGTGCGGCACCGCCGAGGCCGGCACCGGCCCGATCTACAACAACGGGCCCGATTGACGAGCCCGAGATCACCATGGAGATGTGGATCGACGACTACGCCGGCCGTGGCGTAGTCGTCGATCCAGCTGGTCGCAGCCAGCTCACGGCCGAGCATCGCGATCGACAGCTCCATCTACGGCACCTGGCCGGGCAGCAGTGCACTGGTGTCGGCTCCCGCATCAGACGGCCACCGCGTCGGCGTCGGCGCGGGCGAGTGGCAGGGTGACCAGAGCAGGTGCGGTGGGCTGGTATGCACTCACCGTTCGGTTCCGGCGGCGGCCTACAGCCAATTCCGATGTACTGGAACTTTCATATCCGGAGGAAAGAGTCTTCCTGGACGGGGCAGTTGCCGGGAGTGAGATTCGATCAGTCTGAAGTGACTTTGACGACGATCTCGAAGGAGGCCTCGGTTGACGCGCTGGAGAGAATGACGCCGGCACCGGCCGACAACTTGATGCCGAATTTCGCTTCCAGTCCGCTGACTCGCCAGCCTCGTCGCTCGGGAACCGCGTTCGCCGATTCTTGGATGAGTCGCGCAGCCTCGCTGATCGCGTTTGCAACGTCTGCCTGTCGTGCTGCGAGACGCTCGCTGATCCGGCGCCGAGAGGAGATCTGCCGGCCGCCGTCAATGATCTCGAAGGTCTCGATGGAAACCCTCCCCTCCGGGGCGGCGCCCTCACTCATGATCGTTTCCTCTTCCCTCGTCAAGCGGTCTGGAGAATCACGAAGAGTAGACCAGGAGTGGGCGAGAAGGTGTGCTGCCATTTTTTGACACCTCCGGACGATTGCCGTCGCATCGAGGAGTGCCGCAATCTGATCCAATGGCTCGGACAGGCCAGTCGACCCGCAGTAGGTACTGGGTGGAGCTGTCGCATGACGGCAACATCCTCGGTGGTGGATTGCTGATTCAACGTGGCGGCGTGATTCTCACAGCTGCCCACTGCTTGCGCGGTCTACCGCCTGACCAGGAAGAGTTTGACGCGACTCTCGGTTCGGGACAGAAGCTCCGGGTGCGAGTCGAGGAGGTCGTGGACTGGGATCTGGCCTTGCTGGTCGCCGTCAATCCCGAAGAGTGCGACGTGCCGCCGCCGCACTCCGATTCGTGCCGGTCCAAGGACCCCTGGTCCGCGCCCTACCGGCCATCCGTGACGGATCCACATCTCGACGGCCAGGTCATCGTCGACGAGTGCACCTATGGTCTGACAGGTGGTGCCGAGGTTCGAGCTCTCCAACTCGGAGTGAATCAGCTTCTCGGTAGCTACGCCGGCTACAGCGGGGGCCCGGTTGAGGCGGAATTGAACGGAAGGCCACGCCTGGTCGGAGTGCTTCTCGAGCAGTATCCAGACCGGTCGCACCCCGAGCGGGCCAGTAACGTGCTGTTCGCGGCCCGGATCCAGCAGGCGCTTCTGCGCTTCCGCCGGTTCGACATGGCCAACCTGTTCCCCGGCATGGTGCTGCCTGGCCGGATGGGAGCGGTCGACGAGACCGAGGTCGAGCGACGCCTGCGGAGACTGCGGGTATGGCGGGAGACCGAAGTGATTTCCAACCGGACGGCCAAGATCTTCGAGCTGCGCATTCTCGAAGACTGGATCCGACCATCGGCGGGTGATGTAGGTGGGTGACCCCGGCTGGCGGCCGGTCCTGGAACGTGTTGCCGAGTTGGCCGAGCGCGGATACAACGAAACGGGTCAACTTCCGCGAGATTTCAGCGGGATGATCGACGACCTGCTGACGGGTGACGGGCCTCGTCCCGCGGTCGAAGACATCCTTTGCCTCGCGGATCTTCTTGCGGAAGCGGGGTTCCACACGAAGGCTGCGGCTGTGCTGGGGTTCGGCAGGCATTCCTACTCGGGCACCCCGGACGAGATCAGGTTGATCGTCACGGCGGCGCAACACGCAGCCGTCAACGGCGCTACTGAGGATGCCATCGCCATGCTCTGTGAGGTGGGTGATCCCGGTCCCGCAGTGCTCGTCAGCCTTGCCACGCTGAAATTCGCAGTCGGCGACCTCCCAAAGGCCTGGCAGCTTCTGACGGAAGCCGAGGCAGCCGCTGCGGCTCCCGCCGCCGTGGTTTCTCCGATGGTCCGCATCGCGATGGTCGAGCTGCATGATCGACTGTTCACTGTTCCGGACACCCGGATCGTCGTGACGAGTCCCCTGGAGCCCGACGATCCACGGCTGCCTATCCTCCTCGTGCGGGTTGCGCGTTCCAGGTTCGAGGCCGCCGATTCGATGGGTGACCCGAACGCCCGTCGAGATGCTCTGGAGCTTCTGGAAACCGGGGCGATGCTTACCTCTGCTGCGCTGGGAGCGACACATCCGGACGCGATACGGGCACAACTCGCAGCGGACCTGGCGGGGTTCGAGCATGCCTGCGGGACAGGCCGTGAAGGGCCGGTCACCGAAGCGTGGGAACGTCTCCAAGCCTCGGCGGCTTTGCAGGTCACGATGCTCGGCCCGACGCATCCGGAGACGGTCACCACCGCGGTCAGCGTTGCTGCTGCCAGATTCGAGTTGGCCCGGACCCGTCGCGACCTCGTCGCCGCTCAGCATGCACTGGTGCAAATGGGCGATGCCCGAATCGGGGCGAGGATGGTTCTGGGCAGCCAGAACGCTGGCACCGTCGCTGCCGAGGCCAATTACGTCACCGCCGAGCGGGAACTGACTTACATCGCTGCGGATCGCGAGCATGGCGCCGGTTCCACGACCCGCCGCGCAACCGAACTGGAAAGGCTGCGGAGACAGCAGGTCGCTACGGAGACCGGCGATGGCGCCCATCGATCGGTTGATCGTGCAGTCGACCTGCTCGGCACGTTGCCGCTGACCCGCCCCGAGCGTCAGCCCGTTTCGCCAGCTTTACTTGAGGTTCCGCGGTTGACCACGCCGGCCGAATGGGCGCGCCGTCGTCGCGCCGAGCGTGGTGTCCACCGCATCGAGGCGGCCGGAGCACGCGTACTCACCAGGCTCGACCGCCTCGGACCGAACTGGCACATCGTGGACTGGCCGCGGACCGATGTCTCGCAGGCCTACTACGAGCCCAACCCGGCCGACGAACGGGCCGGATTCCTCGCGATCGGCCCCGGCGGCGTCTACGCCGTGACGGTGGTCGACCACGGTCGCTCCCGCGTCCTGATCGCCGGTGACGTGGTCCAGATCAACGGAAAGCGCCCGGAGTACGTGCCCGAGGCCCGCAGGGCCGCCCGCCGCGCCGCCAAGGCGCTCACCTCCGTGGTCGGGCTCAACGTGCCGGTGACCGCCGTGCTCACCTTCGTCGGTAACGGCGTGATCAGCGTGCACGGTCTGCCGAAGGACTGTCTTGTCTCCACCGACAAGGAGCTCGACCGCCTGCTCATCGCCGGCGGTGCGAAGATCTCCCCATCGACGGCGAACAAGCTGTCCGCAGTCGCCCACGACCCTTTGACATGGGAAAATTACCGGCCGTACCACCGCCAACCCGGATCCAGCCTCGAGGTGTCTGACAAAGCCGTGGGTCCGGAATAACTGAGTCCGGCCGGACCGTCGGCAAGTGAGCTTCGTCGTCTGCCCTGGCCGAACAGTTGTCTATCTGAGTCGGGTCCGAGCTCCTTCTTGCTGTGAGCTGGCCACGGGCCCTCGCTGATCCGGGCCGGGTCGGCATCGAGTGGCAGGCGCATCAGCGCCCGCAGCCGGCACGGTGGGCGGTGGTTCGCCGGGCTCAGGGCGTGACCGGCTCCAGCAGGGATGCGGTTTCGGTGTGGCCGAGGTGGACCGCCCAGCCCAGCGGCGTCGCGTCGAACCGCTTGTCGCGCAACGTCGGATCGGCGCCCAGTTCGAGCAGCCGCCGGGTCAGCTCGACGTTGCCGGCGCCGGCGGCGTGGTGCAGCGCCGTCTCCCATGGTTCCTCGATCGGCGCGTCGCCGCGGCCGTACGCGTTGACGTCGAACCCGAGCTCGGCGAGCAGTGTCGCGGTCTCCGCCGGGGCCCGGGTGGACGCCCACACCATCAAGCCGGGCCGGGTGCGACGCGCCTGTTCCACCGCCTCCGGACGGGTGTCACGGATCTGCTCCACCGCTGCCCGGTCGGCGCGGAAGGCCGCCGCGATCAGGTCCCGCACCGGGTCCGGGCCGGGCACGGCGGCACCCAGCGACAGCAGAAGCTCGGCGATCCCGGGGTCGCCGTTGAGGTGAGCCAGCTCGACCGGGGTCGGGCCGCCCTCCTCGTACGGCGTGCGAAGGTCGACACCGTGCTCGGCGAGTAGCCGTACCCGCGCGGGTTGATGATGTTGGATCGCCCACCGGGAGAGGAGCCGAAGCATCCGCGCGGGCGGGTCCAGTTCCGGGATCCGGGTGTGCCACGGGCCGCCGGAGCCCGCACCGAGGCCGTGGTGGAACAGCAGCTCGAGATGCGAATCGTCGGCGTCGAACATCCGGTTGTAGAGGGTCTGCGCGTCGTTCGGGTCGGCGCCGCGGCTCAGCAGCAGCCGGCCCAGCGCGAGCTGGTGCGGATGGCTCGGCTGGCGCCGGGTGCCCAGCTCGCCGTGACCGAACACCCCGGTGATCAGGGTGAACGGCGACGGCAGCGCGTCGAACAGGTAGCCCTCGTTCGGGTCGGCGCCGGCGTCCAGCAGTTGCCGGGCCACCGTGAGCACGTCGTCGGCCGGCACGGTGGGGTCGAGCCGTGAGTAGACGAGATGGAACAGGGGCCGCCAGCGGTGCGGGCCGCCCCGCTCGACGGCCAGCCCGGGCCGTTCGGCGAGCAGCCGGGCGACGTCGCCGGGCCGGGCGGCAGTCGCGGCGGCCCAGATGTGCGTCCGGGTCAGCTCGGGCCGCTCGGCGAGCAACTGCCGGGCCTGGGCCCAGCGGCCGGGTCCGTCGTCGCGGCTGTAGCTCAGGCAGGCGAGCCGGCAGAACTCGTCAGCCGGGCCGGCCGCCGGGGTGGTGCCGAGTCTGGTCTCCCAGCCGTGTTCGGCCACCGTGGCCACGTATCGCTTGAGCCGCGGCCAGCTGGCGAAACCGTACTCCCGGGCGATGACCAGCTGGGCGGCGGCGAGGCGCAGGTCACCGGGCAGATGGCGGGCCAGCCGGGCCAGTGCGGTGTGGTCGCCGGACTGCGCGGCCCGTTGCAGGGACCGGGCCTGCCGGCGGAAGCTGCCGAGGTCGGGGCGCTCGGGCATGTCGAGGGTCGGCACGGTTCTTCTCCTCCCGTACGCCTGATGTCCGCTCGGTCAGGCCGAAAGGAGAGCAAGGGTGAGCATGCACCACAGGCCAGGTGGGCTGAGCCCATTCCCGCGGACCGGTGGCTCCCTGGCAGCCGCCGCCAGTCTAGCGGCCTTTGCGGCGTCAGTACGATGGCGCGCGTACTCCCCGCCGGTGTCGCCTGTGGAGGCCCGATTGCAGTTCCAGGTGCTGGGGCCGCTGGCTGTCCTGCTGGACGGCGAGTCCATCCCGTTGGGGCCGCCCCTGCAACGCCGGGTGCTGGCGTCGCTGCTGCTGCGCCGCAACGAGAACGTTCCACGCCGCACCCTGATCGAGGAGGTCTGGTCGGCCGACGCGGAGGCGTTCGACGGCTGGGAGCTGGAGGACCGCAAACGTGGGGCGCTGTTCACCTACATCGCCCGCCTGCGGGTGGCGCTCGCGCCGGTGGCCGAGGCGATCGGCCAGGACACGCTGCTGGTCACCGAGGACGGCGGCTACCGTCTGGACCTGCCGGACAGCTACGTCGACGAGACCGAGTTCCGTGACCTGATCCGGCAGGGGCAGGACGCGCTCGCCGCCGACCGGCCGGCCGCCGCGGCGCAACGGCTCGACAGCGCGTTCGCCCTGTGGCGGGGCCGTCCGCTGGGCAGCCTGCACGGGGAGGCGTTCGCCCGGGACACCGTCGCCCGGCTGGACGCCGCCCGGCTGGAGGCCCTGGAGGCGACCGCGGACGCGTACCTGCGCCTGCACCGCTACCGGGAGCTGCTCACCGACGTCGGGCTCGGCCGCTGGATCGAGGAGTTCCCGGCCAGCGAGCGCCTGCACCACGCGCTGGTCAGCGCCCTGCACCGCAGTGGCCAGTCGTCCGCGGCCGTCTCGGCCTGCCAGGACGCCATCGCCCGGCTGCACAAGATCGGATCAACACCGACGCTTCTGTACGCCCTGGCGGACGAGCTGTCGACTCCGGAGGCTGTCCCGCGGGTGCCGTCGATGCTTCCCGCCGACCGGCTCGAAGCAGCCGCGCAGACCCTCACCAGTGCGGTCCGCTGGCAGTGGCAGGACGAGATCGCCCTGCTCCAGCTGTCGGACCCGTACCCGATCCCGGTGCGGTGGAGCGACGGATCCGCTGACGTGGCAGCCGTCGCATCGGCCTTCCAGGCGCTGGACCGGCGGCGTCTGGTCGTGCTCGGACCGGCCGGTGCGGGCAAGACCACGCTGGCGGTCATGCTGACCGTGGAACTGGCCGCCCGCCGGCAGCCGGGCGAGCCGGTGCCGGTGCTGCTGGCGCTGTCCTCCTGGGAGCCCGGCCGGGAGCACCTGCACGCCTGGCTGCGCCGGCAGCTCGCCGAGCAGTACCCGATGCTGCAGGACCAGGCCCGATTCGGGCCGACCGCCATCGCCGACCTGGTGGCCGACCGGCGGATCCTGCCGGTCCTCGACGGCCTGGACGAGTTGCCGGCCGCCCGCCGGACCGCGGCGATCCGGGCGCTCAACCGGGCCGTGCTGGCCGGTGACGCGTTCGTGCTCACCTCCCGGGCGGCGGAATACCGGGCCGCGGTCGCCGACGGCGAGCAACTCACGGCGGCGACGATCATTGAGGCGCAGCCGGTACGCCTGCCCGAAGCCGTGGAATATCTGCGGGCCGCCGGCGCTCTCCAGTCCGGTGAACATCGCTGGGATCCGGTCCTGACCGCGTTGACCGAGCGTCCGGAGGGGCCGCTCGCCACGGCTCTGACCAGCCCGCTGGTGCTGATGCTGACTCGGCTCGTGTACTCCGGGGCCGGCGACCCGGCGCAACTGCTGGATCGGGCCCGGTTCCCGGATCGCGAGGCGATCGAGGAACATCTGCTCGCCATGCTGGTGCCGACCTTGCTCGAACAGGACGCGCACCGCGACGACGGGCGGACGGCCCGCAACGACCGGGTCTTCCACGAACGGCTGGCGTTCCTGGCCCGCCACGCGCGCGACCGGCAGACGTACGACCTCGCCTGGTGGCAGCTCGCCGGGTCGGTCCGGGCGCTGGCGAGCCGTACCGGCCGGGCCGTCGTCGCCGCCGGTCTGATCATGGTGATCGCGGTCGTCATCGTGCTGGTCAAGGACCTGCCCGACTACATTTCCAAGATCGGTTTGGTCGCCGCTCTGCAACGATGCTCGGTCCTGGCCGTCAAACAGGGGCTCGCGTACAGCCTGGGCACGCTGGCCGCCGCACTGTGCGTCGGTGCGATCACGCCACCCGGCCCGGAGGACACACCCCGGCGCCGGCGGGTGCTGACCGGGGCTCTGCTGGCCGGGGCGGCCGGCGGCGGCGCGCTCGGGCTGGTGCAGGGTGTCGGTGCGGCGCTCGGCAACGATTCGGCGGCCGGGGGAGTCGTCGCCGGGGTCGCGTACGGCCTGGGGCTGGGATTCGCGTTCGGGCTCAGCGCGGTGATCGCCGCCGTGCCCACCCCGACCGCCACCGACCTGCGGCTGCGCGGCCGGGGCCGGCGACTGGCGCGGATGCTCGGCTGGGGCGCCGCGGCCGGTGTCGTCGTCGGGCTCGTGATCGGCGTCGTCGAGGAGGGCGTGCTCACCTTCGCCCGGCACGCCGCAGTGCGCTACGACGACGACCTCGTGCTCGGTCTGCTGCCCGGTCTCGTTTTCGGTCTCGTGGTGGGGCCGGCGTCCGCGCTGATCCACTGGTCCCGTACCCCGATCGCCGTCGAACAGGCGCACGACCTGCGGTCGACGCTGGCCGTGGACCGCCGCCAGTACCTGACGCTGCTGGCCATGGTCACCGCGACGATCGTGGTCGCCTTCACCCTCGGCGCGCTGGTCTCCCTCGACCAGGGCGTCGCGGACACCGTCGTGCACGGGGTGAGCGCCGGCCTGGGCGGCGCGTTCGTGCTGGCCGTGGCGTTCGGCTTCACCGCGGCCTGGCCGCGTTATCAGGCGGCCCGCGTGTGGTTGACGCTGCGCCGGAGACTGCCCTGGAACCTGACCGCGTTCCTGGCCGACGCACACCGGATCGGCGTGCTGCGCCGCCACGGCGCCGTCTACCAGTTCCGGCACGCCCGCCTACGCGACAGCCTCGCCGGTCGGTAGTGCGGTGTCCACCAACCTTCGCCGGGTTGCCACTCCACTGTTCTTGAGCGATTGACCCACCTGCAAGAGACTTCTGGACAGCCACCTCAGCTTGAGAAAGGACAGCCTGCAGGCGGATGACCTCTCCTCACCCGCGACGCCTCCCACGGCTCGGCGCCCCGGCTCGTCGTCTCGGCTCGTCTCTCGCGGATCTTGCACGAATCTTCACCCTCGCGCCGATCTTGCAGCTCTTTCCAGACCCCGACAGGAAGAAAGCTGCAAGGTCTCCCCGGCGCAGTGGATCTTGCACGACAAACCGCACCCAGACATGAAGAACCATGCAAGGTCGCCGCGAGGGCGGAGTACCGTGCAAGATCCACGAGGCCGGCCGGGGCCGAAGAAGCTTCTGAGCGGTGGCGAACCGGCCAAGAGCGGGGCGCTGGACCCGGTGAGGGTTGGCGGACGTCGCAGTAGCGACCATCACATCCGCCACCCACAGCGAACCCAAAGACCGTCTGGCATTATCGTCGCATCGACGATAAATGGAGGCGATCCTCGTGAGCGAGTGGACAGGTACCGACGTCTGGGTCCTGCGAACCCTGAAAGGCACCCACAACGAGAACCGGGCGCCGCTGGCCGACCTGATCGGCATCGGCGACTTCATCGAGCGGGCCGTCTTCGACGAATCCGAGTTCACCCGCGGGATGGGCAACCTGGTCGCCGCCGGGCTGGCCGAATTCGGCGACGGCGAGTACTGGCTGACCGAGGCCGGCCGGCCGGTGTCCGAGCGGCGCACCGACCGCATCCTGGCAGGCCTGCGCAAACTCGGCCGGCCGTCGGGGACCCCGTTGTCGCTGGCCCCCGGCGAGTTCGACCGGGCCGAACAGGATTACCGCGGCCGGATGGCCGCCTACCTCGACGGGCCGGCGAACTGAGCGCAGCCGGAGGCCGCCTCAACGTATCGGCCCAGGACCGGTTGCCGAGACCCCGCAGGCAGGTCGGCGTCAGCCGGTGAGGGCGACGACTCCGTCGAAGCGCCAACGGTGACCTTCCGGATCCACGACGGTGAAGGTGTACACGCCTTCGACCTCGTCCCCGTCGGCGTAGGAGCCCTCCTCCACGTCGACGACTTCGGCGCCGGCCGCCCTCGCCCGTTCGACCAGCCGGTCCATGGCGAACATGTTGGCGCCCATCGTGAACCGGCCCCGGTATCGCTGCGCCGGCTCCTCCACCTGGCCGGGCAGGGCCCGGGTCGCGATCAGCCGCTGGTACACGCCGAAAACGAGCTCGGCCCGGTCGGGTTGCGCCGACCGCTCGACGAACCCGAGAGCCTCGATGAAGAACCGTCGGGCCGCATCGAGGTCCCGGTAGGCGCACGAGACATCACGGAAGTACTCCATCACCTGATTCTGTGCCGCGCGCGCAACGCAGCCGTCCGGGCGAGATTTGCCCGGACGGCTGCGGTGTGTCTGGTCGCTCCTGCGGTCAGGAGACGATGCAGTTCTTGCCGTTCGCGCCGGTGCCGGTCTTCACGGGCTCGGCGCCGGTGTTGTTGCCGGTGTAGAGCCAGCAGGTCGGGATGCTGCCGATGCTGTTGCTCTTCAGTGTCGCCACGTCGCCGTAGTTGGTGTTGACGCCGGCGATCACCTTGCCGCTGGTGGCGGTGACGTTCTGGATGGTGACCTTGCGGGCCGCCTGGGTGGAGCAGTTGCCGCAGGAGCGGTAGAGCTTGCCGAAGTTGGAGACCTTGAAGTTCTTGATGGTCACCGATCCGCCGGCGCCCCGGTTGTCCTGGAAGACCTTGTCCGACGCGCTCGCCGCGCTGCCGCCGTCGATCACGACGGTGGCGTTGGTGCCGCGGAAGGTCGCCGCGTCCTCGCCGACGTCCTGCCAGACGACGTTCGTCAGGTTGCAGCTGCCGGCGCAGTGGACGCCGTCGGCGGACGGGGCGCCGAGGATGACGTTCTTCAGGGTGGCGCCGGCGGCCAGGTCGAAGATCGGGTCCTGGCCCTCGTTCTGGCCACCGCTGCCGAGGTCGCCGGAGCCGATGTAGCGCTTGCCGCCGCCGTCGAACGTGCCGGACACCTTGATCGATGCGGTGACCAGCACGTCCGTGGCGGCGGACGCCAGGTTCACCGTCGCGACGGAACCGGCCAGCGCTACGGCCAGTACGGCGGCGCCGATGAGCACACGCGGTCTTCTCATGTGGAACCTTCCTTGGGGGAGGCCCACCTCCATCGAGGGCGGTGGGCGGAACCGGCTGTCGTCACAGCAGCGTGTGACGTCATGGGGATGAGGCCGGTTGGACATCTCCAACATGTCATCGCAGATCGTTTTGAGTCAATGCGAATCGTTTGCAGCTTTGTTGCAGGATTAGGGGTATTGCGGGCACCCGAACGTGCGTTTGAGCGGAGGACTACGGTGGGCTGATGGCTACCAGACTGTCCCCTGCGGAATGGGTGCGGCGGCGCCGGGCCGACCTCGTCGACAAGCGGCTCGAGGTCGCCGGCGCGCGGGCGTTCGGCCGGCTCGACAGCCTCGGCGAGAGCTGGCACATCGTGGACTGGTCGGAGACCGGCCTGTCCCGGCGGCACGACGAGAGTGACCCGCTGGGCGCCCGGGCCGGTTTCCTGGCTGTCGGGCCGGGCGGGGTCTATGCGGTCACCGTCGCTGACCAGGGGCTCTTCCGGGTGCTGATCGCCGGTGACATGGTGCAGATCAACGGCCGCCGGGTGGCGTACGTGGCGGAGGCCCGCCGTGCCGCCGACCGTGCCGCCGTGGCCCTGTCCGAGGCGGCGGCCGTCAAGGTGCCGGTCGTCGCGGTGCTGGCCTTCACCGGCGTGGGCGCCGTGAGCACCAACGGGGTGCCGCCGAGCTGCCTGGTCGCCACCGATCGTGAGCTGGACAAGATCCTCACGTCGGGTGGCCACCGGATCAGCCCGGACACCGCGGCCCGTCTCGCGAAGATCGCCCGATTCGCGGCTCTGCCAGACCCGACGTAGATTGATTCTTGTCAATCTATTGGGAGGTGCTCATGCACCGTACAATCCTCGCGCTGGGTCTCGGAGCCGTCCTGGTGATGACCGCTCCGCACACCGCCGCCGCGATGGCGCCCGACCTGGACAACCCCCAGGTGGTGGCCACCGGCCTGACGGTGCCGTGGGGGCTGGACTTCCTGCCCGACGGCAGCGCGCTCGTCACCGAACGCAACAGCGCCCGCGTCCTGCGGGTGCAGCCGGGCAGCGCCCCGGTCACCGTCACCACCATCGCCGGGGTCGCCCCCACCGGCGAGGCGGGTCTGCTCGGCCTGGCCGTCTCGCCGACGTTCGAGCAGGACAATCTGGTGTACGTGTACTTCACCTCGGCCACCGACAACCGGATCGCCCGGTTCCGCCTCGACACCCCGGCCACCCAGCAGGTCGTCCTCAGTGGCCTGGCCAAGGCGAGCATCCATGACGGCGGGCGCATCGCGTTCGGCCCGGACGGCATGCTGTACGCCACGGTCGGCGACGCGGGCGTCACGTCGAACGCGCAGAACCAGCAGAGCCGCAACGGCAAGATCCTGCGGATGCGGCCGGACGGCGGGGTGCCCGCGACGGGCAACCCGTTCCCGAACTCGCTGGTCTACAGCCTCGGCCACCGCAACCCGCAGGGCCTGGCGTGGGATGCGCAGGGCCGACTGTACGCCGCCGAGTTCGGCCAGAACACCTGGGACGAGGTCAACCAGATCGTGGCCGGCGGCAACTACGGCTGGCCGACCGTCGAGGGCAACAGCACCGACACCCGCTTCCGCAACCCGATCGTGGTGTGGAGCACCGCGCAGGCCTCGCCGAGCGGCGCGGCCATCGACGGCCAGACCCTGTACGTCGCCGCTCTCCGTGGCCAGCGCCTGTGGTCGGTGCCGCTGAACGGCGCCGGCGGGGCGGGCACCCCGACCGGGCTGCTCCAGGGGCAGTACGGCCGGCTGCGCACCGTCGAACGCGCCCCCGACGGCGCACTGTGGGTGACCACCAGTAACCGGGACGGCCGGGGCACTCCGGCCGCCGACGACGACCGTATCCTCCGGTTCCCGCCGCTGTAACCGGGTGGACACAGCCCGCTACTGTGCCTCGAAACGAGGGCGCCGTACGGGAGGGTCCGAATTTGACCGGGTTCGGGATCAGCGTGCGGACCACCCGGTCCACGTTGTGGCGTTCGCTGATCGTGCTGGAGCTGGCGCTGCTCGTCGCGCTCGGCACGGCGGCCTGGGTGTCGCAGGGCACCCAGGCCGCCGCCGAACGGGTCAGGTCGCACTCGGCCCCCTCGATCCAGCACATCCTGGCCGCCCACGCCGCGCTCGTGGAGGCCGACGAGGCCGCCGTCGACAGTTTCCGGACCGGGGCGGTCGGACTGACCGGTCCCGGTGAGCGGTATCAGAACCAGATCGCCCTCGCCGGTCAGAACCTCACCCAGCTCGCCGTCGACAGCATCGCCGGCGCCGGGGTCGGCCAGAGCATCCAGCTCGTGCAGGGGCAGCTGGCCGCCTACTCCGGGCTCATCGAGCAGGCCGACGCGCACTACCGCCAGGATCCCGGCTCGGAGCTGGCCCGCGCCGACCTCTGGTACGCCTCGCGCCTGCTGCACATGCCTGCCGGTGGCATCCTCGCGCAGCTCGACGACCTGCTGGCGATCGAACGGCAGGCGCTGGCCCGCGAACTCACGGCCGGCCGGATGGCTGCGGGCTGGGTGGCCACCTGGATCGTGCCGATGATCGTGCTGCTCGTGTTGCTGGTGGGCACCCAGGTGTTCCTGAGCCGCCGCTTCCGCCGTACCTTCAATCTGCCGTTGCTCGGGGCGACCGCCGCGGTGCTGGTCCTGGCCGGGGGCATGTCGTTCGATTTCGCCGCCCGCGGCGAACTGGCCGCGACCCAGGAAGCGGGCGACGCGCTGGCCGGCGGCTGGCAGGCGCGGATCGCCGCGACTGACCGGCGCGGTCAGCAGATGCTCGGTGACCTGGTCGCGCAGACCTGCCCCGACGGGTGCGACGAGACCATCGGCCGGCTCCTGGCGACGCCCGGCGCGACCGGCGAGCCACCCGGCGACGAGGCCCTGACGGCCCGGATCAAGGACGTCGACGGGCACGCCGCGGCGGCCGCCGACACCGCCGGCCGGCCGATGCCGCTGATGCTCGCGGCGCTGATCGCCATGGCGCTGGTGCCGCTCGGCCTGCACCCGCGCATCGACGAATACAGATAGGGGCGATCCATGCGTACGATGCGGGCCGTCACGCTGGCCGCCGTCGCCCTGCTGGTCACCGGGATCGGGGCGTGCGCCGGCGGCGAACGTTCGAGCGTCACCGTCCTCGCGTCCTGGACCGGCGGCGAGGCCGAGGCGTTCCAGCAGGTCCTGGACCGGTTCACCGCGCAGACCGGCATCCGGGTCGACTACCGGGGCACCCGGGCACTCAACCAGGTGCTGACCGCCGAGGTGCAGAAAGGCGCCCCGCCCGACATCGCGGTCCTGCCCAGCCCCGGCGACCTCGGCGGTTACGTCCGCCGGTCCGCGGTCCGCCCGCTCGACGAGGTGATCGACACCGGCGCCGAGCAGTCACACAGCCCGCAATGGCTGCGCCTGGAGCAGATCGGCGGCAGACGCTACGCGGTGGCGATCAAAACCTCCCTCAAGAGCCTCATCTGGTACGACCCACGCCGCGTCCCCGGCCTGTCCGGTGACCGCCCGCCGACCTGGAACGAGCTGGTCGAGCTCAGCGGGCGGCTCAGCACGGGCGACACCGCCGCCTGGTGCATGGGCATGGGGTCCACCCCGGTCTCCGGCTGGCCCGGCACCGACTGGATCGAGGACCTGGTGCTGCACCGGGCCGGCCCCGCCGTGTACCAGCGCTGGGCCGCCGGGCAGGTGCCGTGGACCGCGCCGGAGATCCGCCAGGCGTGGACGGCGTGGAGCCAGGTGGCGCTGCGGCCCGGTCACGTCCGCGGCGGCGTCCTGTTCACCGAGTTCGGTGACGCGGGCCAGGCGATGCACACCGACCCGCCCGGCTGTCTCCTGCACCACCAGGCGTCCTTCGTGATCGGCGACAGCCGCGGCGCCGCCCTGGACTTCGTGCCGTTCCCGTCGGACGGCCCCCGGGCCTGGGAGGTCTCGGCCGACCTGGCCGCCCTGTTCACCGACAAGCCGGAGGCCCGCGAGCTGATGCGTTTCCTGGCCACCGACGAGGCGCAGAGCATCTGGCCGGCGGCGAGCCACGGTTCGGTGTTCTCCGCGAACCGCGGCGTCGACCAGGCGATCTACGACAACCCGGTGAGCCGGCGCATCGCACAGACCCTCACCGGGGAGGCGGCCCTGTGCTTCGACGCCTCCGACCTGATGCCGAGCGCGATGACGAACGCCTTCTACCGCGCGATCCTGGAGTACCTCCAGTCCCCGGACCGCCTCGACCCGATCCTGCGCCAGCTGGACCAGGTCCGCACCGCCATTCCCGCCACCGACTGGCTGAACGTCCCCTGCGGCCCTTGACCACCTGCTCAGGGTCCCGGGTTCGACGCCGATGGGGGTCTGGAGAGACTGTCGCGGGTCACGAGGAGGCGGCGATGCCGGAACGCTCGGCAGCGGCTGGGCAGGTGGCGGAGCTGCTGCACACCGCCCGCAAGTCGCTCGGCATGGACCTGACCTTCCTGAGCCGCCTGGACGGGACGACCCAGCACCTGGAAGTGGTCGACTCGGCCCTCCCGTTCGCGGCGCTGGAGGGCACGATGCACCCCCAGGAGACCACGTTCTGTCAGGCGATCCTGGACGGCAACCTGCCCCCGGTGATCCCGGACGTCACTCAGTTCCCGCTGGCGATGAGCCTGCCCGGCGCCGCCGCCGGGATCCGCAGCTACATCTCGGCAACCGTCGAGTTGAGCGACGGCACCGTGTACGGCACGTTCTGTGGCGCCGGACTCCAGGCCGACCCGTTGCTGAGCGAGCGTGACCGGGCACTGATGGATGTGCTGGCCCACGCCGCCGCCATGATCCTCGAACCGGACATCGACAAACGGCGCCGCAACGCCGGCATCGAGGGCCGGCTGCGTCCCCTGCTGGACCGGGACGGCCCGGTGGTCCTCCTGCAACCGATCGTCGACCTGGCCAGTGGCCGCCGGATCGGTGCGGAGGCGCTGAGCAGGTTCCCGCAGGAATGGGGACAGCCTCCGGACGAGGTGTTCGCCGACGCCGAGCTGATCGGCGAACGAGTGAACCTCGAACTGGCCGCACTGCGCCGGGCGGCCGACCACCTGCCCGACGTGTCCGGGTACATCGCCATGAACATCTCCCCGGACACCCTGTTCTCCGAGGCCGGGGCGGCGTTTCTGGCCGGGCTGCCGCTGGCCCGGATCGTGCTCGAACTGTCGGAGCACGATCCGGTCGACGACTACGATCATCTGCGCGCCGTCCTGGCGCCGTTGCGGGCCCGGAGCATGCGGCTGGCCATCGACGACGTCGGCGCCGGTTACTCGTCGCTGCGGCACATCGTCGCCACCGCCCCGGACGTCATCAAGCTCGACCGCAGCATCATCAGCGGGGTCGGCGACGACCATGTCCTGGCGGTGGTCGTGCGGTCCCTGGTCGACCTGGCCGGCGCGATCGGCGCCACCGTGGTCGCCGAGGGCATCGAGACCGCGGTGGATGCGGCCGCACTGACCTCTCTGGGTGTCCAGCTCGGCCAGGGCTGGCTGTTCGAGCGGGCGGTGCCGGCCGAGGACCTGGCCGACGAGTACGCGCTCGCTCCCGCCCGCCACTGAGCAGCACGCCGGTTCCGTGCCCGCTGTGACTGCGTTCTCGGGACCGCCGGCGACGCGGATCTACACTTGACCATGGCGACCTGGGAGTACGGGCAACTCACCATCCTCAGCCACATCAGTCTGCCGGTCGAGCAGCGTCAGCGCCGGGGCCTGAGGACCCGGACCACCGTCGTCGACGCACACGTGTGGACGGCGGAGTGGTCGACCAGCGTGCTCGCCGAGCCGGTCCAGTGGGAGGCCCGCAGCCACGCCGAGGTGATGGGCTGGCTGGCCGGGCTGAGCAACGACGGCTGGGACCTGGTGACCGCCGATCTGCCGTCCGGCCGCTATCTGTTCCGGCGCTTCCACCAGATCTGACCCGACCGAGCCGCAGGTGGCTCAGGTGATCGCCACATCGTCGTAGTAGACGGTGCCGGTGTTGTCGCCGCACTTCAGGTGCAGCTGGACGCTGGTCGCGGTGGCCGGGGCGACGGCGTCCACCGACAGCTTGGTCCAGCCGGAGTTGCCGACCGGCAGCCGGTTGGAGGTGTTCTGGCTGATCCAGGCACCGTTGATGTCGAACCAGCTGAGCGAGATCTCGGTGATGCCGGTCGCGTTGATCCCGCGGGCGTACGCCTCGGCGTGCCATGACGCGCCGCCCTGCACCGGCGTGACCGGCGAGGTCAGCAGCGACGGCAGGTTGCTGCCGCTGCGGGTGGTGCCGGTGAACCGCGCCGACCGGGTGCCGGAGCGCGCCTGTTCGGTGGTGATCACCGCGGTGCCGGCAGCCGGCAGGTAGTTGCGCCACGGGGAGTCGACGGCGGCCGCCTCGAAACCCAGGTTCAGGATGCTGTTCGAGGTGGTGCCGGACGTCCACGCGTCGTCGACGACACCCGCTCCGATCTTCGGGCTGGTGTCGGTGCGGAAGAGCCCGAACTTGTACTGGGCGGGCATGGTGGACACCACCGAGTTGGGCGGGATGGCACCGGGGGAGAAGTCGTTGAGCGTCCACGGCGCCACCGAACCGACCCCGGCCTCGGCGGCGGCGCGGTACACGCGGGCGAGGTAGGCGCCCTGTTCGCCTTCGGTGCCGGTGTGGGTGCTGACACCGGTCTCGCCGATCACCACCGGGCTCGGGGTGACCGCGTTCTGGGCCCGCCGGATCTCCGCGAGCGACCGTTCCGAGGCGCCGTAGAAGTGGAAGTCGTAGTAGTCCAGCGGGGTGCCGGCCAGCTGCGACTTGAGGCTCGCCATGCCGGGCGCGCCGGTGGCACCGTCCACGGAGAGGGTGAGCGGCATGGCCGGCGCGGTGCTGCGGATCGCCGGGATGACCTGGCTCACCCAGGTGACCGCGGCGGTGTTGGCCGGCGGGAACTCGTTCTTCACCTCGACCGCGATCACCCGCGGATCGTCGGCGTACGGGCCCACGATGGCCTGCGCCCAGGTGATGCTCCCGGCCACGTCGGAGTAGCCGGACCACCAGTCGAACAGGGTCAGCTTCACGGTCAGGCCGTGCGCGTCGGCGATGTCCACGAACTGGCTGAGCTTCTGGGCGTACGCCGTGGTGGGGGTGGGGAAGCCGAAGGCCTGCGGGAAGATGATGGCGCGGACGTCGGTGGCGCCGAGCGTCGCGGCGCGGGCCAGGTCGGTGTCGATGCGCACCGGGTCGAAACTGGTCCACATAAAGGTCCAGCCGGCGTTCGACGGGTAGTAGTTGATCGTTTTGGCGGTCAGCACCGCGGCCATCCGGCTCGCCAGCGTCGGCGTCAGGTCGGCGGCGCGGGCGGGGGCGGCCGGCGTCAGGCTGAGCAGGAGGCCGGCGAGCGCGAGGGAGCAGAGACGACGGCGCATGGGGGACCACGCTTTCGTGCCCGAGGGGGAGAGCCTCTATCGACGACATTAAGTCTCTCGGGGGCGGCGGACAACGCGGGCGGCGTGCCAGATGGTGACTCAGGGTGTTCGACTGGATGCGTGCGGCTGGCATGTTTCCGGGATTCGCCGGGTGGGTGCGGGCCATCATGCTGTTGGTCGTCCGCGCATCACCGGATGCGGGACAGGTTTCCTCGGGGAGAAATAGAACATCGTGAACGTTCGTACGCCGTACATCGTGATCGCCATGGCCGCCGTCGCCCTGACGGGTTGCTCCAGCACCACGACCACCAGCAGCCCGGCGCCCGCCACCACCACCGCGACAGCGACGAGCGCCGCCGCGACGACCGCTCCCACCGCGACCAGCACGAGCGCGCCGGCGCCGACCTCCGCGACCACGAAGCCGGCCGCCGGCGACGGTTGCACGCCGTCGGAGGCGACCCTGCTCAAGGCGCTGCGCACCAGCAAGATCAATGACGCCCTCGCGCCGACCGAGACACTGACCGGCATCACCTGCTACCAGGGCTGGGCGCTGGGCCTGACCCACCCGAAGCAGGCCGACAACGCCCAGGTGGTCTTCCAGTACACCGGCGGCAAATGGAAGGCGGTCAGCGGCGGCACCTCCGGTTACTGCGACGGTTTCGTCCCGGCGGACGTCCAGCCGCACCTCAAGAACTGCTGACGCCCGGGGTGGCCACGGTGATCACAGGCCGTGCCGCCGCAGTTGTTCGCCCTCGTCTCCTCGGCCCAGCTCGTCGAGCAGTTTGATCAGCTTGTCGAGGGCGTAGCTGTTCCCCCGGAGCGCGGCCTCGCGCAGCGGCTCCTCGGCCGCCTCCGGGCGGCCGGTCTCGCGAAACAGGTCAGCGAGCACGAAGAGCGGCCCAACGCTGTCCTCGTCCTCGAAGCGGGCATGGACCAGCTGCTCGGCCTCCTGGCATCTGCCAAGGCGGCCGAGCAGCAGTGCCCGGTGCCGTAATGCGCTGCCGTATCCGAATTCGTCCATCGCCTGCCAGAGCGCCTCGACGGCCTCGATGTCGCCTTCGGCCTCGATGATCTCGCTGAGTTCCTCCAGCGCGGTGGTCGCGGTCGTCAGGCAGTTCGATTCGATCCGCCAGCCGGGTGGCTTCGGCGGCGTCTCCAGCAACGGCAGCATGCATCCGATGTACGGGTGGTTCCACCCTTCGACGGCCTTGCGGAGCCAGTCTTTGGCCTCCTCGACGCGGCCCTCCCCGCGCAGTTCCCGGGCCAGGTCGACCATTGCCTCCAGGTCACCGGCCACCGCTCCCCGGCGCAGCCAGTAGGCGGACCCCTCCTTGTCGCCCGCCTCGGCCAGCCCGAAGCAGAGCTGGCGCATCGCGTTCCAGTCCTCGGCCTCGGCGCCAGCCAGCCAATCCTCCTTCAGCCGCTGGACGGCATCGTCGGGATGACGTTCCTCCAGCAGCCGGATGGCGTCGCCGCAGCCCTCGCGGGCGGCCTGCCGCAACATGGCGTCCGCATCACCGGCCCGGCCGGTCCGCTCCAGCAGCAGCGCCATCTCGTACAGCGCGCCGGTCCAGATCAGATCGATGCTCGGTGGATGCGACGGCGCCTGGTCACCGAGGTCGATCAGGGTGCGCAGCCAGCGTTCAGCCTCCGGCGCCCGGCCACGGCGCCACAGGGTCGCGCCCAGGTCCAGCATGGCGCCGCGGTCGTCGCGCTCGGCGTGCTCGCGCAGCACCGTGATCGCGTCCTCCGGCCGGCCGTGCCCGTTCAGCAACTTGATCAGCTCACTCATCGCGAGGATGTGGCCGGCGCCGAGGGCGGCGCGTAACGCGGCCTCGGCGCCGGCCACGTCGCCGCGGCGTTCCAGCAGCCGGGCCAGCAGCAGCAGGTCGTCGCCGCCGACCGGGCCGGTGGCCAGCAGCAGTTGCTCGGCGAAGCGGAAGAATCCCCGGTCCTGTGCCCGGCGTGCCGCGGCGCTGCGGTCTGCCGCCGGAACCAGGTGGTCGACCAGCGCCTGTGACGCCTGGGCTGGCACCGGGCCGGCGGCCCGAGCGGCCCGCCCGTGCTGAGCGAGGTAGTCGGCGAGCAGGTAGCCGTCGGCGGGACCGAGGTCGGGGGCGGAACGGGTGGGCGTCAGCGCGGCCACGCCGTTCACCGTCGCGGCGGCCCGGCCGATCGCCTCAGCGAACCAGGTCGGCTCGGCGACCCGCTGTGGCCCGGTGAGGTAGGTTCCCGCCGCGGCCTCCAGATAGGTGGGCGGCAGCGGCCCGGTGAAGCCGAGCCAGTGCGCGTCCATCGCGGCGCTGACAAGCGCCCGGCAGCGCGGCTCGAGGACCCGTTCATACCAGTCGACCAGCGTGAGGCCGCCGGACAGTGCCTGGATGACCTGGCCCCGGGGCGCCTTGGCGGCCTCGGCCAGCCGGTCGTCGTGCCGGGCAGCCTCCCGCAGGTTCGCCAGGTCGGCCGTCTCCTCGAAGGTGTCCGGTACGACGATCACCTCGGCGCTGTTGAGCAGTTCACGGGAGTCGCGGCGCCCGTCGTGGTCCTGGGCCACGACCGAGGTGAGGTCGTAGAAGTAGTCCGGCCACAGTGTCCCTAGCGCCACCGACCGGCTCTGTCTGGTCAGCCAGCGGCGCAGTTCCAGGGCTGCCTCGGGGCTGTCCAGGAATCGCTGCATCTCGTTGAGCCATAGCACCATCGGCCGCTGGTGGGCCGACCAGTCCCGCAGGGTGTCCCGCAGCTCGCCGGCGTCGAGCGGCGCCACCACCGGATGGTCAGGCAGGCAGGCCCGCACCGCTTCCAGGGCGCTGCGGCTCTTGCCGGTCGAGGAGCCACCGATGAGCACGAGCAGGTGGTGCCGGTCTCGTCGGGTCGCGGCGACCAGGGCGTCCCGCAGTTGTGTGTCATGGCCCCGGGTGACGAAGGGTGGCAGCTCGGAGGTCACGTTGCGGCCGGCCGCCACCGCTGGGTGCACGCCGAGCACCTGCGGGTTCCAGTCGGCCACCGGCCGGCCGGCCACCGCAGGGGTGGCGGCCGCAGGGGTGGCGGCTGCGGCCTGATTGCGCAGGTCGACCAGTTCGGTCTGGAGCCGCCGGCGCTCTTCCGGGCCCGCGCACAGGGCGTCGCACAGCGCGTCGATCGTGGATGTGCCAGGCACTCCCTTGGCTGTGTTCAGTGCCTCGGAGACGGTGCTGGCACTCAGTCCGGACTTCTTGGCGAGTGTGGCCGGCGACCATCCACGCTGGTTCATCGCGTCGCGAATCAGCAGCTTCAGTCTTGTCTTCGGGTCGCTGTCGGGCACTCGCACCTCGCTGCTCGGCCTTGTTCGGAGTGGTTCGCAGCGAACCACTCCGTACGGGTTTCCGGCTTTCCTGCGTCCACCAGCTGTTTTGCCGACGAAGACTGGAAGGTTAGGCCATGCCCGATTCCGGACGACGCACTGAATGTCCCCACGACGAACCGAGACGAGGCCGCGTCCGGATCGCGGCCGCCGCTGTCACCGGGCTTCTCGCCGGGGTGGCCCGCTCGATCGCCGACCGGGTGCTGCACCATTTCTGGGGTTTGTAGCTCGGGCGAGCTACAGGCAAGTGACCGTTGTACGGGGACATTCACCGGCCGTGCGAATCCGTAGGTTTCTGGCTCGTCCCGGAAACCTGCGGAAGGTGTGCCATGCGGTTCGTTGTCCAGCTTATTGCGGTGCTGGCGGTGTCTTTTCTGGCCGGTCAGGCGGTCGCCCTGGTCGATGGTCAGCCCTGGCTTTCGCTGGGCGTGGGCCTCGGCGCCGCCGTGGTCGCGACGATCGTCTACTCCGCAGTGGTGCGGGCGACCGAGAAACGCGTGGTGACCGAGACCTCTGGCCGTACCGCCGCATCGGGTTTGATCCGGGGTCTGCTGTTGGGGGTTGCGGTCTTCTCGGTGGTCATCGGGGTGATCGCGGTCAACGGCGGCTACCGGATCATCGGGTTCGGTGCGGACCCGGTGAACGCGGTGGGGCTGGCCGGGTTCATGGCCGCCGCGGTGACGGCCGAGGAGTTGCTCTTCCGGGGTGTGCTGTTCCGGCATCTGGAGCGGGTCACCGGCACCTGGCTCGCGTTGACGGTGTCGGCGCTGGTGTTCGGCGGGGTGCATCTGCTGAACACCAACGCCACCTGGTGGGGCGCGCTGTGTGTGGCGATTGCCGGTGGCGGGATGCTGACCTCGGCGTTCATCGCCGCCCGCGATCTGTGGCTGCCGATCGGCCTGCACTTCGGCTGGAACTACGCCCAGTCGGCGATTTTCGGTTCGGAGGTCTCCGGCAACGGCGTCCGGGAGGGGATCCTGCATTCCGAGTCGAGCGGCAACACCCTGATCAGCGGTGGGCAGTTCGGTCCGGAGGCGAGCGTCTTCACCCTGGTCGCGGGCGTGGTCGTCACGTCGGTGTTCCTGTGGCTGGCCGCGCGGCGTGGCCGTCTCGTGCCGATGCGCCGTGCCGCCCAGCCGTCTAAAATCGCTGGGTGATCGACTTCGCCGGTCTGCGGGACCGGTGGCGCCGCTATGACGTCGTGGTCCGGGATCTCCTGTTCGCGTTGCTGCTGACCGGGCTGGCGCTGGTCCCGGACTGGCATCGGCACGGCACCCGGCTCGCCGATGCGGTGCCGGCCCGGCCGTTCGACGGCTGGGGGGTGCTGATCGTCGTCGTCGAGTGCCTGCCGCTGGCGGTGCGCCGGATCCGGCCGACGATCTGTCTCGCTCTGGTGTTCGCCGGGTTCGCGGCCGACCAGCTGTCCGGGTACAACACGCTGGGCGGCACCGCCCTGCCGGTCGCCTTGATCAGCGTGGGCCTGCACGCGGACCGGCACCGGCGGGCGATCGTGGTCGCGGCGACCGCCGCCTTCCTGGCCCTGGCCGTCGTGCTGGGCCGGGTCGGGCAGCTGGGACCGGATGTGGTCGCGCTGTTCTACCTGGTCCTCGGTTCGATGTGGGTGGTCGGGGCGACACTGCGGCGCAGCCGGCTCGCCGAGCTGGACCATCGGCGGCATCTGGCGGACGCGGCCCGGGCCGCCGAGCGCACCCGGATCGCCCGGGAGTTGCACGATGTGGTGACCCATCACGTGACCGCCATGGTGGTCCAGGCCGAGGCGGCCCGGTATCTGACCGGTGCGCCGGACCGGCTCGACGAGGCGCTGGCGGCGATCTCGGACACCGGGCGGCAGGCGGTCACCGATCTGCGGCACGTGCTCGATCTGCTCGATCCCGGTCACGGCGGTGAGCTGCAGGCGCTGGTCGAGCGGACCCGGCGGGCCGGGCAGCCGGTGGAGCTGGTCGAACAGGGCAGCCTGCCGGAGGCTGCCGGCAGTGCGGTGGCCACCGTCTACCGGGTGGCGCAGGAGGCGCTGACCAATGCGCTGAAGCACGACCACGGCGCGCGGACCAGCGTCACGGTCCGGTACCGGCCGGAGGAGATAGACATGCGGATCAGCACGGACGGGTCGGGCGCCGGCGCCGGGTCGGCCGGTGGGAGCGGGCGTGGCCTGACCGGGCTGCGGGACCGGGTCGGTACGCTCGGCGGCGACTTCAGCGCAGGCCCGCTCGCCGGGGGTGGTTTCCTGGTCACCGCGCGGATCCCGACCGGGGTGGCGTCGTGATCCGGGTGCTGGTCTGTGACGACCAGCCGCTGATCCGGACCGGGTTCGCCACCATCATCGACGCCCAGCCGGACATGGCGGTGGCCGGGGACTGCGGCGACGGCCACACCGCGGTCGAGCTGGCGCGTGAGCTGGCGCCGGACGTGGTCGTGATGGACGTGCGGATGCCCGGCCTCAACGGCATCGAAGCCACCGCCCGGCTGGCCGGAGCCGGTGTGCAGCGGCCGGTGAAGGTGCTGGTGGTGACCACGTTCAACCTCGACGAATACGTGTACGAGTCGCTGCGCGCCGGGGCCAGCGGGTTCCTGCTCAAGGACGCGCCGCCGGCGCACCTGCTGCACGGCATCCGCACGGTGGCGGCCGGGGCGGCGCTGCTCGCGCCGGAGGTGACCCGCCAGCTGGTCGGCCGGTACGCGTCCCGGATCCTGCCGTCGGCGGGCTCGGGTGGCACGCCGCTGAGCACGCGTGAGCTGGAGGTGCTGCGGCTGATCGCGAACGGTCTGTCCAACACCGAGATCGCGGCGGCGCTGGTGATCAGCCACGAGACGGTCAAGACGTACGTCTCGCGGATCCTCACCAAACTGGAGCTGCGGGATCGGGTCCAGGCCGTGGTCTACGCGTACCGCAACGGCCTGGCCAGCTGACCGGGCGGCCGGAACCGCCCGGTCAGCGTGTGTCAGTCGGTGATCCAGATGCCGTAGTCGCGGGTCGCGGTGCCGAAGTCCTGGAAGCCCAGGATCGTGTTGTTGCCGACGTACGTGTAGTTGTTGATGCCCTTGGCGATGACGTTGCCGCTGGCCGACGGGCCGAAGACGGGGCCGCCGCTGTCGCCGCCGCGTACCGCCGGACGGCCGTCCACCTGCCGGGCCTCGACGGCGTCGCCCGAGTCGGTGTTGAACTTCTCGACCCGCAGGCCGCAGACCGGGCCGCCGGTGTCGCGGGCCGAGGAGCCCCCGGACTGGCACAGGTACTCGCCGGGGAACACCCAGTCCCAGCCTTCGACCGTGGTGACGACGTTGCTGTCCAGGCCGCCGACGTACATCAGGTTGTCGGCTCCGCTCGGGGTGTGCACCAGCGCGATGTCGTGGTCGTCGCGGTCGCCGGTGAAGGTGCCGACGAATTCGCCGACGCCGTCGCGGATCGTGTTGCCGTTGCTGCCGCAGTGGCCGGCCGTCAGGATGAACTCGGCGTCGGCGTTACGGACCGGGAAGCCGGTGGTGCAGCGGGAGTTGCCGTTGATCTGGTCGGCGCCGCTCTTCCACTGCGGCCAGTCGTCGCGGCGGCTGGTCAGGACCTTCGCGCCCTGGTCGACCACGTCGACCGGCACTCCGACCGCCGGGATCTGCGCGGTGGTGAAGCCGGTGGTGGTGCCGGCCATGTCGACGACCACGCGGCTGCCGTCGACGGCGTACTTGATGCGCGGTTTCCCGGCGGTCAGCGAGGCACGCAGTGTGGTGCCGGCCGCCCGCAGTTCGTGGAGCGAGTGGGCGGCGGTGGCGATCTGGACGGGGGCGGTGCGCTGGGCGGCGCCGACCGCCCGGCGCACCGGGGCCGGCACGGTGCCCTTCCACCAGAGGACGACCCGGTCGTCCTGGAGTTCGAGGCCGGCGTAGCCGGTGTTCGCGCTCGGGTCGATGGTGTGGCGGATCGTGCTCGCCGCCTGGACGAGCGGGATCTGCCGGCGGGCCTCGGCCGGGAATTCGAACCTCTGCGGCGCCGCGGTGGCGGGGGTGGGAGCGCCGGTGATGATCAGCGCGACGGCGATGCCGAGGGTGGCGGCCAGGCGCCTGTTGTCGTTCATGCGGATGTGCCTCTCCACGCGGGGACGGGGGATCCGTAGATCGACGACAGTCTATAAGTAAAGGTTCCTAAAATCAGAGGGTCCGGGCCGCGCGCATCGCGGCGGCGGTCTCCCGCGCGTCGTAGCCGGGACCCACGCCTTCGGCGAGGACCACGTCACCGGCAAGGTGATCGGTCCGCAACGGCAGGATCTTCCGGTACGCCGGGGACGCGTACCAGTCGTGCGCGGCTGCCATGTCCGGGAACGACAACACGACCAGCGCGCCGGGCCATTCGCCCTCGACGACCTCGACTGCCGAGCCGTGCACGAGGAAGCGTCCCCCGTACGGCTGCATGGTCTTCTGGATCTTCTCGATGTAGGTCAGCACGTCGTCGTGGGTCGACGTGGTCCTCAGGTGGGCTACGGCGTAAGCGGTCATGAATCTGATCGTGCCGCCGCCCCGCCGCGCTGACGATTACCTGCCGGGTAAATGAGGAGTGCCGGCGGCGTCGCCCCCTCGCTGACGCCGCCGGCCAGCCGGTGGATGCCAGTCTGCCTCCGGGGCCGGATGCCGCACCGTGGTGCTGACCCGCCGGACCGGGAGGGAAAACCCGCCTTACCGGCGCAGCGGCAGCATCGCCGTGACGGTGGTGCCCTCACCCGGCGGGCTGGCGAGGCTCCAGGTGCCACCGGCCGCGGCGATCCGGTCGCGGATCCCGGTCAGGCCGTGCCCGGTGTTCCTCGCCCCGCCCACCCCGTCGTCGTCGACCCGCAGTCGCAGGTGACCGTCGTCCTCGGTGACCGTCACCGACACCCGCGTGGCCTCGGCGTGCTTGACCGCGTTGGTGAGCGCCTCGCAGGCCACGAAGTACACGGTCAGCTCGGTCGCCTCGGCCCAGCGCCGGTCCGGGATGGTGATCAGGGCAGGCAGCGGGAGCCGCTGCGCGACCGATTCGAGCGCCGGACCGAGCCCGGCCTGGGTCAGGATCGCCGGGTGCAGGCCGTGAGCGAGCTCCCGCAACTCGCGGGTCGCGTCCCGCAGATTGGCGCTGGCGTCGTCGATCAGGCGCCCGGCCGCCGGGTCGGGCACGGCTGCGCGCAGCCCGGCCAGCTGCATCGACAGTGCCAGCAGCCGCTGCTGCGCCCCGTCGTGCAGGTTCTGTTCGAGCCGGCGTCGCTCGGCCAGCCCGGCCTCGACGATCCGGGCGCGGGAGGCCCGGGCCTCGGCCAGTTGCGCCCGGATCCCGGCTTGCAGACGGGCGTTCTCCAGCAGGAGCATGGCCGCGCTCAACGCGGCGTCGACCACCGACGCGTGCCGGGTGAGCGTGGCGTCCATGTGCACCAGCGCGAGCCGGTCACCGGTGCTGGTGGTGATCGGTATCGACAGGCGGCCGGCCGGCGGGCCGGTGGAGTCGCCGGGAGTGCCGTCGACCCGGTTTTCGGGGGTGCCGTCGGCTCGCCGGTAGCCCGTCTCGTCGTCGACCCAGTAGAGGATCTCCAGGGTCGGATCGTGCAGGGCGGCGCGCAGCGCGGTCAGCACATCGCCTCCGCCGCCGGGCCGGGTCAGCGACAGCACCATGTCGGCGACGGCCGCGCGGGCCAGCCGTCGTTGCAGCGCCGCCAGCAGGAAACCGCCGGGGATGGCGATCATGGCGATCGGCTCGATCAGCTGCAACAGGATCGCCGGCACCCGCGCGTCGGACAGCACGATCGCGGCCCGGCGCACCCCGGTCACGACCCCCACCGCGATGGCCGCCACCAGCACCGGCGTCAGCGTCCGTCTTTCCAGGCCCCGGGCCTGCGCGAGACGGACACCCAGCAGGCCGACGAAGACCAGCGCGATCACGACGAGACCGGCCCGGCCGATCGTCTCGACGAGCTGGCCGGCCAGCGGGCTGCCGGCGCCCCCGAACAGCACGGCCGGCCGGCCGCCACGCGTCGGGACGCCCGCGGTGGCCGCGATGGCCACAGCGGCGCCCTCGATCCAGACGAGCGCGAGCACGGCGAACACCCGCTGGTGCCGGTGCGCCAGCCGGTCCTCCGGGTAGCGCAACAGGACGATCACGCCGACGACCGAGAACAGCCCGCTGCACAGCCATCCGGCCAGTTTCAGTGGCGGCGAACCCCAGTTCTCCAGCCCGATTCCGGCCCAGGCGACTCCGGCCAGGACGAACAGGCGCCCGTTGCCGTACTGGTCGTCCTCCGCGCCCAGGAACGCGCCGGTGAGCAGGAACAGCACACCCACCAGCCCGTTGGCGACCGCGAGCGCCGGCCGGTAGGGCAGGACCGGCCACTGTGCGGCCACCGCCAGGGCGCAACCCACCACGACGGCTGCCGGTGGGCCGATCCACAGGCGTCGCCCCGGCCGGACGATCATCAGTGCTGTGCCTGCCGCAGGTAGGCGAGCACCGCCAGCACTCTCAGGTTGACGTGGCTGCGATCGCCGTCGTCCACCGACGGCAGCCCCAGCGCCTGCCCGATCGAGGTGACCCGCTTCTCGACGGTCTTGATGCTGTAGCTCAGGCGCGTCGCGATCGCCGAGTTGGAGTGGCCCTCGGCGATCAGCGCGAGGATCCGCCGTTCCGACGGGGCGAGCTGGTCCAGCGGGTTGGCCGGGCGCGGGCGGCGGAACATCTCCTGCACGATCTGCGAGTCGATGACGGTCTCGCCGGCGGCGACCCGCCGGGCCGCCTCGAGGAACCGGGCGGTGTCCTGCACCCGATCCTTCACGATGTAGCCGACCGCACGGTCGGCGGACTCGAGCAGCCGGACCGCGTAGGCCGCGTCCGGGTAGTGGGTGAGGATCAGCAGGCCGACCCCGGGATGCCGGGCCCGGATCTGCTCGGCCGCCGCGATGCCCTCGTCACGGAACGCCGGTGGCATCCTGATGTCGGAGATCACCAGGTCGGGCGGGTCGGCCGCGACGATCGCCAGCAGCTCGGGCAGGTTGGTGGCCTGGCCGTGGACCACCAGCCCGTTCTCGGTGAGCAGGCGGACCAGTAGCTCCCTCAGCAGCCCCGAGTCCTCGGCGACCACGACGCGCAGAGTCGGCTCCAGTGACACGGGTCTATCATCGTCGAAGTGGTCGCTCCCGGGCAAACCACCCAGATGTCGGCTTTCCTACCACCGCGCCGATAATCGGGAAATGATCGAACTGCGCACCGACCGCCTCCTGTTGCGACAGTGGCGCGACGACGACCTCGACGCCCTGGCGCAGATGTACGCCGATCCCGAGGTGATGCGCTACATCCGCGACGGCTCGGTGCAGAGCCGGGCGGAGACCGCCGCGCACCTGGACCGGATGCGGCAGCACTGGGACGAGCACGGGTTCGGGCTGTTCGCGGCCGAGCTGGTGGAGACCGGGCAGCTGACCGGCTGGGTCGGGCTCGCGGTGCCGTACTTCCTGCCCGAGGTCATGCCGACGGTGGAGATCGGGTGGCGGCTGGCCCGGCCGTTCTGGGGCGCCGGCCTGGCCACCGAGGGCGCGCGGGCGGCGCTGCGTTTCGGCCTGGTCGATCGGGAGCTGGACCGGCTGGTCAGCATCCGCCAGGTGGAGAACGTGCGCTCGGCCCGGGTGATGGAGAAACTCGGCCTGACCTTCGACAGGCGCACCACCACACCCGGCAACGACCGGACCGTCGACGTGTACGCGATCAGCCGGCCGCAATACCTGGACCGATCGGTGCGAACCCGGTAATGGGTAAGAATCCATATTGATCTCATGTACAAGTAACCGTCTATGTCTTAAGGTGCCTTCGGGGCGTTCGCAACGGGGGCGGATTTCCCTGGTCAAGGCGTGCCATCGCCGTTCGCCGTGCATCTGTTTCCGCCCCTGATTCGTGCCGTTCAAGCACTGGGGAGAACAAAGATGAACAACGGGGAAACCAGTCGGCCGAGGCGAGTGCCACGGAAGGCCCTCGCGGTCGGGCTGGCCGCCGTCGTGCTCGGGCTGAGCCCGGCGGTGCCGGTGATCGCCGTCGAGGGCAACGCGGTCACCGGCACGGCGTACGACTTCGTCGCGAAGGTCGACGTCGGCGCCGCCGGTGTGGGTGCGGGTTGTACAGGTGCGCTGGTCGCGCCACAGTGGGTGCTCACCGCGGTGGACTGTTTCGCCGCCGCCGGCGCGGTTGCGGAGGGCGCGCCGGCCACCCCCACCACCGTGACCCTGGGCCGGGCCGACCTCACCGAGACCGACGGCGTCGTCGCGCCGGTGGTCCGCCTGGTACCGCACCCGGACCGGGGTGTCGTCCTGGCCAAACTGGCCACGCCGGCCACCGGGATCACCCCCGTCACACTGGCCGCCACCCCCGCCGCAGTCGGTGACCAGCTGACGGTGGCCGGATACGGCCGGACCGCCACCGAATGGGTGCCGAAGAAGCTGCACGCCGCCACGTTCGGCGTGACCGCCGCCGACACGGCCACGCTGACCGTGCTCGGGGCCTCCACCACCGCCGTGGTCTGCAAAGGCGACGCCGGTGGCCCGGCGCTGCGCACCACCTCCGCCGGGATGGAACTGGTGGCCGTGACCCAGCGGTCCTGGCAGGGCGGCTGCCTCGCGGAGACCGAGACCCGGCGCGACGCGACCGAACTGCGCGCCGACGACCTGGCCGGCTGGCTCGGCGTGACCACCGGTGACGTCGGGATCTTCGGCGCCCTCGCCGACGGCCACCTGACCTACACCGCGATCGACTCGGCCTCGGGCGACCAGTTGGGCACGGTGACCTCGACGGCGGCGTTGCCGTTCACACCCAAGGCGATGGCCGCGCTGAACGCCGACACCGTGCTGATCACCAGCACCGACGGTCACCTCTACCGGGTCGACGTCACCGGCCTGTCCGGCGAGGTCAGGTTCGCCACCCCCGTGCAACTGGACACCAAGGGCGGCTGGACCCACGACTGGCTCTCCTTCGACGGTGACGGCTCCCTGTTCGGCCTCGCCGGCGACGCGGTACGCCGCTACACCATCACCAGCGCGAAACCCGGCCCGGGCAGCGTCATCAACAACACGTCGGTCGGTGCCAGCGGCTTCACCCTGAAGAACTTCACCACCACCGGCCCCGACTTCTTCATCGGCGCGACCGCCGCCGGTGTGCTGCGTGGGTACGCGGTAAGCCCGGCCGGGACATGGACGCCGTACAACGTGGCTGCCAGCGGCTGGGGCGGTTACACGGCGCTGACGTCCCCGGGCAACGGCCTCTATTACGCCCGGACCGCCGCCGGTGGGCTGCTGCGGTTCAAGGACGCCACACCCGTCGACGGCAACGGCGCCGACATCACCGCCTACCCGAACGACCCGGTCGCCACGAGCGGCTGGAACCAGGTGGCCTTGTCGGCCGTGCCGCTGCGCTCGTACCCGCAGCACGCCGCCGACCTGTCGGTCTTCGGCGTCGACGCGGACAACCACCTGACCTACACGGCCACCGACAGCCTCGGCGCCCCGATCGCGACGGTGGCCTCGGCGGCGGCGCTGCCGTTCACGGCCAAGGCGATCGCAGCACTGAACTACACCACGGTCCTGATCAACTCCACCGACGGCTTCCTGTACCGGGTCGACGTGTCCGGCACCCTCCCGGCGCTGACGTTCACCTCGACGCGGATCGACACCAGGGGCGGCTGGACGCACGACATGCTGGCCTACGACGGGGCCGGTTCGCTCTACGGCATCGCCTCGGGCAACCTGCGCCGGTACACGCTGACCAGCGCCAAGCCGGTCGAGGCGAACATCACCGGCGGCATCGCGGTCGGCGCCGGGTTCACGCTCAAGACGCTGACCACCGCCGGTCCCGGCTGGATCCTCGGCACGGTCAGCGACGGCCGGCTGGTGTCGTACAAGATCATCGGTGCGGGTGACTGGGATCCGTACACCCTGAAGACCACCGGCTGGGCCGGGTACACCCGCCTGACCTCGCCCGGCAACGGCCAGTACTACGCGGTGTCCGCGGACAACACCGTCACGAGCGTCAAGGATGCGGCTCCGCTCGACGGGGTCGGCACCGACATCACGGTTCTCTCGCCGGCTCCGGGCACCAGCCCGAAGTGGACGTCGAAGCTGGTGTCGGCGGTGCCGTACCTCTCCTGAGCACGCCTTTTATGGACGTCCCGCCCGGCTGCCGGGCGGGACGTCCGATCAGACCCTCGCTCGATAGGCTTTCTTCCACCCCGACTCGCCGGGCTTCAGGAAGGACCCAAGTGTCAGAAGACGCCGAGGCAATCGCCGGCTTCGGATACGAACTCGGCCTGTTGAAGCGCATCCGCCGAACCGGCTGGTGGCACGCCGGCGTCCGTGATCCGGAGTCGGTCGCCGAACACACCATGCGCACCGCCCAGTTGGCCGCCCTCATCGCGGCCGAAGAGGGCGCCGATCCCGCTCGTGCGTCTTTCCTCGCCCTCTGGCACGACACCCAGGAAACCCGCACCGGCGACCTCCCGCACACCGCGGCGGCCCACCTGGCCAAGCCTGACCCGCGCCGAATCACCGCCGACCAGACCGAACGGCTTCCCGAGCGCTCTCGCGACACGGTCCGCGCCGCAGTCGACGAGTACGAGACGCGTCAAACCCTCGAAGCGCTGTGCGCCAAGGACGCCGACAAACTGGAGATGCTCCTGCAAGCCATCGAGTACCGAGACATCGGCGTGAGCCGCGTGGACGGCTGGATCGCCTCGGCACGCAAGGACCTGCACACCGAGACGAGCCGACGAATCGCCAAGGCCGCGGTAACACTGTCTCCTCTGGCGTGGCGCGATCGGTAAAAGCCGCCCGTTTCACTGATCTGCCGAGAACAGTGCATCCGTTGGGTGAGCGTTCCGCAAGGAAATGCGGATTCATTGCGACTTCGGAACGCGTCACTCGGAGGCATTGTCATCAGTGTTTCGCCGATTCTCGTCCGGGTGGTTCGGCGGTAGGCCGGGTCGCTCTCGGTTCGTCAGGCGCGGTTGTGCTGCCGCAGGCGGGTGGAGCCGACTATGCCTGCTGTGATGACGGCTGCGACGACCAGCGATGGCGGGGCGTACGGCTGGTAGAAGTGTTTTGCCACCTCGGCGCCGTCGACGTGGCCTGTCGACAGCGCGCCATATGCGCCGTACAGAGTGTTCAGTTGATACAGCGTTCCCAGCAGGAAGGTGGGGGTCACCGCGAGCAGCAGCCGCTGGTCGGCCGTGGCCACCCACAGGAAAGCCGCTGTCCCGCAGATCACCACGACGGCGGCAAGGATCTGCGAGGTCATGTTGTCGACGTTGCGGAAACCTTCCGCAAGGAGCAGGTGCAGGGCGAGGACGCCGGCGGTGACCAAGACGGCGTTGACCCGAGGCGCGGGCGGCACGTCCGCCGGACGCCGCAGGCCCACCATGACCAACGGCGTGGCGACAACCGGTGCCCACCACTGCGGAAGGCCGTCGGCGACAACCGGTACCCACCACTGCGGAAGGCCGTCGCTGAACAGGTACGGCGAGATCACGGTCGGCACCACCGCCGCGGCCACCGTCAGGACGGCGGCGGTTCGGGCGCGGCCCGCGGCAAGCGCCACCAGCGCCGCGCCCACCATGACTTCGTAGACACCGTGATCCCGCAGGACCACCAGGGGATCCGAAAGTCCACCGGACCGCAACGCCTCGAGAACGCCTCTCAGGCCGAAGAGCGTACCCAGCGCCAGCACCGCCATGGCGCCCAGGTGGATTCCCTGCCAGAGCCGCACGGCGGTGGGTCGGGCCGCAGTGCTGCCGCTGTGCACCCGAAGGCCGCCGCGGATCAGCGCGGCCGCCTGCCGGAGGGTGGGCCAGCGGCGGGCGGTCGGTTCGTCGCCGATCAACGTGTCGATCAGTTCGTCGGCACGTTCGCGGCGGTACTCGGCCGGATAGGCGCGCAGCAGCGTGCGATAGCGCTTCTCCAGAACGTCGGAACTCATGCTGGTCTGATCCTCGCGGTAGAAGGGATACGTGTGCTTCCCTGCGGGAAGCCGTCATGCTGCAGGCGGTCCATGACCACCCGGGCGGCGCGGGCGAGCCGGTCGGCTTCCTCGGTGAGCACGCGGTGCCCCTCGTCGGTGAGCCGGTAGTAGCGGCGGGCGCGACCGTTGACGATCTCTTCACCGTCGGCGGTGACGAGGCCTTCGCCGAGCAGCCGGTCGATCACCGAGTACAGCGAGCCGGCAGCGAGTTTCACCCGTTCGTCGGACAGCTCGGTCACCCGCTTGATCACGGCATAGCCGTGCAGCGGGCCACCGAGCAGGGCGGCAAGCACAAAGTACGACGGTTCCCGCAGCGCGGGACGCGAAGTTGATCGCATGGCGGCCAAATATACAAGCAACATGAGTATCTAGCCAAGGTGTGTATGCGTCGTGATCGACCACCCTCGCCCGCTTCATCTTCCTGCTCGGCGGCGACGCCGAAGGCGACCTCTTCCAGCCTCCGAACACACACCACCCTTGATCAACTTGACAAGGATTACCTGCATAATGCCGCGATCCGGGCGCGCAGCGAGGTTTAGCACTGCGGTCGACTACGAGCAGGACGGTCCGCCAGCCGGCCTGAGCGGCTCGAATAGCCGCGGTTGCCGACGCCCGCAACGAGCAGTAGCGAACGGAGTACCCGGTAGGCGACCTCCTGCTGTTGCCTGGCCCGCGCATCGTTGCGGAAGGACACGCTCCAGCCGGTCGGCAGATGGGTGAATCGAACTGACGCCGTGGCCGGATTCCGCGTGCACACCATATCCAGCCGGACATCCTGAGCCCGGACGGTCTCCGGATCATCGTCCTCGACCAGCGGGGCTACGGTGACGGTGACCTTGGTTGCCCCGGCGTGATGCCGGCCGGCGTCGGCGCGCAGCAGGCCGTACGCGTACGGCGCGGCCACGACCAGCGCTCCTTCCCGCAGGCGCCATTCCGGCGGGACGTTGTCGGGTACCACGATGACGTGGCCGTACCGCTCGGCCCATTCGCGGTATCGCCGCAGCACGGTCGCGACCATGGTCACCGCGTCCTCGTCGGTTCCGATGGCGCGAACGACGACCACGGCGCCCCGAAGGTCGTAGGGGCCGTCGAGGCGCATCCGGGTCCGCAGGTCCGCGACGGCATTGCTCAGTGCGGTGGCCTCGGCCTGCAGGTCAGCGAGGACCGCATCGTCGTGGGTGTCGACCGCCAGCGCGAGTAGCTGTAGCGCATCGTCGAGCCGCCTGCGCACCGTCTCGGCGCGGGTCAGCTCGCGGGTGACGACGGCGAGGCGGACGCCGACCGCCCGCCCACGCGCGGGATCCCTTCACAGATCCGGCGCGACCGCCGCGGTCTCCAGCTCAGCCCGGAGTCGGCGGAGCCGCTCGAGGCCGGGCGCGGTCGAGCGGACGGCCGTGGCGAGGTCGTGCAGATGACTGGTCAGCTCGGTGGCGCTCACCCGCCTAGTTTACCGACCGGCACCCTGCAGTTCATGCTCGTTGTCGGCGATCTCCGCAGTCGAAACATCGAGATATGCACCGGCCGTCGTGGTGTGAGGGTTCACTGATCTGCCGCGATCCGGGCGTGCCAGCGCCAAATGCGCCGTTACGCTGCGTGTAGCGATCGACTTTGTTGGGTGCGCGCCTGTGCCGGAGAGCGAGTGCCTGCAACCGCATCGGCGACAATGGGTGTCGACGGCGGCTGAAAACTGGTTCTGACCCCCATTTCGTGATCGCATCTGACCCCGATGGCTCTGATCAGCGGCTGAGCAGGACACGCTTACGGGGCAGATCGAAGCCGGCTCGCCCATACATCTGCCTTTTAAGCATCTTGATCCGATTCACGTTGCCCTCGACCGCGCCGGAACTGTGGTGCAAGGTCAGGCCGTTGACGACGGCGTCGTAGTCCTGCGTGAGCCCGGTGGCGAAGGAGTGCAGGTGCGGGAGGTCGTCGGCGCGGACGGCGGTCAGTCAGGCGTCGAGGTGCTGGCCTTGGCGGTGCATGAGCATGGTCGCGAACGTGGTGACGTGGGTGGCAGCCGGTCCAGGTGTGGGCATTCGGCTCGGACCTGGGCGAGCATGGTTTGTTCGTCGGTGGTGAGCGCGTTCGGCACTGGGTGGTCGCACGCGTTGCCGCATCGGTAGAGGCAGGTCATCGCGTAACGGCTGCCGCCGCTGTGCCCGAGCAAGGTCAGGAAGCGGCGCGTGGTGTCTGTCATTCGGGGGACTCTCTAAGGTCGGTTGGCCTGCCCGGACGCTAGGAGAGCCACCGAACGACGAACACCGATGCCGGGCGAGCGCGGGGTTAACGCTGCCCGACAGCTCAGCTACCGATCCGGCCTCCGTCCGGGCGCCACGTGACGACCACGGCGGGCTTCGCGTAGCCCCCGTCCGGCCATGTCGACGCCGGATTCTCCACCGTCGCCCCGTCGATCTCGCCTGGGTGCTGCACGGCCACGAACACCGACCGCTCGTCCTCGACGATGAACGGCCCGCACGTCTCGGCGCCCGGCGGCACCGTCAGGAACTGCCGCAGGTGTCCCCGCTCAGGCCCCTCGATCGGCGTCGCGAACAGGCCGTCGTTGGTGCCGAGCGCGTTGCCGTCCGTGGAGATCCACAGATTGCCCGTACGGTCGAACGCGACGTTGTCCGGGCAGGAGATCGGCGACACCTTGCTCTTGTCGAACCCGGCGAAGTAGCTCGCCGGGTCGGCCGGGTCACCGCACACGATCGGCAGCGACCAGGTGAATGTCTCCCCCGTGTGGTCGCCGCGGTCCTCGACGATCTCGAAGATCTGCCCGTGCCGGTTGGCCGTGCGCGGATTCGCCTCGTCCACTCCCGGATACGTGCCGACTCCCCGGTTCGTGTTGTTCGTCAGGGCCGCATAGATCTTTCCGGTACGGAGGCTGGGCTGCACGTCCTCGGGCCGGTCCATCTTCGTGGCGCCCACCGCGTCCCCGGCGAACCGGGCGAACGTCAGCACCTCAACCGCCGTCATCCCCGGCACGAACGACCGGTCGCCGGACACAAGCTTGATCCACCGGCCGGTCCCGTCGAACCGCCCGTCCGACGGCAGCCGCCCGGTGCCGTCGATCTCGGCCGGCGGGCTGTCCCCGCGCAGCTGCGCCACGTACAAGGTGCCCGATTCGAGCAGCGTCAGGTTGTGCCGCCGGTCGCCGGGCCGGTACTTCTTCGCGGACACGAACTTGTAGAGATACTCGAACCGCTCGTCGTCGCCCATGTACGCGGCGACCTGCCCGTTGCGCGCCACGATCACGTTGGCGCCCTCGTGTTTGAAGCGCCCCATCGCGGTTTGCTTACGCGGCGCCTCGTCCGGCGAATAGGGGTCCACCTCGACGATCCAGCCGAACCGGTTCGCCTCGTTCGGGTGCTTCGCCAGGTCGAACCGCTCCTGCGCGCGTTCCCAGCGCCGCGACTCGTCCGGGTAACGCCCGGTGGTGAGGACGCCGTAGCGGGCCAGCCCCGGCTTCGCGGCCTCGGGGGCCTGGTCGCCGCCCACGAAGTACTGGTTGAAGTTCTCCTCGCCGGAGAGCACCGTGCCCCACGGGGTGACGCCGCCGGCGCAGTTGTTGAGCGTGCCGATCGCCGCCCGCCCGCGCGGGTCGGCCGCCGTGCGCACCAGCGCGCTGCCCGCCACCGGCCCGGCCAGCCGGAACGGGGTGGCCAGCATCGTGAACCGCCGGTTGTAGCGCAGCCGGGGCCCGCGCGCCGGCCGCCACCGCCCGGTGTACCCCACCCGCTCCAGCTCCACGACGCTCATCCCGTGCGCCGCCATGGCGATCCGCACCTGCTCGACGGTGAGCGCCTCCTGGCTGGTGAACCCCGGGAACATCAGCTCCTCGTTGGTGTACTCGTGGTTCGACACCAGCAGCGCCCGCGTGCCGTCGCCGCCGAGCGGCAGCACACCGAGGAAGTCGTTGTTGTAGCCGAACTGTGCGGACTGCTTCGCGGCGGTTTGCGCGTTCAGGTCGAAGGCGGGCGCGCCGGGCAGCACCGGGTCACCCCAGCGGATCACCACGGCGTGCTGGTAGCCGCTCGGCACGACGACCCGGTCCAGCTCGTTCGGCGGCACCGGCGTGAAGGTCAACTCCCCCGGGCGTCCCTTCGCCGCGGCCGGCGCGGGACTCGTCACCGCGGCCACCCCCAGGACCAGGGCCCCCGCCTGTACGACGCGGCGGCGGCTTAGCGCGGCGTTGACGATGTCACCCAGGTACGGGTTGGCCGACCGGTTCGGCACCGGGTGGTCGCAGGCGTTGCCGCAGCGGTAGAGGCAGGTCTTCGGGTCGCGGCCGTGGCCGCCGACTATAGGGAGCTCGATCATGGTCCAACCTCCTTGTCGGTAACCCTATCGTCACCCACTGTTCCATCGATGGACATCATCCGTTCAGCTTCGGCCGCCCCAGCGTCATGTAGCCGAAGCCGAAGTTGTTCCGGTACCCGTGCAGCCACCGCTGCCGGTGGTCGTCGGCGCACGCCCGGACCGCCTCGGCCCGGACGTGATCCGGGTGGGTGAGCAGCCACTCCTCGGCGTCGGCGAGGAACCCCGACTCGAACGCGTCGGCCGCCTCGACCCACAGCGGCCGGAACCCCACCGCGAGGGCACGCGGACGCGCCGCCGCCCTGGCCGGCAGCGCCCTCGACGACCACGCCGAGGTGCTGCTGCCACCCGGCGACGAGCCCCTCCCCACGTCCGCCGGTTCGTCGAAGTCGCTTGGAGCAGAGCTGCCGCAGGAGAGCGGGGACCGCGGTCCCGGGCCCGCCAGCAGTCTGAAGCGAAGCCCAATCGGCACTCTCCAGCGTGCGCCCCTCGGGTCCAGCTTCGTCCCAACGAACCTTCTACGTACTCGCTGTCCATCGCCGGCGCCGGTGACTGTCCGTGGGCAAGGATGCCGCAGGCCTGAGTTGCCAGGGGTGGGGGAATGGTGGAGTGGGTGCCGGGTCGATTTGTCACGCTGACGTTCGCAGCTGAGCGCGTCACGGGCCGCTGCGATTGATGATGCTGTCGTCTGATCCGTTGACGTTGACGTTGACGTTGACGCGGTCGCGGTCGCGGCGATCCGGGCAGGAGCTCGGCGAACGAGCGGCCCCCGTGGATGGCCATGGTCAGGTGCGCACTTCAGCCGAAATGAGAGCGACTCTGCCGGTCACCTCCGGGCTGGCGTGAGCCGCTCCGGCGGTAGTGGGGCGTTCCCAGGGCCGGCGCAGGTCCTCGGGCAGCGGCCGGGCGAGGCGCAGTGAGTGTGCGCGGCCAGGACCAGCCACGTCCACCGGTCGGCCGCGTCCGGGTCGCGGAGCTTCGGCGCGGTCCAGCCGAGCGTCTGCTTGAGCAGCCAGAAGGTGTGTCCAAGATCGAAGCGGCGCAAGAACGCCTGCCAGCACCGGTCGACATCCGCAGCGGTGGCGCCGACCTTGGACCAACACAGCCAGACCGGTTTCGGCTCGCCCGGCTGGGCAGATGGTCGACGGTAAGCCGGATGACGGTTCCGGCGATGATCGGCAGCGGTTCGTCGTGGTCGATCCACGCGGCGCGGCGGGTCAGCCGTGGGTGCAGCTGCGGTCCCATTGTGCGGTCGGGAGTCATGCTTGGCTCAGGTCGATATCGTTCCCATCGGGATCGCGGACACACGACGTACGCGGTTTCCAAGCGAAATCGGTCGGGGGATGAACTTCCACACCCCCGGCATTGACCGCACGGGCGTGAGCGGTGTCGACGTCGTCAACGAGCAGCCCAAATCGTGTGCCCTCATGCCTTGAGGCAGCTCCGTCATGCTCCTCAAGTGTGATCAAGAAGAACCGGTCCGTTCGGTACGTGCCGAACTGTAGCGACGAGATCGATTCGTTGAACACGACGTCGAACGCGGTCGTGTAGAACCCGGCCGCCGCTTGGACGTCCGCGACCCTGATGCGGATCTGAACGGGGCGAATAGTCTGTAATGTGGGCATCGGAGTTCCCTTCTCGATGAATTCGTCGACGGCGGCGATCCGCTGTGACACCTCGCGGACCTGAGCAACCAGCCGCTCTCGGTGCACGTCCAGCGCTGACCGCACCTGTCCTGGAGACCGGCCTACCACCGCACGGACCTCATCGATTGGCACGCCCACGGCGCGCAGCCCGCAGATCAGGCGAGCATCGTCGAGTTGGTCTTGGCCGTAGCGCCGGTAGCCGGTGCCTGGATCGACCTGAGCGGGCTTGAGTAGCCCGATCTCGTCGTAGTGACGCAGGGCAGGGATGGTCAGACCGGTCGCCGCAGCGAACGCACCGATGTTAAGCAGGTCATCACCGTTCACCCACCAAGCTTCGAACCTCTGGTCGCAGGAGAGTCAACATCAACGCTCGCCAGAATCAGCGCGACGTCCTTTCTGTCCGAGATGAATGCGTTTCCCGGCCAGCTGGGAGCCGACATGCTAGAACCAAGGTCAGGCGCACGGATTTGCCGCAATCAGGTCGCTACGCGGCGTCATTTCCGGCTTGAGGTGGCTCAATCGCCTGGCGGCACGGTGACGAAGCCGTCGGTCCACTTGTCTTCGTCGAGTGTGTACTGGTCGATGAGGAAGCAGTCCGGCTCGTCGCGGAATCCGGGCAACTCCCGGGCACGGACGAGGCGTTCTTGGGCCTTCTGCAGGGTGGAGTAGGTGCCGAGAATCTTCAGATCGTCCCCTTCTTCCTCGTCCCAGATCAACTCGCCGTCCGCGCCACGATGTTCAGTGGGCCTGCCATCGAGGAACCGCGAATGACGAACGTGCCACAGCAGGTAAACGTCCACCGGCCGACCGTATCGCCCGGGCGATCCTCCGGTTCATGCCGCAGCTCTCGGTGCGCTTTCATGGCCGCATACCGGCGCAGCGCGCCGACTTGGTTCTGACCGCCTTCGCCGGGGCCTGATCTTGCCGGTAGAAGTCTGTGTGGCGGCATGACTGTTGGGTAGCAGTCTGCTGGTGAGGTCAATGGATGCTCCTGGCAGGCTGTGATCATGGTGGTGACGAACCCGTGGTTGGCCGGTCCGAGCCCGAGGAGGCGGCTGGAGCCCGAGCGTTTGGAGGAGCGGATCCTCAACCTGTTGTCCTCGCAGAACATGTGCGTTCTGGCGACCGTTGGTGAGGACGGGCCGCTCGCGACCCCGGTACGCTACTTCCACCTGGATTTCACCATCGTCTTCACGGCGCTGGGTACGTCGCCGAAGATGCGCAACATTCGCAACGACCCGCGTGTGTCCATCGGCATCTTCGCGCCGCTTGTCGGGCAGGCCAGCAGCCGTGGCGCGCAACTGTTCGGCAAGGCTCGGATCCTGGAGCCGGGCCACGCTGACTTCGAGAGCTACTGGCCGGTGGTTCGGTGGCAATCCGACCACATCGAGCGAGCGCGCGATCTCGACGACCCACCACTCGGGCCCATCAGCGTAGTCCCAGCCGATCGCATCGTTTACACCGAGCACTGGCTGCGCCGGGAAGGGTATGCGCCGCGGCAAATTTGGCATCGGACGCAGCTCACGGACTGAACCACACTCGGACGTCCTCTTCTGCCGCCGAGCGTGCGCACCGATGGCCATGCCGTCACGTTGGGTACGACGTCGTCACTCCGGCAGAGGGCGGCCCATTTCCGGGACGGCCGGCGGGGAGGTGAACAGCACGGCAACGGCCCACCCGACTCCGGCGAACGCGCCCACGGTCCAGGACAGGATGCCCGGATCGTTTTCCGTACCGCCGATCCAGATCTCTGCGGCGACGATCAGTGTCATGACCACCGACCCCAGCACCAGTGCAGGCAGATTGTTCCGGCCGACGAGCGGTGGGTAGATCACCAGGCCGAGCAGCCCGACGAGGAGCAGTGTCATGAGATTGAGCGCGATCGACAGGACACGTATCGGCAGCTCGCCGCCCGCGTCGGCGTCGAGCCGAACCACGCTGGACAGGCTGTCCTGCGCCGCGACGACGATCGCCGACGCGGCCACCAAGCCCAGGGCACGGCCCACCGTCACCCGTCGCTTCGCCAGAACGGCGACCACCGTCAGCGGCACCACCGTCGGTAGGACGGCGACCAGCGCGAATGCTGGCAGGAGGAGGAAGAAGGCGGGGTTCTGGTTGAACGTGGAGGAGTTGAGCAGTGCGTTCAAGACCATCGGGTAGAGAGCGAGAATCAAGCCGGTCAGGAGAACGGTCGCGGCGACGGACCACGGGTGAGCCCGCACGAGCCGCAGACCGGTCGGGGGCACGACGACCGGGGGCTCCTCCGCATAGGGCCGCGGGAGATCAGAACTCACCGCTGAAGGATCGCTCATCGGATGGCCCGGCGTAGAAGAGGGTGCCAGCCGGAAGTCCGGATGGTCCGGGCCAGAGCGTCCCCAACTTAGGCGAAGCCGAAAGGGCTCCTCACGTCGGGTCGGCGGCCGTGAGCTGCTGGACACCAGGCAAGGCCGAAACTTTGACCGTGTACGACGGCACGTCAGCCGTCTCCACGTCGTACCTGACCCGTTGGATCTGCTGGTCGTTCTCGTACAGCGCGACCGCTTGAAGTGGGCCGAGGTGGGACAGGTCAAGGTTGACCGGTTTGCTCTTGTCTTGGAGGACGTCTCCGATTCCACCGAGGTAGTTCGTGGCGTCTCCGGGAGGACGGCCCGATGGAGCTCGGACAACTACGGCAAGGCAGATGTCCCCGCTGATGACGGTCCAGCCGGTCTGCCGGGAGGCTTCAGCGGCTGCCTCCAGCAGCGACCGGACCCGTTCAAATTGTTTGTTACCAGCCGAGAACAGCGACAGGGCCTCGTTCTTGATCGGGGGCCATCCGGGTATTTCGAACGCGATCTCCGCAAGGTCTCGTAGACTCACCGGCTCAGTTTCGAGTACCGGATCCGGCTTGAACAGCTGTGCTCTTCTTCCGCTGATCGCGCTCGGACCGATCGCTGCGGGCGCGGCCGGTTGGTGCGCTGTGGCGGTTTGACGTCGTGTCCTGCCGATGAGGCTCGGTTGGGGGCCGACCGAGATGCGCCGGTAACCGGCAGTGGCCTGCGACCATGGCTCGGGCGGTGATCATTCGGCTGATCCGAGGACGAGCCGGGCTGCGGATACTTCCCTGATGGCCACCGTTGATCTCATCCCCGCCCCAGCCGGCGACGCGGTGACATTCCGTCTGCGCCGGTCGCGGCTGTGGCTGCGGATGGCACTGATCTTCATTCCCGTGTTTCTGCTGTTCCGCGGGATCGCGATCGGCCTCTCGCTGGAGGAGTGGGACTTCACCGAAACGGTGATCTGGGTGCTGCTGACGGCGATCGCCGGAGCAACCGGGGCCGTCCTCGGTGCTGGCCGCAATCCCAGCTGGATACGCGCCTCGGCCGCCGGCTTGGAGTTCGCGGCCACCCGCCGCCAACCGGTGTTCTTGCCGTGGTCGGCGGTTCAGTCGGTCGGGCTGCGCTTCACCGGCCCGTTGACCGAGCTGCTGGTAACCCCCACCAGCTTGAACGCCGCTGCCGTCGCCGCCGTGTCGGCGTGGGCACCACGGGTACGTCGACGCTCGGGCGCCGCCGTGTTCATCGTCGACGTCGGCCTGATGACGCCCGGACCGTCAGCGCTGCTCACCGAGCTGAATCGACGGCTTGTCGCCCATCGTTGAAGCGGGCCAGTTGAGGCGGGCCTCCCTGTGTGAGACTTTCCGTGCTGCCCGCGAGCCGGCCGTCCTCTTCTGCCGCCGACAAGCTTGTACCCGGCTCCGGCCGGCAGGGCCGAAGCCGGAGCCGGGCCGGTCGCGTTCGATCCAACTCGACCACGCCAGCCTGTTCCAGGACGACGGCGATGTAGTCCGCCGTTTGCCGTTTGATGAAGCCCTTGAGGTAACCGTCAAGGGCATCTTGGTCGCCTTGGACATCGCGGTTGGCGCCTATGCGAATCCACTGCCTGCCGCGCAGGTAGTCAGGGATACCTTCAAGGCAAGCCCAGCTGATGGGCGTCCTGGTCTTCTTCGGGCCGAACAGAAGGATCAACGAGTCCGCGGTCATCTCGCTGATCTCAAAGGTTGACCGTCCGGTCGGTGTGGGCAACCGGGTTCCTGGCGTCAACTGTTTGCGGATTGCCGCCTCGACCGACGTCATCGCTGAAGTCTGTGCGACTCAATCTGCTGAGACAAGCACAAACAGCTTGCTCAGATGATGTCCTCTGCTGCCGCGATCCGTGTTCGGACTGGGCCGCCGCTGTCACGCCCTGGTGATGAACCGCGGTTGGCGGCGTGCCGATGAGCCGGTGTCCGGCTCGTCACGAAGCGATACGGTCTCCGCCATGGAGAGATGGATGACGACGCTCGATGATCTGCTCGTCAGACCTTTTGCGGTAGACGAGCGTGGCCGCGCGGAGCCCCATCATGTCGATCTTTGTGAGAGCCAGTCGTTCCCGAGCCAGTTCTGCGACAGCACTGGGACAGGGGAGATTGAGTTCCAGCGGGCCAGGGAGAGGTTCCTAGCCGACCGTGCTGAACTGGCGCGCATGATCTCCGCCCGATACGGAATGCCTGAAAAGCTCGACATACAGCGGTACTTCTTCGACGGAGAGGGCTCACTGGACGATCCAGGGGAATCGTTGTTCCGATACATGACGGACTGGTTCTTCGAGATCGAGCTATGGCGAGTGGGTTCACGCGGGATTGTCGCCGAGGCTGCTCAATACGACAAGGAGCTTCCCCTCCAGTTGATGCTTGTCGTCGGAGATCTGGGCATTCCGGCGGCATCAAGCTCTGATTCTACCCAGCCATTTGAGTCGGGTTCGCCTCGACCCTGATGAGGGCACTGTCATGCCGCGATCCGTGCTCGGGTTGAGCCCAACCTAGTACTCCAGCCGCACTTTCAGGTCCGGAGTCTGCGCAGGTAGTGGCTGGTTCGCGCCCGGTATTGATGGCGCCGCCGCAACGACGCCGATCGTACTATGTAGACTCCGCGACTTGTGTCAGTGGATCTTGTGTCGGGCTGGTTTGCGGGCCTGGACGATGTGATGGCCCGCATCGCAAAGCGGTTCGGACGTGTCGAGCCACGCCGCCGGGCACGGAGTTACCTACTCGGCCTGCTGTCGCCTCTGGCCGGCAAGAATGGCTGGACGATCGCCGAAGCCGCCGGTGACAGCACGCCCGACGGCATTCAACGCCTGCTCAACCGCGCCGATTGGGATGCCGACGCCGTTCGGGATGACCTGCGCGACTACGTCACCGAACACCTCGGCGACGACGACGGTGTGCTGATCGTCGACGAGACCGGTTTCCTGAAGAAGGGCGTGAAGTCCGCCGGGGTCCAGCGCCAATACTCTGGAACGGCCGGCCGAATCGAGAACTGCCAGCTCGGCGTGTTCCTCGCCTACGCCAGCAGCAAAGGACGAGCGCTGATCGACCGAGAGCTCTATCTACCCCAGCGCTGGAACGACGACCCGATCCGCCGCGCCGAGGCCGGCATCGACGAGAAGGTGAAGTTCCTGACCAAGCCCGCCCAGGGACTGGAAATGCTCACCCGAGCCCTGGATGCCGGCATCCCAGCGCACTGGGTCACCGCGGACGAGGCATACGGCAAGGACAGCAAGTTCCGCGCCGCCCTCCAACGCCGCCACGTTGGCTACGTCCTCGCCGTCGCCTGTAACCAGAAGATCCCTACCACGGCCGGAAGCTCCCGCGCGGACCTCCTTGCGGCCCAGGCACCGGACCCGGCATGGAAACGCCGCAGCTGCGGTGACGGAGTCAAAGGTCCCCGGCTCTACGACTGGGCCGTCGCCACCATGCCCGACACCGGCACCGCCGAACACGGCTTCGCCCGGTGGTTACTGATCCGTCGCAGCATCACCGACCCCACCGAACTGGCCTACTACCTGTGCTACGGCCCCGCCGACACCACAGACGAGCAGCTCATCCGGGTCGCCGGCACTCGCTGGGCAATCGAGGAGTGCTTCCAGACCGCAAAGAACGAGGT